>JAEUIP010000309.1 GCA_016795075.1 Planctomycetaceae bacterium | reverse complement strand
CTAGAACTTCAGGCGGCTTATCTATGGATGGCCCACATTTGTTTGCTGGAAGGTGACCTTCGAGGTGCCCAAACACACTCTCGTGCGGCGACTCAGATACAGTTTTCACACCTACGAAAACTGCCTCGGCATAAGGTACAGGAAATCAACGCCCAGACGATGCTTAACTCGACTTTTTATCGGTTGAATGAAGTTTCTGCAGCCGCTGAATCAGCAAGAAGCGTTGTCGTGCAAGCAGAACAACTATTTGATGAACAACCCCAAAACGTTCACGCTGCTGTTGCTTTGGCCAAAGCGGTCAATCTGCATTTGTCGATCCTCGGCAAACAACGTGATGTCGCGAACTATAGAAAAACGTTGCGAAAGGTTGAAACGAAAATGTCGCAAGTTCTCGACCTAAGGCTACATCCTCAAGAGAAGAGTTCGATCGCCATCCGATGGTCGGAAAGGAAATCGAATTGGGTCACACTGTTGGCCGAAGCCGGGGAGTATTCGGAGGCGATTAAGGTATGCCATGAAATTCACCGCCTCCAGATGCCGTCGCACCGTGGCACAACTCGCCCCAATGTTCTCCCCGCTACCAAGTCGCTAATCTCGATTTTGACTTCGATGAAACAGAGGCAACTTGAGGCCACTTCGCAATACGACGAAATTCGTAACCAAGCCGCAAAATGGATCGCCGAGGGTATTCAGCGCGGCTGGATTACTTCGGAACAGTGGCGTTCGCATTCGGAATTGGTGACAGAACTGGTCGATCATCCCATACTGAATTCAAGGACCGGGTCGATACCCGAATAGGGCCCACGGGGTGGGGTCACAATCCCATGGAATCCGCTAGTTTGTCCAGCTCTTCTTGAAAACGAACCATTGCTCGGTACCAGAGCTTCGTAACAGCGCCTTCCGACTTTCCCATTACCTTACCGACATCTTTGAAAGGTAATTCGTCCAGGCTTCGAAGTTGAATCACCCGTTGATAATCTTCCGGTAATTGTGCCAGGGCATGATAGAAGCGGGCTAGTTTTTCATTGGCCAACGCTAATTCACTTGGTGTTTGGCATCGATCCACCAATCCCGTCGACTCGACACTAGGCGCTTCTTGAATCGATACCTCACGCTGAAAGTCGCGACATTCACGCTTCCAGTCTCGGGTTGTATTCCGGATCTCGTTTGCCAAAATGATCCGCAGCCACCCATAGAACTCAGGTAACGACTCGCCGCGAAAATCGGCTAGCCCCACCACCATTCGAGTCATCGATTGTTGAACAATGTCGGAAGGATTGAGCTTTCCCAACAATCCACCGGGATGCTCACTTTGGACCAAAGCCAACAAGTAGCCCTGAACTTGCAGGCAAATCTCATTTTTCGAATGAGCATCTCCCGCCCGCGCCGCGTTGAGAAGTTGAAGCAGCTCTGCGTGCCTTTGCGAGTCACGTTCTATCATCGGTATACGTCTCGAAAGTTTGGCTCACCCGCCGTCCCATCCGGACTCATTGTACGGCATTTTGATTGTCAAGGTAGTTTGGCAAGAAATTGGATTGCTACGAAACAGAATACCATGCCCGAATACTCGACCATCTCCAAGCATGCGTGAAGCCACGACAAACCATCCACGGCGATTCCCAACATTCGACCCAGAGCCGAAAAAAAACAGCTTCAACCCACCAACCAGCAGCGCCGCGAAACGATTGCCTCGCCGCCAAAGCACAAAAATGACAGTTGCAATTCCGAACTGCACACCGCCGTAAAACGCTCGAATCTCCGTTTCTATCGGAGCATGGTACTCCTGAACTCCAAAGGCCGATAACAGGGCTTCTGGCCAAATACCTAGCCAAATCGCGATTCCGAACCAAACTACAAGAGTGAGCAAGGCGGCAATCGTCGGCAATGTCTTCATGATTCGTTCCTTGATTGACGGAGAGGTGATCATTTCATGGATTACCGCTTCACCACCAGACACGGAAAGATTTCTTAATCGCAGGATGCCATGAGTCACTTATCCTTCGTTCCAGTTTGATTTTGAATCGTTCTCCGAGTGTCAAAGTTCGCCAAAGTAAGGGCCTCACGGAAATAGTGGGTTTTGGCCAATGCAAGCTAAAGAAAATGTCGTGGCTTAGGATCCCGTTGATCGCATGATGCAATGTTCCGTCGCCGCCCACGACGAGTAGTCGAGGGACACCATCGGCGCTGGCGCGAGCCGCCAGTGCCTCGGTTTCGTCCCGACTCTTCGGACAAATCACGAGCGCCTCGCGCGCCAACAGGTCTTGCCAGCGTCGACGATGTCGCTGGGAAGAAAATGATCCCGCCTTGGGGTTGACCAACACAATTTCTGTTGCGGCGCTTGAGTATTCGCCAGATTTCATGAATTCAATCCGTTCCTTCAGTCAAAGCTTGGAATCTGCCGATCCAGTTCCCCAAATCGTGTTTCAATTTCCAACAATTTTTGCCTCGCATCAAGGACCTCTTGCGTCGCAACATCCAACTGAGCTTCCGCTCGTTGACTAACGTCGCTTTCGATAATCTCTTCGCTTTGTAGCAACAGAAGTCGTTTGAATTCTTGGCGACGAATCTTCGCGATCGCTTCGGCGACACGTAGCTGTGTTCGGCAGCTTTCGAGTTGGCCTTCGAGCTTCAGCTTGTACTCCGCTTGACGAATTCTCAGTTGCCCCATGAGTTCCAAGACGCGTTTTCCTTGGAGTTCATTACTGTCCGAATTGGATGTCCGGTATCTCGCTTGGTTGATTCCCCATGCGTTGGCGCTCGCGTCAATAATGCGGTCCAAATGGGGCGTGTGCCGAACACCGTTCAAAGAATTTTGCAGAAGTTTCTCGAACAAATCTCGCGCTGATTGCTGTTTGTATTCCGCTAAGGTTCCTAAGAGCAAAACCAAAGACGGGAAATCTTCTCGTTCCAACAGATCGGCGAATTTTGCTACGGCTTCGTCGGGCTTGATGTCCTTCAACGCGCAAGCTGCCGCCGTGGCAATTTCGACATCGGGATGACTCATGTAGTTTAGCAACTCGCTTTTGGCGTCGCCACCAAACCAACGCATGAGAAGGATTCCAATGATCTTTCGCTCTCGGTCGTTTTCCGCTCGCACCAAGTCGATGAAATTGGCGACGTCGACCGAATGTCCCATCCGCTTCAGAGCCAAGACACAAGCCAAACGCACCATCGGGTGCTGGGAAGTTGATTCGGCCACGGTTCGAATCAACTCCAACGATTCGCCGTGGCAGAATTCTCCCAAGATCCAGGCCACTTCGTACGGGAAAAACTCGTACGGGATATCACCCACCGGTTGAGACGGTTCCGAGCGATACCCCGCCGAGCGAAGGATTGCCGGAACCAACGTATCATTTCGCTCGAACCGAAACTCTTGACGACTATCGGTATTAAATCGGTAGTAGATGACATGCATGGCATGGTAGGTCGAACCAACTTCTCCGCCGGAGCCGCTGAAGTCGATACTGCTTTTGACCTTGGCCAAGAGTTCGGTGACGACAATCGATTGGCTCGCCGGGTCGTCCTGTGTTGATTCCTGTGTTGATTCTGTACGGTCGTCTTCCGTAGCGCGAACCCAAGAATACTCGTGTGGTTGTTCCCCGCACCATTGGCCTAGGGACAATCCGCCTACGGACAAGCAGCAGCTGGTAAAACAAACGATCGCGCGATTCAGAAGCAACATCCGGACGGCTCCACAAGTTTGGATCGATAAATGGTCATTGGCGAGGCGGTTCCGGGTAACGGTCGCAAATTCACCGGCTTCAAGGATCGAAGTGGTTACTTGTTGCTCCCACGGAACCTGGCTTGGACATGCGAAATCGTACTCCAGTTCCTAGAAAAACGGAACATTGCGTAGATCAGTTCGTTAGTGGGCGCCCGGCAATAGTTCAAGTCCCGTGAATACTTGAGCGACGGTTTTCAACGCGGTCCGAATGGCGGGCGCCGTATAGGCGGTAAACCCAAACACAAGTCCGGGATGGCCTGGTGTGTTTTTGTGCCGGTATTGCGATAGTGGAGGAATATCAAGACCTGCCGCGGCTAGGGCCATCGAGACAGCACGGTCATCAACGGTCGGATCATGAAATAGCCCTGCTTGATTCATTCCTCCATCGGTAAATAAGAAGTCTAGCGGCAATTTTAACTGCTTGGTCGCTTGTACGAAGACTTCCAATCGAGCGGAATAGGCTTTGCGGCAACGACGAATGTGGGAATAGAACCCACCTTGGTTGATAAACTCCGCGAGAGTTGCTTGGTCGATCATCGGGCCATGATCTTCCAGCACCAAACGCAACGCCTCCAACGAAGAGGCTAATGAATCAGGCAATACCAAGTAGCCAATCCGCAACGTCGGCAACAGTACTTTGCTCATCGTTCCCAAGTAGATGACTTGTCCCGTCGTGTCCAAACTATGCAAACTTGGTAACGGTGGACGCGAGTAGCGAAACTCCGAATCATAGTCATCTTCAATCAGCCACGCGCCGGTGTGTCGGATGTAGTCCAAAAGGTCCAACCTTCGTGCCACAGGAAGTGTAGCGCCGGTGGGGAACTGTCGTGATGGTGTTGTATAAATGATGTCCAATCGGTCGCGACGCTTCGGAGGTACAATGCCCGCTTCATCTACCGCCAGTGGACGGAGCTTGGCACCGGCATGAGCAAAGGCGGATCGGGCTCCGGTGTATCCTGGATCTTCGCAGCCGACCACGCGCCCACGCGTCGCGAGTAGTTGTCCCAAGAGAAACAAGGCTTGTTGTGAGCCCGAAGTAATCGCGATGTTTTGCCATTGGCATTGCACCCCGCGATTGGTCCTCAAATATTCTGCCAAGGCATGACGAAGTTCTGGCCACCCCAAAGCAAACGACGATTGGTAGTGCAACAGACCTGAGCCAAATTTCTTGAGCACTCGGTTTCGCATGCGGTTCCAATGAGCCAACGGAAACAACTCCACGTCGGGTTGGCACGGTCGAAACGGTTTCGGCAACGGGACATCAAACTTGAATCTTTTTGCGGTCGCGCCGCGCTTCATCGGTTGCGACGATCGTGCCGCGGTGGAAGACCCAAACGAACGAATATCCTCCTTGACCCGGATTCCCGAACGGGGACGGGACTCGAGGTAACCTTCTCCCAACAATCGGTCGTAAGCAGCAATCACGGTGTTTCGTGAGATCGTCAATTCACTCGCCAGTTCTCGGGTTGAGGGCAGCGTGGTTCCTGATGTTAACTTCCCGGATTGGATCGCTTGCCGCAGTCGTTCGCTCAACTGGCTTTGCAAATTCGTTGTCGATGTACGATCCAGATCGATTGCCAGCCACGTTGTTCGCTTCATTAGAAAGGGCACTCCAAATCATAGAGGTTTCGCTGGTACTGGTTCGGCCCCAAGGCGACCTTGAATCACCACGACGAAGCGCAGGCAATCAGAAACTTCAAGTACAAACGCAAGTATATCGTGAACCATGACCAGTCAACCGATCCGGCGTTTGGGCCTACTGGCTCTGGTACTATAATAATTGCATAAACTGGAACTTTACAGGTTCCAGATAATTCATAGTCTATACCTCTGTCGCACAGCGGGAGACGGAACATGTTCGCAAATTTGCATTTTGCCCCAAGAGGGAGTAGCCCCGCTCCGCTCGTGCCTGTTTGTTCGGGATGTTGTTGACCCGCAACAGAGTGGGCCCTTGTTGAGGACATGGAGCAGGATGAAATGACGACGGAGGCAAAGCGATGCTAGTTCAACTTGATCATGAGAACGTGGACGACCATCTTGTCGAACGCCGCGCGATATTGATCACCTGTGTGGGGCTTTTGTTGGGAGGTCTTGAATTGAATCACATCGAAGCACAAGAAACCGGAACCGACCAGAAACATCTGGGGAAGCCCGGCGATTTTGATTTTCTGGCCGGGAAATGGAAAATTCAGAATCGAAGGCGGAAACCAGGCGTTGAAGAGTGGGATGAGTTTGAGGGGGAAGCGACCTGCTGGACGGTCCTCGGGGGAGTCGGCAGCATCGAGGAGTTGCGAATTCCGGCGCGGGATTTTTCCGGCATCGGTATTCGCCTCTTGGATGTCCAACAGAAGCTGTGGTCCGACCATTGGGTCAATGGCAAAGTTGGTGTTCTGACAACGCCCGGCCAAACGGGTGTGTTTGTCGATGGAGTCGGTACGTTCACTGCGAACTGGATGGACGGGGACAAGCAGGTCAAAGTCAAAGGAGTCTGGGACCAGATCACGCCCCAATCCTGCCGCTGGTATCAAGCGGTCTCGAACGACGATGGCGCGACTTGGGAAGAAAACTGGGTCATGCAGTGGCAACGAATCAAGTAGTCCGCGTAGCGACCGCCGCCAGTGAAGGAGTTATTTCGCTGCCCAATCGCGCAGCGACGCAGAGCTATCTAGTGCTTTGTCATTACTTAATTTTGGGGTGGGTCTGGTAAAGGTGTCAGGAGTCAATTGCCGGAAC
>JAEUIP010000308.1 GCA_016795075.1 Planctomycetaceae bacterium | reverse complement strand
GATAGCCCACCTTGGTGGCGAAGAATGCCTGCAGGATACCGTTACTTTCAACGGAGACAAGCTTTTGCCAATCCACCCAACGCGAATTAAAAAGGGACCATGTTTCGAAGTGCTTATTCAAGGAGACTGCGGCAGTGATGCCGGGCTGCTCGATCTTCAGATTTCAATTCAAGTTTAGAATTAGAGCGCCCCATGGATTTTCCTGTATGGCTAATTTGCGCGTTGATCAGTCCGTTCTTCTGGGCGATTGTCCACGTCTTTGATTCTTACTGTGTTAATGAGGTTTTTGACCGACCGTGGATCGGAATCGTGACCAGCGGTTTTACCACGCTTCTGGTTCTGCCATTATTTGCAATCGGGTTATTGTTCTCAGAGTTTGTACCCGTTTCTATGGGTGCTCTTGCTCTTTGCCTGATTTGCGGTGCTGCGTTCATGGTCAGTCAAGCGTTCTATTTTCAAGCGTTAGCGATCAGTGAATCGGGAATCGTTGCGGCGTATTGGAACTTCATTCCGGTCATTCTGCCGTTTACCAGTTACTTTATATTTAGCGAGATCCTGACGCCGTGGCAATATACCGGCATGGCCGTCCTGGTCTCCAGTTCGGTGGCTTTTTGCCTGCTCGACGGAAACCTAGAATCACGTTGGACTTCGTTTTGGCTCATGTTTTTTGGCGCACTTCTTCAGGTAGTGTACTTTCAAGTTCAGAAGATCGTCTTTGACTATATGCCGGTTTACCAAGCGTTCTGCATCATTGGTTTGGCAATGGGCGTAACGGGCATTGCACCCTTGTTCATGACAAGACCACGAGCCGTTTTTCGACAGAATTGGCAGAAGATTCGTCCTTCGCTCCAAGTCTTGGCGGTCATTGAAGTCGCAAATCTGGTCGCCATTGGGACGAGTCAACTAGCGGTCGACTTTGGTCGGCCAAGTCTCGTGTCCGCCGTCGAGGCCTCGATACCCGCGTACACGTTTAGTCTCTCTTTCTTCTTGTACGTCATCACACGAACGCTGGGAGAAGAAGAGGCAAAAGAAAACTATCCCATCAAGATCGCCCTGGTAGGTGTCATGATTGCTGGGGTCTATCTTGTTTCGTAGCGAGTTGTTTTTGTTTTAATCTCGATTTGGAACGTGATCCTGCCCCGGTAGGAGACGATAGTCAAAGGTGATCTCCTCTCCCATCAAGATGTCTCTTGCAGCGATGGTATGATCGCCTTGGATGATCGTATTGGGATCGTCCGAATGATTCGTAAAACGGTCGTCGTCCGCCGATAAACGATAACATCCGGTCTTGTGGTTGATCCAACCGTAGTAGCGGACGCGGTCTTGTGCACTGGCCGATAATGACATGAACCGATCGGGTGAAATCTCCAAATCGAATCCGGGCATGAACTCCCATACAACCGCTCCCGCAGGAATAAACTCTCGAGCGATCAAGCCAAGTTCGTGGATTTCTGAGGGACCCTTGGTCGCGAAAATACGTAGCATGCTGGATACCTAAGGTTGGCTAAACTTCATTGAAAGAGGCGAAGGCTTGATCCGCAATCACGGGACTTAACCAGCCACGATTATTGTTGACCCAATTTGCGTTCCGAATGATGGAGCCATCGAGCTTGCCTCGGCAATTTGGCTGTCCACATCGGCAAGAGAACGATTCATCAACGGATATGGAGATCGTTTCATAGTCGATCGTCAGTTCCTCGCCGATCTGGATGGCTCGACGAGCCAACAGGACCAGATGACCTTTCAAGCCCACATTAGGATCACAAGAATGGTTGAATCTTTCGGCGTCGTCGATGGAAGTTAGGGAGACGGACGACAAGAAGAAGGACGGATAGATTTCAATCGCATTGGTTTTCACATGCGGAAAGACGCTGCCGACTTGGGCAAGTTCTTCATTGGTAATGATAATGCCCCCCCAAACGGCCACAAGTTCGTTTCGAACGAATGCCGCAGAGGCAAATAGCCCAATGCCTTTGCCTATTGTTTGACGCCGTTCACATTTCGGCGTTAACCAGGAGTGCAACCGATTCGGAAATGACTTTTGTTCGATATTCAAATATGGGCTCCCCACGTCGTTGATCGGCTTCTAAGTCGAATCAAACCGGCGCAAGTGGTTCGGGAGTTCCCGAAGCGATAGAATGTTCGGCATCGCCCGAGACGCAAACAGTGATCGGCCCCTGAAACATTGGCGAATGGTGCCCCCCGACACTTTTTTAGCGTTGCTCATTCGAAACGTCTGCCCTCGATGTGTTAAGACGCCTTGAATTGGAAATGCGAACGGAAATACGGTCGAGAAATCTCGAAACTCAAGTGATTTCCTGTGGCGACATTAAAACAAGCAACGTCGTGGTGCTCATTTTTGTCGGCTCAGCAACCATGGCCGATTTGGCAGCGGTTAGCCTCAGCAGCTTTCATTCGTCTCGGAAAATCAACGACGCCTACCGGGCGAACAAAATCCGACTCTGTGGTCATTGGTTCGAGTAAGCGTCATTGGGACTTGGTGGAGAATCGCCGTACCTCGCCCGTTGAGTTACGATACAAGACCAACATGGTTGGTTCGGTCCGATTGAACTGCGTTGCCGTGACTGTCGAGTACGCTCCCATGCAGTCGAAAAGAAAGTAGTCTCCGGTTTGTAACCCGTCCGGCACTCGATAAGATTCGGGCGGGATGATCCGATCGAACGAGTCGCAAGTTGGTCCCCATAGAATGCAGGGAATCGGTGGGCCGGTCATCGTGTCCGAGGCATTCCGACGAAATGGAATGGGTTCGTAAACTCGTTCGTCGTGAATTTGCCCCATCAAATTACCATAAACGCCATCATCGAGATGAATGACTTTGTGCTTTTCAAATAGTTCTGTGCCCGCAACCGAGCGAAAATAAGAGTCCGTCACGATCTTGGCCCGAGCGACGACGGCCCCGCTATCGGCGATCAGGAAGCGTCCCGGTTCGGCAATGACCTCAACGTCATCGCCATAATCAAGTCGGAAACGCTCGACCGCGCGAGAGATTCCGGCCAGCAAATCGCGTTGAACGATTCCCGCACGGGACGCATGCAATTCATCGCAATAACCTCCGCCGATATCGAAGAAATTCACTCGGATTCCTGTCCGATGGCGCAGTTCTTGTCCGAGCAATCGAAAAGTGGCCAGCAGATGTTGATAGTTTGTTGGGCTCGTTGTGTTGGTTCCGACGTGACCGGCAAATCCATATCCACCAAAACGAACGTGTCGCTCGCGTTCCAATTGCCGGGCGGCAGTAAAAATTTGCTTCAAAGGACGGTAGTCGAAGACGGTTGTCATCCCTAGACCGTCTGAACGCTCCGTGGGGACGATACAAGGAACGCCAAACTTGTTGAGATTCGAGTACGGCAGGGCAATTCTTATCAACAATAGCGGAGAATAGTTCTCGTTCGGAATCCCGGCATCAGCAAACTTGACAATCTCTTCCACTCGTTGGACAACGACGGCACGCGGGCGATGCTGTCGGATTGTTTCAAGATCGTTTTGACTACGAATGGGATGCGTCATCACGATCTTGTCACCGGAGACGCCTAAGCGACTCAGCGTCTCCAATTCACCGCCGGTCGCGGCATCAAAAGCGACGCCCCGGTCGCGAAAATGTTCGAGGATCGGAAGCGCGTCGCAGGCTTTGATGGCAAAGTGCGGTTGAACGCTTGGCATCGCGTCGAACCACAGATCGATCTGACGGTCCAGTCGATCTAGGTCGAACAACAAACAAGGTGTCGTGATGGCGGGATCACGCGCCAGCACACCACGAATCGCTGCAGTAAGGACCGGCTTTACTTCCAAAGGATCTGGAGAGATTGGGAGATTCCGATGAGTCATTTTTTGGTGCCTATTCAACGAAACAGTAGCTCTTTGCGGTTCTCTACCGAACGACCTATCGAACCAGCACCAGTCCGCTGATGATTAGGCCAAGTCCGAGGTACTGCCGTAAGGTAAGTGTTTCCTGAAATAGGAAGATCCCTACGAGAACGGTGAGAATGGTCAGCGTTGAGTCGACAATTCCCGAGGCAATCGCCAGACCGTATTGCTGACAGACATAGCGGAAGCCAAAAAAGGCTCCGAAGCCTATCGATGCGGAAATCCAAACGAACCATTCGTGACCTGGTTCCAGCGACTTCATCGCCATTGAATTGGCGAATACAAACAACAGTGCCACGACAATCGCCGGAATAAAGTCGAAAAATGTCATGTCCGTGGCCGATTCGCGGTCAATGAGATTGGGAGTGTGGCAAACGCAACTCGTAGATAACAATAGCGGCTACGCTCCCCTCGCGTTCTTGAGGACGGAATCAATCGCCAAACCGAACTCACGGGCTGAAGAAAAATTTTGAGAACGTATGGCATGGCGACTCTTGAAGACGATTTCTGCTAGCTCCGACGGAAAATAGGTTGATAACCGTGCGGCAAAATCACTGGGTGACCAATTTGCCAAGGGCGGATTCTCCAACTTATGCGCTGGGTTCAGGGATGAACAGAACAGCATCGCGTAGGCTATTTTGCCGAGACTTTGAATGTCTGCGAGTGGTTTACTTTCACCGACCCGAGAACTCGCCGATGTTTGCAAGGGGGCGAGTGGTCCAACTTGGGTCAGTTTAGCAAGTCCGCCCAGGCGAGTTAATTTGATGGTGTCCACCGATATTTCGGCGCTAAGGATCTCGGACTGATGCAGTTCATCCACGGCGAAGGCGACGTCGCGAATGACGGTCAATAACTGAAGAGCGTGTGGCGTTTTCCAGTGTAGTTGGGTGCCGGGAAGATGGATTCCTGGGTGGCATTCTCGGAGCGTCAAGCCATCGACATGTTCCTCGACCACGTAGGGGTGATCGCCAAGTAGCCAACTGGACCTCAGTTGTTGGACCAAGTTGCGGTTTGTTTGAACTTGCAACTTGCCTAGATGTGCCAGCAACTCTCCGCGTTTCGAACGCTGAGGGGCGTTCTTTCCGACGTGCAAGGTGACGGATTGATGGTCGGCCGCCCATTTGGCGGTCAGGGTCCATGCGACTTCGTTCTGGGATCGTGGTTTGACCTCATAGAGCTGCAGATCGGTCGAAGTCTCAATCAATGCCTTCGGGATATCCCAATCGTTGTGGTTTGATTGCGGATCAATGGCGCTCGCCAGACTTTCTTTCCCGGTGACCGAATTGCTACCTGTTCCACCAATCCGCTTTCCATCTTGGTGGACAATCTCCTTGGGACGAAATTGATCGATGTTGGGGACATCTTGGACCAGGGCCGAGAGAGTTGGAAGTTGAAGTTGCGACGGTGTCATCAACTGCGATTCCGTTGAGTCAATCGGTGCTTGGAAGTGTTTCTCGCGGGCCTGCGGCGGAGTCGCCTTTTCATTATCTGACATTTCACTGTTTCCCTTTTGTCCAATCAACGTTCGCTGGATTCCAGGACTACTTCCGTGCTGCGTGCGGAATTGTAAGCGGAGTTCGATAGCCCGCAAGACGAAATACATTAAACGAAGACGAGACTTCTCAACACTTGGGCTGATGTAGCTTGAATGCGTAGAAAACGCAAAAAATGTTGTTCGGAATGGCCGGCGCTGACGTCACGATAGGCGGGTTCCTTCGGTTTGGGGAGTCTCTGTTCGTGCGGGCATTCGACTGACCAATATTTTGACTGTTGATGATTTATGGACGCCCGCGCAATTTTCGAGGCAATCAAGGATTTAGAGCCCTTCGCACGGCAGAAAAGTCTTGACCGATATGTAGGAAGCGATGCACCGCTTCGATTGGAAGTCGAAAGATTGCTGGAGGAGTTTGATGCACAGCCGTTGAGCATTGAACAGCTTCAGACGGGCGAGTCTGCATCGACATCCCTTAATCCGACTGCCGTCGAAGATGAGTATGAGACGCTTGCCCAGGGAACCGATAGCCAAACGGTCTTGTTGGCCGGTCGATACAAACTGTTGGCTCCGATCGGCGAAGGTGGGATGGGAGCCGTTTGGTTAGCCGAGCAGAAAGAACCGATCAAGCGACGCGTGGCGATCAAGTTGATCAAGGCGGGCATGGACTCGGCCCAGGTCCTCGCACGCTTTGACGCCGAGCGTCAAGCGCTGGCGTTGATGGATCATCCGAACATTGCGAGGGTCTTCGACGGCGGGCTCACTCCCGAGCGGCGACCTTTCTTTGTGATGGAGTTGGTCAAAGGAACGCCAATTACCGAATACAGCGATCGAAATAGCCTTTCGATTCGCGAGCGTTTGACCCTGTTCACTCAAGTTTGTGAGGCCATCCAGCATGCCCACCAAAAAGGGATTATTCATCGTGATCTAAAGCCGAGTAATATTTTGGTCGCCGAAATCGATGGCAATCGAGCCGTTAAGGTCATCGATTTCGGGTTGGCAAAGGCGATGCACGGCGCTCATACACTGACCGATTTGACGATGAATACCGTGCAAGGTGTTGTAGTCGGTACGCCGCTTTACATGGCGC
>JAEUIP010000307.1 GCA_016795075.1 Planctomycetaceae bacterium | reverse complement strand
CGGCACCACCAAAGGTTCCGGAATGGAGATCCTGTTTGGGTCCGAACAAAGTCAATTCGAACGAGATGATTCCGCGGAGTCCGTACGTAATCGCCGGAATCCCTGGGCCGAACTGCGAACTGTCGCTAATCACGACGACGTCGCATGCGAGCTTTTCCTCGACCGTGCACCCCAACTGCTCGTTGTAAGCTCCCGACATCAATTGAGCCAAGGCCACGGAACCGCTTTCCTCTTCACCCTCGATCAAGAACTTGAGATTGATGGGCAACTTTCCATGCGACTTCAGCCAAGCTTCCGTGCTAAAAACATGGGTCAGCATTTGGCCTTTGTCGTCCGTTGCGCCGCGGGCGTAGATGTTGCCATCACGGACGGTCGGATCGTACGGGGGCGAAATCCACTCTTCCAATGGATCAGCCGGTTGAACGTCAAAGTGGCCGTACACCAGAACCGTGGGAGCGCCCGCGATATGCGGTGATTCCGCCAAGACAATCGGGTGAGTTGCCGTCTTGACCGTTTGCGTCTTCAGCCCCATCCCTTCGAAGGTCGCAGCGACCCATTTTGCCGCCCGATAAACATCTTGCGAGAACCCAGGGTCGGCACTGACACTGGGAATCCGCAGCAACTCAAACAAGCGACTCAAATAGCTATCACGCTGCTTGTGAATGGCCTCGGAGACGGATGGCGGTAGCGTAGTCATCGAATACTCGCGAATAACAGGAAAACCGAAGCCAATGCGACTTCTCTGGCTGGGAACAAAAACGTAACAGAGCAGCAAGCTACTCCCACGGTTTGGCTGGAAACAAGGCGCCAGATTATACTTGGCCTTGGCGTTTCTTCGTAAGAGGGTATAACGGCAATCCGTACCCCGCGTTTTGGTGTGGATCGACCGCCAGCAAAGACTCGCTGGTCTTCATCAACTCCTTGAATTCGTTTCTCGAACCAAGAAACATTGTTCGATGTCGTTTCGTCCTCCCTATGCTCCGTCGGACCACGAAGTTGAACTTCACTTTGCCCGCATGTCCCGCTGGTTACATCTGGAGTCCATTGCGGAAATCGAGCGGATTTCCGAACGAAAAAAAACGCAAGGCGAAGGCAATGCAGAAAAGGGCGGCGAAACGCTGCTGAACATGATCGTTGTGGATCAGGTCGCTGGACTGGGGGGCCTACAACTGGTGACGTTTGGCCGTCAAGCGAAAGCACCTCCGATGCCTTGGCATCGCCTACGAGTTGGGGCACCGGTCGTTATCGCGCCGATGGACAATGACCATCCTTCCGCCAGCGTCTCGGGAGTCGTAAGCGAGCGCACCAGTGATACGATCCAGATTGCGATGTCTCGGTTGCCTGACGAGCGCCGTTTACGCATCGACATGGCTGCGGACGAAGTGACTCGACAACGACAATCCGTCGCCCTGCGCCGTGCTCAAGCGGCGACCGGCAGGTTGGCTCATTTGAGAAAAGTCCTCTTGGGACAGCGGGGTCCTGAATTCGCGCCAATCGTCGAACTAGAGCTCCCGCATTACTTGAATGCATCACAACGTGATGCAATCCGTGTTGCTCGTTCCGCATACGACCTCGCTGTGATCCACGGTCCACCGGGAACGGGCAAAACGACCACCTTGGTGGCTTTGATTGTCGAATCGGTGCGGGCCGGTGAAAAAGTCTTCGCGTGTGCTCCAAGCAACACCGCGGTGGACCATCTGCTAGAAGAATTGGTGGATGCCGGCCAGCGTGTCGTTCGGATTGGACACCCGGCACGTGTCACTCCGCGCTTGCAACAACATTGTCTCGATGGCCTGATGGAGCAACACGAAAGTCAAGTCGTGGTGAAAGCGATGCGACGCCAAGCGGAAGACTTGCTGCGCCAAGCCGAGAAATGGACGCGGGCTCCACGCGCCTCCGGCGATCGGCATCATATGCGGCGAGCCGCTCGGGACTTGGAACAAGAAGCCAAAGCGTTGGAACGGTACATGGCCCGCTCGATCTTGGATGGTGCCGATATTGTCTGCGCGACGACCACCTTTAACGACGATTTTTTGGGGAATCGCCATTTTGACTTGGGAGTGATTGACGAAGCGTGCCAAAGTACCGAGCCCGGTTCTTGGTGCCCGCTCCCTTTTGTGGACAAAATCGTTTTGGCTGGCGACCCGCAACAGTTGCCACCGACGGTTTTATCCCTCGAAGCAGCGGCCGAAGGATTTGATCGCAGTTTGATGCAACGCGTCATGGAATTGCACGGTCCTTCGATTAGCCGTTTGTTGGATGTTCAATACCGCATGCATCAAGAGATCATGGAGTTCTCCTCGCAACAACTTTACGACGGCAGACTGATCGCCGATCCGTCTGTCCGCGATCATCGTCTCTGTGATATCCCCGGAGTTCTCGACCTTCCCATTACTCAACAACCGATCGAATTTTTTGACTCGGCAGGTGCCAATTGGGATGAAGAACTCGAGCCAACAGGTTTGAGCAAGCGCAATCGTCACGAAGCGAAGTTGGTCCTCAAGAAAGTGGGCGAACTATTGGACGCTGGTGTCGCTCCCCAATCAATTGGGGTTATTGCCCCGTACGCGGCACAAGTACGGTTGTTGCGGGATTCCGCCAGCCAGCAAGCGCCTCGAGATCTTTGGCGCCATGTAGAGATCGATACGGTGGACGGTTTTCAAGGTCGAGAAAAGGAAGCGATCGTCATTTCTCTGGTTCGCAGCAATCCACAACATGAGATCGGATTCTTAGCCGATCGCCGCCGAATGAATGTCGCGCTCACTCGGGCACGCCGCAAACTTCTGGTCGTCGGCGACAGCGCTACGTTGGGAATCGAACCATTCTATCAAGCCTTCTTCGAATACCTTAGCGATATTCAAGCCTATCGAACGGTGTGGGAAGAAAGTATCGAATAACGGCTCGATCAAGAGTTGGCCCAAGCCACCATCTCAATCGAGCCATCCTTCGGATCAAACTTATCGCAGTAGGGACAAGACGTTTTGCGGATTTTGATTCGCAATCGCCAAGACGGATGTGCCCGATTGGACCAAGACTTGCGCCCGAGTCAACATGGCGGATTCTGACGCGAAGTCTGCATCACGGATCGAGCTTTCCGCTTCCGTCAAGTTGTTTAACAAGTCCGACAAGGAAACGATATTCGAATCGATCGTCGTCTTTTGGAATGCACCCAAGCGTCCGCGAAGTTCAACGACTTTCGTGATAACTTCGTCGACGATCTTCGCGGCATTCGTCGGGTCAGCAAACAGATCTTTACCATTGCCGGCTCGCAATTCGTAAAGCCGACCCGACTCTCCGCCCAAACTTCCCGTATTGAGGCTTTGAATTCCCAACCGAGCTTGTTGATTGGACACCACATCCGGGCCCAATTGGATGACTGCTCCACCGCCTTCGATGGTAAAGTCGACCGTCGTATTGCTACCTTGATCGACAGTCAATTCCAAACTCAAAGTAGAGGTATTGATCGACAATCGATTTCCGTCCCCGTTGGCACGAACTCCGTTGACCGTCGCGTTGACGTCCGCCCCGGTGTCACGATTCGATGACAGATTGGCCGCAAAGGTCCCGGAACCACCTTCACTGATAACTTCCACATCGATGAACGACTTCGTACCGTAGGAAATCGAGTTCATCTCGATCACGCCGTTGTTGTTAACCGCCTCCACACCGGTAGCGTCTTTCACCAAATTGATGGCGTTCACGACATCGTCAACCGTAGCACCCGCTTGGAACGTGAAAACTTCCGCTCCGTCCCGGCCCGCCAACTTGATCACCAAGTCGTCATTCAAGGCATTGTTCGTGAAGGCATTGGCCGCCACTGTCAGTTCTGCTTGCTCGGCTTCGTTGACAATGTTGACTTGGACGTCCAAGGAACCCAGTGTGCCCAAGTTCGCGACATTGATTCGCAAATCGCGAACCGTGTCCAAGCCAACACCGTTGACACCGCCAGCGGTCGTTTGGAAGTCGAGGCTACCATCGAGCAACGACCGACCTTGGAATGTTGTGGTCTTGGCAATTCGGTCGATTGCCTCTAGGGACGAATCCACTTGAAGTTGATTAGCTGCAATTTGTTCACCACTCAAGACGCCGCTGTTTGCCGCTTCGACAATCAACCCGCGGATGTCATTCAACAAGTTCGACACTTGACCCAATGCGCTGTCGGCCGTCGCGATCATGTGCGACGCACGTTCGCTGTTACCGATCGCCCGACGAGTAGCCGTAATGTCACGGCGAAGATTTTCGCTACCAATCAATCCCGCTGGATCGTCCTTGCCCGCGTTAATTCGTAGGCCTGTACTCAGTCGGTTCAAGGCAGTTTGCAATTGACCGTTCGAACGGCCTAATGCATTCTGGGCAACCATTGAGCTGACGTTTGTATTGATCCGACTCATACCGAGATCCTCGATTTTTTCTCTTGTCCCTGCGACAAATTTCGTTGACTTGGACTAGTCCTCGAAATGTTACTCAGCCACCATTGCTTCAGTTCAAGTTGCCCACAACCATTCACGACAATGGTTGGATTACCTCGACGCCATTCGAGTATTGGTTTGACCAACATGCCCTGTTGGTGAACCGTTGACTGACAAATCCTTCCAGTCGAAAAGTGCTATCGTCCAAGGAAATTAATAGTCTTCTAGCAAATTGCGACACTTCGCCCAGATGTGGCCAAGAGGGTAGCTAGTTATTTTGAAGTTTCACAAAACAACAGGAAAGTCGATTGTAACGCTGAGAGATAGCGTATGAAGGCGCGCTTGTTAACTTGAATCAGTTGTAGCAAATGCGTTCGTTAAGTTAGGAAATGTCTAGGGATCATTCGTGATATAGCGTTACGAAGGTTGCTCCAAAGCGGCGGTGACTATTGAAGAAGTGCCAGAACATTTTGCGGCGATTGGTTCGCGATCCCCAAAACCGCCGTACCCGATTGCGTCAAGACTTGAGCCCTGGTTAAGGCGGCGGTCTCGGCGGCAAAGTCCGCGTCGCGAATACTGGATTCCGCTTCCGTTAGATTGGTGAGCAGCTCGGACAGCGATTCAACATTCGCATCGATCGTCGCGCGTTGCAACGCACCTAACCGACCGCGGAGTTGCGCCACTTCATAGATGACTTCGTCGACGATCTTCGCCGCACCAGTAATATCTTGCGAGAGTTCTCGTGGGTTTCCTGATCGCAGTTCATATAAACGTCCCGTCCTTCCACCCAATTGTCCGGTGTTTAGGCTTTGGATCCCAATGCGAATCTGTTGGTTGCTTACCACGGACGGACCCAATTGAAAAATCGCACCTCCACCGTCGATTTGAAACTCCACGGGACTGACCGAACCCGCATCAATCGTGATCTCCAGGTTCAAGTTGGACGAATTCACATACAGCGAGTTTCCATCTCCCCGCGCTTCTACCCCATTGACCGTGGCGTCGACATCGGTGCCGGTCGCACGCCGAGCCGATGTATTGGCCTTGAAGGTTCCGGCGGTGCCCTCGGTGATGACCTCCAAGTCCACAAATGATCGCGTTCCATAGTCCGAAGTGTTTAGTTCCAAAGTGCCATTGTTGTTGGTCGCAGTTACCCCGGTCACGTCGGTGACCAAATTGACCGCGGCCACAATGTCATTGACACTTGCGCCACTTTGGAACGTAAAGACCTCGGAACCGTCACGACCGCCAATCTTGAACACCACGCTGTCGTTCAGCGCGCCATTGTTGAACCCATTTGGCCCAACAGTCAACAGAGCTTGTGTGGCTGGATTGTTGATAATCGCCTCAATATCGATCGTTCCCGACGCGCCCAACGTGGCCTTGTGGATCCGCAGGTCAACGACAGTGTCGAGACCGGCGCCATTCGTTCCAGCCGGGGTATATTGGAAGTCCAAAACCCCATTCAATAGGGAACGTCCCTGGAAGGTCGTGGTCTGAGCGATTCGATCGACAGCCTCCAGCGAGGAATCGATCTGTAGTTGATTTGCCGCGACCTGTTCGTCGCTAATCACGCCACGATTGGAAGCTTCGACGACCAGACCGCGAATATCGTTCAATAGATTGGATACTTGACCAAGTGCACTGTCGGCCGTGGCAATCATTTGACCGGCACGTTCACTGTTCGATATGGCTCCCTTGGCACTAATAATATCCCGCCGGAGGTTCTCGCTGGCAATCAATCCTGCGGGATCATCCTTGCCCGAATTGATTCTCATGCCGGTGCTTAACCGCGACAGAGCAGTATGCAGCTGGGTCCCAGTCTTTCGCAACGTTTGTTGAGCAATAAGAGAACTAACGTTTTTGTTGATGCGAGTCATGGAATTACTCGTGCGGTTTATTGGACGCTCGGGTCGCCGGCATGCAGAACGTGCACCGATCGCGGAATCGTAGATTCGGCGTTATCGGATCGATCCGCAGCTCGGGAGTTCCATGCACTATTCGGATGACGAGTTCAATCGTGCTGATCAAATCATCCAGAACTATATGAATTTTAGGAGAAATCCGAACCTA
>JAEUIP010000306.1 GCA_016795075.1 Planctomycetaceae bacterium | reverse complement strand
GCAACATCGAGCACAACGACCGCAGAACACGGTGGAGTCGAGGGCAACTCTTTGCCCGACCTGCAAGTTCTGGACTTCGCTACCAAGTTCGAGAATCGTACCGGCGGCTTCATGGCCCATGACCAACGGAGGAATTCGACGTCCCGTGGAGCCGTCGAATCCATGAATATCACTGCCACAGATTCCGACCGCTTCGACGTGGACCAAGACTTCGTCGGGGCCAGGTGTCGGATCGGGAAAGTCCTCTTGCAGTTCAAGTCGTTTGTATTCGGTCATGACAAGGGCACGCATGGTCTGTCTTTCAGGAAGTCGGGGTGAGGCCAATGCTTCGAGGCTATCGCCCAAGGGGTTGGACCGTCTCCGGCAACACGGTGAAAACGCGATAAGCTAGTCGATGTCTACCAAGGGTCCGTTCCCTTGGCGGGTCGGCTCTTACACAAACGACTGGACGGTCGGTTTGATCACGAGTTCCCACACGTGGGCTCGGGGCGGGAGACTGGCGACAAATCCAACGGCGGCGGCGACGTCCTCGGCTTGGAGCATCGTATTCCGATGCTCTTGGCTCACGGGTTTCGGGCGGTACTGCATGATGGGCGTATCGACTTCGCCGGGATGGATGACCGTGACGCGAATCCCGTTGACGCGTTCCTCTTCGCCAATGGCGATACCCATCGCGGCCATGGCAAACTTTGAGGCATTGTAAGCGATGCCACCCAGCGGCGACGCTCGGAGTCCGGCGATCGAACCGATTTGAATGATCAGGCCATCGCCCAAGCGGCGCATTCCCGGAATAACCAAATACGTGCAATTGAAGGCACCGGTGGCGTTGGTTTGTAGCAACTTGTCCCATTCCTCCGGAACCAAGTCCGCCATCGAGCGACGCGGAACATTGAGTCCCGCCGCGTTGACCAAAAGCCGGACAACACCCAATCGTTCGACGATTTGTTGATGAACCAAGGTCGCGGCTGCTCGATCGGCCACATCCAAAGGAAAGGCGACGAAGCGTCCATCTTTTCGCCCCGCGACCACTTGTTCCAACTTCTTGGCGTCTCGGCCAGAAATCGCGACGGTCCAACCCGCGTTCGCGAGGACTTGAGCCGAGGCGGCTCCGATCCCACTGCCTCCACCCGTCACCCAGGCCACTTTTTGTTCGGACATTTGCTTGGCTTTCTAACAGGGGCTAATCTTGAACGATACGACAACGTCGCAAAACATCGGAGGGCGACATGAGATAACTGGTGTAGAACGGTCCGAATTCCGCAAACAAGGCGCTGGCTTGGTCAAACCGCATCTGATAAACAATTTCCTTCAAGTACATGGGATTTTTAGCCCAAAGGGTCACGCCCCATTCCCAATCTTCTAGACCGACTCCGACCGTAATCAGCTGAGTGACCTTGCCCATGAATTGGATGCCGCTGCGGGCGTGCTCCGCCATCATTTCGTTGCGAGCGGAGTAGGGCAGGGCAAACCAATTCGCACCGGGATCGCGACGTTTGTTCATGGGATAAAAACACGACACGGGCCAGTCGGGGAACGTGGGACACAAACGATGTTTGTTCATGCTCGGCAAGCGTTCTTCGTACCCTCGGACTCGGGCTTTGAACTCCGGCGAGTCCGGCGCGAGCCCCTCGCGCTGCAACTTATCCGCAAATTGTTGGACGGTCGGGACGTACTCCGAGATTTCGGACATCGAAACAAACGAGTCGACTGGGACCAGACAGGGTCCAAATTGGCTGGCCAAGATCGATTGATGGAGGTCTTCAATGCGCAACGGATCTTTATCCAGCACCATCAAGCTAAAGTCGGCTTTGGCGCCGGCCACCAACCCTAATTGGGTTCGCGTTGGCCAATCTTGAAACCGCGAGTCACCAGCACCGGCGACTCCACCGTGGTCGTTATTGACGGGGCCGAAGAGTCCGCAGAATTCATCGGCGGCCTCCTTCCGTTCGTGTTCGGACAATTCTTGTAATAGGCCGCGATCCCACGAGTAGAAAAAATGGCTACAGTGAAAACCGTCGGTTGGTTCCAAGGAGATCGGAATCTCTTGAGTAGTTGGTCCGTACTTGGAGTGTTTGGAATGATCGGTCACCGGGTTTCCTTCGCCAGAAGTTTTCGCACGCATTCCAGGAGTCGTTCCATCGGAAAAGGTTTGCGAATGTATTCGTCCACGCCCAAAAGTTCGGCATAGTCTTGGTGTCGTTCACCTTCATTTGCCGTGATGATGATGACGCGCGGGGGGGTGGTTTCGTTTTCGCGCAACTTCTCCAGAACCAGGAAGCCACTGCGTTTGGGCATCATCAGGTCCAGAATGACCAAATCGGGCCGCTCGGTTTCCGCGACCGCCAACCCTTGGTTGCCATCGCGAGCCACCACCACCTCGTACCCTTGATTCCGCAATGCCAGTCGAATGCTTTGGGCGACTTCCGGATCGTCATCGACGACCAAGATCCTAGAGACTCGTTGATTGGTTGGATTGTCGGTAGGGGATGGAGTCGAATCCATAGCGGTGGGCTCGTCATTTCATGTCAGGCGGGACAGATCAGGCGAAACGAAATCGAGGCGTCGCCGATCTGTGGTTCGGTTCGCGTTGACCTACGATTACGGGGTCAACCACGCCTGCATTCTAACCCACCGCTACCCGCTTCAGAAAGCGGCCCAAAGGTCGCTCAGCGATTCAGATCGGACTCTTCGATCACGCGGAAGCCCTTGCGTTGTAGGGTATCCGCGGCGATTTCGCAGTTATCCACCATCAGCGCCACCGCGTGATTGCCATTTTGTAGACCGATCAACGGGTAGGCTTGAACCAAATTGATTTCCGCGCTCAACAAGGCCGTACAGATGCGTAGCAACGGTTGGGGATCATTGGGAAGTTCGACGGCGACCAAATCGCTTTCAATCATGGCCAGGCCGGCTCGTTCCAGAATTTCACGACCGCGTTCCGGGTCGGTTAGCACCAAACGTACCAACGAACATTCGGTCGAATCATGGATGTTGATGGCCACAATCCGCACGCCCGTCCCGTCAAATTTGCGGAGCAGTTCCATCAAACGCCCAACTTTATTCTCCAAGAACACCGTGAATTGGCGAATCGTTGGGTAATCGCGTCCGCGGAGCGTCGAAATATCGTAGCCGTCGTCTTCGCCGTCGTTGTCGTGCATCATTGCTAGATTCAGGTTCCGTTTGCGGGAGTTACCTTGTTTTTGGTCGGGCAACCGTTAATGTAATCAAACCCTTAGCCCTGCCAACAGTGATTCGGAAAAACCGCGGCAAAAAGGGACGGACACCCGGCCATCGTGCCTCTTCGAGTCACGGACGGGTCGAAGTTTAACTCACCCGTGGAAACCCCGAGTAACGAGCGAGTGCTCCCCGTTGAATCCGTTACAAAAGTTCCAGATTGAAGTTCGCGTCCGGTATCAGGAAACCGATGCGCAGGGTCGCGTGCACCACGCGACCTACCCAAACTATTTCGAATGTGCCCGGGTCGAAATGCTGCGAGCGGGTGGAATTTCCTATGCCGACTTGGAAAACCAGGGCGTGATTCTGGTCGTTACCGAACTGGGGTGCAACTACTTGGGCGGGGCTGTATTTGACGACTTGTTGGTCGTGGAAGTCGAAACGGTCAGAGCAAAAGGGACCAGGATTCAACATCAATACGTGATTCGCCGCGGCACGGAAACCTTGGTGACCGGCCATACCGTGGTGGCTTGCATCAATCCCCAAGGACGTCCGCAACCATTGCCCGACTTCCTGCGTTCGATTCCCAGTGCTTGAGCGGAAGGCCTGCCCCATGCCAGATTACAAAGCGATCTACGATGCCGTGATTGCTCGAGAAGAAAACTACAACCGACCCGAAAATTCCCCAGGATTCCTTAACTGCCAACAAGCTTATCGAGAACTCTCGAGCGTCAGCGGTCGGGCGTTGGACTTGGGATGTGGCGTCGGCTTTGTCGTCGAACTGCTGACCGAGCCCGCCTATTGGCTGGAACCATGGGGCGCGGACATCAGTGAAGTTGCGGTGGAGCGGGCTCGGGAACGCGTGCGCAATAAAAAAGTGCCCGCCTCCCGGATTGCTCTATTGCGGGACCAAAACCTACCGTTTGAGGATTCGTTTTTCTCGCTCGTTACGTGTTTCGACATGATGGAGCACTTGGACGAAGGCGATGTTCGGCAAACCATGCGAGAGATCCAGCGGGTACTGCGGCGAGGCGGCCTCCTGTTTGCGTCGGTCTCTTGTCGACCCTCGGGTTATTCCGACCAATTCGGCGACAATTTGCATCGAACGATTCGCGGACTTGATTGGTGGGTGAGTGAAGTGGATCCGGACCGCGCCGAATACGACAAACATCGCAACCAATTCATCATGTGGAAATCCTGCCGCAAAAGCTGAAACATGGTTCGCGCGGTTGCTTGCCGGCTTCCATGTCGGTTGCCCCGGAAAATTGCATGGACCGGGGGGCCGAATGGCTCGGAACGAAAACGACAACCTCTGATACTGGGTTGGCAAGCGCTGGAATCTGTTATACTGCCACGGTTCCGGAAGGCCGGGGGGTATCCGTTTTCGCGCCGTGGCATAGAAACTCGAAATATGACGCAAGTAACGACATTGGAACCCGCGCTCTTGGCCCTGATTCACGGGAAACTGCGGTTGTTCTACGAATTGACCGACCAAGCGACTCGGGCGCCCAAACAAGTGGAGTTCGCGCGGCAACGGGAACAACAGTATCGACAGAAGCTCGAAGCCACCACGCAACAGCTCCAATCCTTGCGTTTGAAGGCCAAGGAAAAGCAAACGGAACTTGGCTCGCGGGAAGCCCAAGTGAAAAAGATGCAAGTGCAACAAGATGGCGCGGCGAATAATCGTGAGTACTCGATGTTGGGAGATACGATCAAGGCGAACATTGCCGCCAACGAGGTCTTGGGCGTTGAGTTATTTGAACTGTTGGAACAAGTAGATGCCGAAGTTCAACTAGAGAAACAAGCCGCGGATGTCCTAGCCAAGGCCGTCGTTGAAACGAAAGTCACGGCCGAACAGACGGCCGACACGATCACGCGATTGGAACGCGAACTCAAAGTCGTTGAAGGGGAATTGCGCGACCTGTTTGCAAAGATCCCAGGTGACCTACAAGCCGAGTTGCAACGGAAGCGACCCGCACTCCGCGAGAAAACCGTGACGCCGGTTGATGACGGGGCCTGCAGCAGTTGTTGGCAGATCATCACGCCCCAAATGAAGTCGGCATTAAGTTTGCGGCAACTATTTCTCTGCCCTGGCTGCGGCGCCCTGTTGTTCATGCCGCCGAACTAGATCAACTTTTACGCGATAGCCAACGGAAACGATCGGACCAGTCGTCTTGGAGCGCCGTGATTGTGGTCGTGTTTCCGAGTGTCGCCGGCGCAGGGGCCGAATTCTTTGGAGCTCGGCTTTAGGTCGAACTAAGCTTCGTCTTCTTTGTCTTGTTTCGGTTTCCGGTCGGGTTGCCAGTGCGGCGGTTTGGCTGGCTTTCCCGGATTGCCGGGATTATTGTTTTCACCGGCGTCCGGCTCCAATGGATCAGGACGATATTCCGGCAGCCGAGACTTGGTGAGTTCCCGTTGGTACGCCTCCAAGATCGCCGATTGAATTTTCTCGCGGGACTTGGCATTGATGGGGTGGGCGATATCGATGAAACCTCGGCTTCGTTCGGGTAACTTCAGTTGGCTAACCGGTGGCATTCGAGCACCACATTCGGCGCAAAATTTCGAACCCAAATAGTTCTTGGTCCCGCAACTATCACAATTGGTCGTGGCTCGACGGCTGGGCATCGCCACAAACGGCCCGTTGGTCCCGTTGATTATTCGAATATCGCGAACCACAAAGGCCCTGTCGAACGTTACGATACAAAATGCCAAAAGCTGTTCATCCGCACTGTTGACGAGACAAACTCTTACCTCGGTAACGTTCATGCCTGGCCCCTTTTCATCGGACTCATTGCCATCGACCTCGCAACTTCCACGCGTCCGACTTGATGATTTCGTAGCCGGTTTGACGCCCAAATCGCTTGACGTCGATGCCGGTAAATGGAGTACCAGCAACTACCGCTACCTGTCATTAAACTAGCCACCGGATACGTTGCGTTACAAATAGCATTCACGGATTCCAAGGGAGGGCGCAAACGTACGGCTGGCGACTGAAGGTCGTTGGCAAGACAGCGTGGGCATCACGCTCAATGACAGCGTGCTGAGATTGCAGGGCAATGCAGCAGTGGAAGTAGTAGAAACCATGGGAGCCATTGGGAATCGGAACAGAGCCTAACCGCTCGTGGGCCAATTCGGCGAAGACAGCCGGAGTGCCAAGCCCAAATGGTGGCCTGACGACCACAAACCAACCGGCACTGGGACTCGAAAACGGCTCGACAACCTCACCGCGACCATAACAGGCTGCCGCTTGCGGTTGTGTGAAGAAAGCAATATCGCTGCCATAATCGGCGGAAAACTCGGCCAATTTTCGCCAACTCCATCCCAGCTCGAACAGTTCGTTGAGCAGCAGGAGC
>JAEUIP010000305.1 GCA_016795075.1 Planctomycetaceae bacterium | reverse complement strand
GATAACCAACTGCAATGGATAAATGAAGGAGCCGTGCAGGAACCCGAGCCTGTGCAGCCGGTCATGGTCAAACCGAGCGATTTGATCGACGGGAGTTTTCCGTTTCTTGGCTGGTTCGCTTTGTTGTCGGCTTCGGGAGTGGTGGCTCTGTTCACTGCGTGGCGGTTGCGAGAATACGGGCGATCGGTGTTGATCGCCGGTTTCCTGGTCGCGATGGGAGTTTCCGGGAGCTTGGGATGGGTGACGCGCCCGTATTGGTTTGGAACTGTATCTCCCAAGGTGCAGGCCGAAAGCGGCAATGCTGCAGCTCAACAGGCCGTGGCAAACCTTTATCGGGCGTTCGACTTCGTTCAGGAAGATGAGATCTATTCAGCGCTGGAGCAAAGTGTCGCTGGTGACAAGCTCCGTGAACTGTATCTGCAGCTCTTGCGGGATCTGCAAGTCGAAGAGCAGGGCGGTACGGTTTCTCGCATCGATTCCGTCGAAGTGTTGAGTGTGGACGAAGTACCGAATGACGGCACGCTGGCGTTGACGGTGGCGTCCCCAGCACTCGATGCCAAATCTTCGGGTGCCGTTTTTCAACGTCGAGTTCAGTGGAAACTACAGGGATTGTTGGAGCATTGGGGGCATTCGCATCAACGAACAAATCAGTATCAGGCGTTGGTGACGATGTCCGATCAATCAGGGACGTGGAAGATCGTCGATTTGGCGATCGAGTCGCAGTCGACGGGAGCCGTGCAGCCTCGTCCAAATCGATTTCGACCCAGTCGGAGCGGTGGATGATCCGAATCCGAGATTTGCAGTTCGGTTACCCAGGGACACCCTTTCGTTTGCAAATCCCGACGTGGGAAGTCCCAGATGCCGCAAGAGTGGCGATTGTTGGTCCTAGTGGTTCGGGCAAGACGACCTTGTTGCATTTGTTGGCTGGAATTTTGGTTCCGCAGAGTGGGCAAATTGAAATGGGAAACGCGGACTTGACTCGCTGGAGTGATGCCGCGCGCCGTGATTTTCGTGCGACCCAGATTGGATTGGTTTTCCAACGCTTCGAACTGATCGATTATTTGAATGTGGCAGGCAATATCTTGTTGCCCTACGCCATCAATCGGTCGCTGCGATTTGGTCCGGCCGTGCGGGAACGCATGGAAGAGTTGGCGAAAAGAGCGGGTATCGCGCATTTATTGCGTCGGCCGGTACAGCGATTGTCGCAGGGTGAACAGCAACGTGTCGCGATTTGCCGTGCGTTGATCAATCAACCGCGGTGGTTATTGGCGGACGAACCGACGGGGAATTTAGATCCCGAGAACAAACGGTTGATCGTTGAGCTGTTGCACCAGCAAGCCGAAGCTTCGCAGGCAACACTCGTGATGGTGACTCACGATGTTTCTCTGATCGCAGATTTTGCAATGACGGTTGATTTTCAAGCCTGGTGTTCGGTGAAATCGGACGCAAGTCGTTAGGAGGACCGCTGATGACAGCTTGGACTTTGGTGCGAGCGCATCTGACGTTTCATTGGCGGCGAACGACCGTCTTGATCGGGTGCTTGTGGATCGGTTGTTTGGTGCCCTTGGTTTTGTCGCAAGTAATGCCCGAGGTGCAGAAGCAGCTGCAGCGAAGGGCCAATGAAACTCCGGTTGTGTTTGGAAGTCCAGGAAGTTCGCTCGAGTGTGTGCTACATGCGTTGTACTTTCGTCCGACCCAGGCCCCACCTTTGCTGTACGGAGATTGGCAGTCGTTGCAACAGGCGGGATTTGAGCGATGCGTGCCGTTGCATGTTCGATTTAGCACCAATGACTATCCGATTGTCGGCACACACTTGGAATATTTCACCTATCGACAGTGCCAATTTCTGGCTGGTGAGCCCTTTGGACGAATCGGTGATTGTGTCATCGGCAGTGAAGTGGCAAGACAACTGGAATTGAATGTCGGAGAGTTTCTGATCTCCAGTCCGCGTAGCTTCTTAAGCATCGCGGCCGACTATCCGTTACAGATGAAGATTGTCGGCATCTTGCAACCAACGGCCAGTCCCGACGATCGCGCTGTTTTTGTCGATCTCAAGACAACGTGGGTGATCGAAAACTTGGGGCATGGTCACCAAGACGTGTCGCAAAGTAATGACCCGAATTTGGTACTCGAGCGAAACGAGCAGGGGACCGTCGCGTCGGCGGCCGTGTTGCCGTTTACCGTCGTGACGGAGGAGAACCTGGCCTCGTTCCATTTTCATGGCGAGATGGCCGATTTTCCGATCACGGCCATGGTATTACTGGATGATCGTCAGCGAGCACAAGACTTGGCGGCGGGGGTGGCGCAAAAGAACGCCAAGGTCCAAACCGTGTTTGCTGGCGATGTGATTCGCGAGTTACTGAGCTTGTTATTCCAGATTCAAAACGTGATTGTCGCGGTCAGTATTTTTGTCGGCGTGGCGACACTGATGTTGTTCGGCTTGGTGATCGGACTGTCGGTTCAAATTCGCCAACAAGAAATGGAGACGTTGTTCAAGTTGGGTGCCAGCCGCGGCTTGACTTGGACATTGTATGGTCTGGAAGTCTTGGTTATCGCCGTTGTCGCGTTGTTATTGGCTGGTCTGATCTCTCGCTTGATCGCTTGGTTCGTTCGTGAAGACTTGTATCTTTGGTTTGTGTGAAGCCCTGAAACAAAAAAAACGCCCGACGGATGAGGTCGGGCGTTTTAAGCTTGAGGCAACTACTTCGCGACAACTCAGCGAGAAGGAACCGGATCACTTAGTAGTTGCTAGTTGGACCATAGTTCACGTTACCAACTTGATGCAAGTGGTTGTGATCGATGTACAACACTTCGATCGCTTCGTCATCCTGCAATGTATGCGGGACAGGATAGCCCACGATCTTTCGCTCGGTGAAGTAGACCGTGCACTTGTAGTGAACGTGGTGCAGTTGAACGGGGCCGATCAATGGCAGCACTCGTGGCTCGTCAATGTAGTCAGCGATCTTCTCTTTGACGATGCGGACGTTGCTACGTTGGACTTCGTTCAAGAACGGTACGCCGCCTTGCAAGGGGCGGACTCGCTCCAGAGCCGACATAACTTCATGATCCGATGGTGGGTCCATCGCCGCCGTTGGGGCTCCAGGCGTGATCGGCCCTAGAATGGGCACTTTGGAGTACCGTAAGTCGATTTCGTGTTGATCCTCTCGCGTCTTTTGCATATACGGCGTCACCGGTACCGGGACAGATAGCAAGCCAAGAGACGGACCCGTCGAATAAAAACATCCAGTGGATGGGAGGACCGACAAGCCCAATCCCAACATCAGGACCGAGGTGACGATTCGCTTGTGCATAGGAAAGGTTCCTTCGTGGAGAGTTGTTCCTAGGACAGTTATCGAACCCGGATAGGCGATTCTTTCGGCTTTTTCCGATTATTCAGCAAATTGGCCCCGATCCGAGAAGTTTTACCGACTCGTTCATTTTGCCCGTTTTATCTGTGTTTCTCAGTTCTACACCGGAGCCCGCGCGTTCATGTCCAGCGAAACGCAAAAAAACTCGCTTGACTTATGTATCGGCAATCGATATATTGGTTTTCGATGCATTTGGAATGCACGGGGATCGTTAGGATGACAGGCTTGTTAGGATGATTGGCTCGTTAGGATGATAGGCGGACGGAATGGCGGATCAGATTGAGAGCGAATTGCTGCGGGGGAGCATGGATTTGATGGTGCTGAGTGTCTTGGCTCAGTCGCCCAAATACGGGTATCTCTTGCAAAAGGCCTTGAGCGACAACAGCCAGCAGCAGATCAAGTTGTCGGCTGGAACGATGTACCCGCTGTTGCATCGCTTGGAAGAGGCGGGGTTGGTGAGTAGTCGTTGGGACGAAAGTACCAGGCGACGACGAAAGTGGTACGAGTTGACGGCCAAGGGGCGTAAGAAGTTGATCAAGCAGGCGGAACTGTGGCAGCAATACGCCAACTGCATCAATCGGTTGTTGACCGAGATCAAGCTGGTGATCCCAACTCCCGCAACGCAGGGTTAATGGGAACAGCGCGGGACTAACGAGCCGCTGGGCTGGAACTTTTCGTTGATCTTATCCATGGAACTTTCTCAGGAGCGAGACGATGTCCGAACGCGAGTTCGAACACTATTTGACGCTATTGGGTTCGATGTTGCGATTGCGTCCCGAACAAAGGGCGGAGATTGCTGAAGAGCTGCAGCAGCATTTGGACGAACGTTTGCAGGATTTGCAAGCGGCAGGCCTGAGTCGTGAGGACGCGATTCAACAAGCCTTGGCCGAATTTGGTGATGCCGCTGGGTTGGCGGCTCAATTTTCCTCAGTTTCTAGGCGACGATATCGGAGATGGATGATGCGTGCGGCAACAGCTTCAGTGACTTCAGCGTTTATGGTGCTTGTGTTGTTTGTCAGTTTCTGGCCGACGGGTGGTCGAATTGAGTTGGCATTACCGACCACCGCACAAGATACGAACCCGCCAGCATCCGAGAGTCCCGTGGAGTCCGCTGATCCGTTTACGACGGAGGCGGATTTGCCTACAACCAAGACAAAATCAACCGTCACATCTCGGGAGGCCAAGAACGCAGATACTCGTGTTCAGTTGGAGACGGAGTCGGCGTTTGAACTGAGCGACGCGAGTTTGAGTGATTTATCATTGATGCTTGCGGAACGACTGCAACATGGTTGTCTGCTGGATTATCGTCGGATGGAGGAAGAGGGCGTTGATCGCGAATCTGGTAACCTCAACTGGAATTTGACAAACGCCAGTCTGGGAACGATGTTGGAAACCCTGTTGGATGAAGTGCAATTGACCTATCAGATCCGCGATGGCATTTTAGTGATCACTTCTCAGAGCGCTGCCGATGACGACTTGAGTTTGGTCATCTACGATGCGGAAGTACTTTTTAGTTCAGCGGTCGTGGTGGTCAGGAATGAGGCGAATCCGGTGGAAGAGATGCTTCTGCAATTGGTCCAACAAAGTTCTGACCTGGGGAAAATAGAGCTTGATTCCTTGCAAGCATCGATCGATCGACTCTCCGAGAAATTTGGTTCGCAACAGGCACGCATGCGGTTCAATCAAGTTGCGGACTTGATCGAAACACAGGTGGACCCCAACTCGTGGGAAGTCAATGGCGGAGTTGCCTCGATTTCGAGTGTCGGAAACCGACTAATCGTGCGTCAGACCGAACGTACTCATCGCAAGATTCGGAAATTGTTGGATGACTTGGCGGCTACCAACGGCCTCTAGTCGAAATCGTCTCAGATTTGCCACTGACCAATCGTCATCGTGCACGTTCCGGAATCTCACCGAACGTGAACGATGACTCTTTTGGCAAATGTTCCCAGGAAAGAGGCCGAGCTCTTGATACGCGCGGTCTTCTCGGTTCCTTAGTTCGAGGCTTGGGCCGCTTCTCTCGCTTGAACTTCTTCCACTTCTCGGTCGCGGGCTAGTTGGGCCAAGATGGCGTCCGCTTCATCGCGAATCATTGCGTCGTGACTGACTTCCCGAAGACGATGCAACGCGGGTTCGGCCAATCGCCCCAGGTCCCGAAACTCATCGGGTACGATGATTGGAACAACCGGGGTCTCGATGCCGTTAGCGAGTTGTTGATTGAACTCGTTGGTCCGTTGTTCTGCTGCTTGCTTGACAACTTGGAGCAGCCGTTGCTCTTCGGTAGCGGACATGATTTCGACCCGACCGACCATCACACGAAGTAGTTCGTCGGGGCGTGGCGAAACGTGCAGGGGCAATTCACGATCGGTCACCGCTTGCGGTACCAAATAGAACATTCGTGTTCCCTGTTCGTTGAACCAGGAACTTGCCCAGGTATGAATCATGGCAGTCGCTTCTTTGTCGTAGAGGCCTGCGTCAATCAATTCCTGCCGCATCAAATCCGACAAGGTGTCTAGGTCGATTTGGCGATGTGGTTCGGTGACGGAAACGGTTTTCCCGGCTTGAACGTCAGGCACGATGCCATAAGTAAGTGTCTCGCCATGCAAGCGGTAGACGATCGCGCCGCGTAATACTTCTTTGCCATGATTCGTAACCTTCAAGGTGCGATTGTCGTCGCTAGTGACGGTCACTGGAATATCAAACTTTCCGACACCGCGATAGAACAAGAATTTTTCGAAGTAGTCGCCGGTGGGTGCCCAGGAGGCCAAGGTGTCCGTTTGGGGCTCTGCGGGTTTCAAGCGAATATGCACGATGGCGGAATCGGTGTGCCGAGCCGCATCGTAGTGATTTCCATCGGCGTTCGGATAAATTCGCGTCGCCAGACACTCGCCGAGCAACTTGGCGGTGTGTGGATCGGACACCGCAGGTCGCAACTTGGCTGTGGGTATAAGCGTGATCTCGCCCCATTGGAGTTTGGCATTTCCGATCGGTTCGCCATCCGCAGACATTGCGATGGTTTCATCAAATGGTGGAAACTGCGAACGAACCGGGGGATAAAACTCGGTCAATAGTCCCTGGGGGAATTCGACGTCGACGTGTATCTTTCGTTCCTCGTCAGTATAAAAATACGTGATTGGTGTCTCCATCCGAACTCGAGTCTTGAGGCGACCTTTGCCAAGCCA
>JAEUIP010000304.1 GCA_016795075.1 Planctomycetaceae bacterium | reverse complement strand
ATATTGTGCCGGGCGCGAACCCAAATACAGTTGCTGAAATGCCCCGTCGGCCGGTCGACATTCGTAGATACCATCGCGGACGAACTGCCACTGTTTGGGCAGGATCTGTTGCGTGCCGCTCAGGACCGCCCCATTGCCGATCAAGCGAAACGGTTGCCCAGCAAATCCTGAGTTCTTGCTGCCCGAAAACGTAATCATTTCGCGATAGGGGCTGGCGTTTTTGGCCAAAACGATCGTGTCGCCGACATGGGCAGCCTCGAGGGCTCGACCAATAGTCCGAAAGGGTCCCGCGGCAAGCGGCCCGACCAATTCGGTCCGTCCGCTATTGGTGTCCTGCCCATTTTCATTATCTACGTACCAGATGTCGGCAGAAACCGATCCAACCCAAGCTCCCAGCACCATCCCCCCGATCAACGAGGCGTGGAGCCACGATCGCAGAAATGACAAGCAGTGAATGGACAAGTTCGAAGTTGCGATTGGTATGCATCGGTTCATACGGAAACTCGAATGGGCCGCGGATTATCTTGTCGTCGGCGAGGTATCTTCGCCTATCGCTATTTATCAGTAGGATTTATCATGCTCCCGCACTCCATTTAAGATTTTCTGCCGGTATCGCCTGCGGGAATCAGGAGAGCCTGCAAAACAGGGAAACCTGGGGGCTTTACTGAAAATATGTGTTTCAATTCCATCTAGAAGTCGGCGCGGCTTCGATAGTTCAAGGGCCAAAGATGAGCCAAGCATTGACCGATATCTTTGCCAATTTGCAGTGGCGGCAATTGGTGTATCAATGTACCTCCGATCGTATGGGCAGTTGGCTATTGGAGCGTCCACGGACGGTGTATGCCGGATTTGACCCGACCAGCGACTCGCTGCATGTGGGACATTTGTTGCCGCTGTTGATGTTGCGACGTTTTCAGAAGTCGGGACATCGCCCAATCGCCTTGGTCGGGGGAGCGACGGGCTCCATTGGCGACCCGAGCGGCAAGTCGCAGGAGCGGAACCTCCAATCTTTAGAGCAAATTGAAGCCAACGTGGTCGCGATTCGCGGGCAGATGGCGGGATTGTTGGACTTTAGCTCGGACCGCCATTCGACGCTCGGGCCGGCCTTGTTGGTCAATAATTATGACTGGATTAGCCGCTTCTCCTACTTGGATTTCTTGCGCGATGTGGGAAAAAATGTTCCAGTCAACGTGATGATCAACAAGGATTCGGTGAAGAATCGTCTGGAGAATCCAGATGTCGGCATTAGCTATACCGAGTTTAGTTACATGTTGTTGCAGGCGTACGACTTCGTGCATTTGAACCGCACTTTTGGTTGCGAACTGCAGTTGGGCGGCAGCGACCAATGGGGCAACGTCACTGCGGGAATCGACTTAGCGCGACGAATGTCGGGTGCCGAGGTCTTTGGCATGACATGTCCGTTGTTGACCAAGTCCGACGGTACCAAGATGGGCAAGACCGAGAGTGGGGCGTTGTGGTTGGACGGCAAGAAGACTGCCCCGTATCAGTTTTACCAATATTGGCGGAACGTCGCCGATGAAGACGCGGGCAAGTGCTTGCGTTTTCTCACTGAGTTACCACGTGAAGAAGTCGAGCATCTGGATCATTGCCGCGCCACCGAACCCGAAAAGGCCGCTAGCCAGATTCGGTTGGCCGAATGGCTCACGGAGTTGATCCACGGCACCTCCGCCCTGGATTTGGTGCGACAAGCAACCGAAATATTCTTCGGCGGTGAAATTGGGAAATTTGCGAACGACGAGGACCTCAATCAAGTTTTTGCCGAAGTCCCGTCCAGTCAACTGTCGGCAGCTCGATTGGCGGAAGGGCTTTCGATTGCCGACGCGTTGGTGGAAGCCAAGTTAACGAAAAGCAAAGGCGAGGCGCGCCGCGTTGTGGCCGAGGGTGGAGCGTACGTGAACAACCGCCGCATCGAGTCGGACACGCACCAAGTGACGACGGCCGATCTATCCAGTCCAACGATGATTGTCCTCCGCCGCGGCAAGAAGAATTACGCTTTGCTGCGGATCGTCGACTGATGTTGACACCATTTGGTGACGCTCTCATAATCCCGCGCCGCACCGTCGGCCTCCGTGATGTTTGTTCCTGGGAGCGCTATGAGACGAGTTATACTGATCGCCGCTGCCCAGGCAGTAGCTATGCTCGTCAGAGCGTGGACCTGCACCACCGTCGCTACGTTCACGAGAGCGTGGTCGCGAGTTTCGATGCCTTTTGCTTCCACTCGACCTCCATGTTCTGAGGAACAAACCCACAAGCCTACCTTAGAACCGGACGCTCGGTTGTTGATCGTGGCGTGGTTTGTCGGCCTGGTGGGTGTCTCTTGGATTTGCGTTGAGCGGTTACCAGAGGCAATTTCTGCGCAACGGTGGGCTCCGACGTCGGCTCGACAATCGAGTGATTCAGCCGCAACCTTTGATGGAGCGGTCGACCCGGCGGGGTGGATGCAAGATGAAATGGTGGGAACACCTCTTCCGGCGGAAAGCAATCGGCAACTTCTTAGGATTGACGGCGAGTCCATCGGGGAAACCGGGGCGATGCCAGCGCAAGGAAGTTACTTCGATCAGGAAGCTTACCCTGAAAGCGAATACTACTCCGAGACGGGCGAGGCCGCGGACTGGGGATACGGCAGTTATCCACCGCGGTTCCCGAATCGGCCTTATTTGGTTCCGCGATTAATTGACCGCTTGCGTTGGCGCCCGCTGTTTCCCAATCGTCCCTACGTTCGGGGTTCTTGGCCGGGAGGTCCGCCCTTGGAGCAGCCGCGAACCTTTTGGCTCAATCCCTTTGCCGTCCAGCAGGGCATGGGGAATTTGCTGTTTCGGGGGAATCAACCGGCCGACACAGGCTCTTTGGGCTTCCCGTTTTCCGTGGTACCGAGTCATCTGGTGGACCGAGTTCCACGCCCGTATTTGGGTCACGGCCAACCATACATTGGGCCGCGGCACGTCGATCGTGGCCAACCATTATTTGGTACCAGCTGGATGAATCGCCCCTACTCTATCGACGGCTACACAGGCGCCTTGTTTGGTTGGAACTTGACGGAGAACTTGCAGCAAACCCACGGGACCGTATCGGGGCTTCGCTTGGGTTGGGACTACGAGCATTTTTGGGGTGCCCAATTGGGACTGGGGTTTGGCAGCACCAACACGGATCCTGGCGGCGACGAGGTTTCGATTCGATTGGCAGATATCTCCGTCCTGTATTTTCCCTGGGGCGATTCGCGGTGGCGCCCTTACACGGGATTAGGACTGGGCGCCGGAAAGTACTCGTTTCTGGACGAGACCGGTGGCACAGTTGACGAATTTGCGATGCAGATTCCGTTATCGGTGGGCGTGAAATATGCGTTTCGACCGTGGTGGGCCCTACGTTTGGACGCGACGAATTATCTGGTATTGCCGGCCAACGACTTGAAATTCATCAATCAACTTGCCCTGACGATCGGGGTGGAGATTCGTTTTGGCGGCCAGCGGCGTAGTTATTTCCCCTACAGCCCGTCCATTCAGTTGCGATAATTTGGGCTGTCAACGAATCCGTCAGAAATCTGGTTCAAACCTAGCCGGTAGGTTACCATAATCGAGGTTGGCGAGCATAATGGTGCGGAATTCCCTGCATGGCGGGGAACTATGCAAGCGAACGAACGTCGAAGTAGCATCGTTCGGTTGCCAGCCAACTTGTGTCGGTCGGATTTCGGCGACCCCCAGGAAATCAGTTTCAGACCATGAGAATTTCCATGAAGATGCTTCGAATAGCCTTGTCATTGCTTATGTGTTTGGTTGCCGTGGGCATGTTTGGGTCTCCGAATGTGAGCTTTGCGCTGCAGGATCCGGCGGCCGCATACGTGACGGATGTGGTGCCGGAACAATTCAATTTGGTTGGCTTGGATCCTCGAACGGATCGGAACAAGGTCTCCGAAGCCCGACGCGTGCGCGGCGAATTTGAATCAAAAGTGACAGCGGCCTTGGGAAGTGCCAACGCCATGTCGAGTGCCGACCAGTCGGCCGTGCTCAATTGGGTTGGTCAAGTGCTGATGGCCGAGATGACCACGCTCAACCCGGACGCCCAAGCCACCCTGGGTGATTTGCGCCAAGATTTCTTTCGCAAGATCGTACGGGCAACCTCCGACAACAATCGCGCGTATCTGCTAAACAATGTCATCGTGCCTAAAGCAGTTGATATTGCCAGCAAGAACTATCATCCAGCAGCCCGCGTGAACGCGGTAATTATTCTTGGACTACTGGATACGCAAGAAGGAATTTCGGGGCAACGACCTCCGAAACCCCATTTGGCCGCGCTCCGAGAACTCTTGAAGATCGTGGATGAACCACAAAGCCCTGATTATCTGGTCGCGGCTTCGCTGATTGGTCTGCAACGGCACGCGGAAATTGATGGACAATTGCCGGATCAAGAACGCATGCAACCGGCGGTTCGAACGATGATAGTTGACTCGATGTTGCGATTGATTGCCAAATTCGACGCGAACCAAGCCGAAGAACAAGCGGGCTATCTGCTGTCGCGTCGGGCTGTGCAAACTTTGGACGGACTAATGTTGCCAGCGGCTGATCCAAAAACCGCGGAAGTCAAAGCGGCCTTGACCAAAGTGGCTACCAAAAAGGAAGCTGGAAAATGGCTGCGATTGGATGCGTTTTTGGCACTGTCTCGCTTGCCGATCGACGATCCGAAAATGTACTTGGAGAATCTCGGTAAGTTGGTGATCTACGTCGCGAAGGACTCGCGGGCCCGCGTGTTGCTGGCTCAAAAGATGATCAAGATCGACCAATTGATCAAAGAGAAGACCGGGTTTGCTCAGGCCAAAAAGAAGTCGACCAGCAAAGGCGGACCACGAAACGGTCCAGAGATTGGCGGCAGTGGTGAGTCGATGCGGGTCGGTGATGGGGATGGTGTCCCCGGTGGCATGGGCGGCATGGGCGATATGATGGGCGGTATGATGGGCATGGATGACTTTACCGAAGATGGCCTGTTCCCGTTCCATTTGCATTACGCTCGGACGGACGTCAAGATCGTTGTTGCTGGGGCACGAAGCATTCTCGGAACCGTCGAAAAAACGCCAACTGGTTTGAAGGCCGCTTTGGCTGCCAATGCAGAAGCCGTTAAGCTGATCGATCAATTGGAGAAAGAACTCAAAGAACTGTTGGCCGTGACGGACATCGGATTTGTCGAAGAGAAACCTCTGACGGAAACGCAGAAGCGAACCATGAACCCCACCGACTTGTTTCTTCGGGAACAGTCGAACAGCGTTCGCGTCCTAGCCGGCATGGGCAAATCGGCGGAGGCTATGGAGAAGATTGTTGGCATCGTCGAATTGCCCACGACCGAACCGATCGAGCCAGCAGCAACGACAACTCCCGTGGGTGTCGTCACCCCAAATGGGCAGCCACCAGCCGCTGACAATTCGACGGAATCGACGACAGACAACACAGGTGCCGAATCGACCGAAGGTACCGATGCCGGCGCAGCCACGGGTGGTGAGAACGGCGCAGCCACGGGTGGTGAGAACGGCGCAGCCGCGGGTGGTGAGAACGGCGCAGCCGCGGGTGGTGAGAACGGCGCAGCCACGGGTGGTGAAACGGGCGGCCGCTAAGGCTCGTTGACGTTAAAGATTTTCGTTAATCCGTTTTAGCGAGCGAGGAACGAACCTCGCTCGCTAAATCATTTTCACAACCATGAATGTCTCGATACAAGAGCCACCGGCCCAAAAGCACTGTCCGACACGGGGGCTGACCCATTGAGCAAAGTCTGTGTTCTTAACGTTGTGGGCCTAACTCCGGCTTTGCTGGACCACGCTCCTCGAATTGCGGCCTTAGGCACTCCCGTGCCATGGAACTGTCCTTTGCCGGCCGTGACCTGCACGGCGCAAGCGACGCTTTTGACGGGAACCTTGCCGCGAGAACATGGAATTGTTGGCAACGGCTGGTACGAACGCAGTTCTGGTGAGGTTCGATTTTGGCAACAATCGAACCATCTGATGCACGGTGCCAAACTATACGATGGCGTAGAAACGGCCAAGCTGTTTTGGTGGTTCAATCAGGGCGCGTCCGTCCGCTGGTCCGCCACGCCGAAGCCCCATTACGGATGTGATGGCTCCAAAGAGTTCGGAATCATTGATCGCACAGGATGTGACCTGGAGCAACGCCTAGGGCCGTTTCCTTTCTTTACATTTTGGGGCCCCAAGGCGGGTTGGCCCTGTTCTCAGTGGATCGCACGAGCCGCCGTCGAAACACTGAAACAAAAATCCCCCGCGCTGACCTTGGTCTACTTGCCCCATCTGGACTACGACGGACAGCGGTGTCATGAGATTGCTCCGGAACGCGTCGCCGAAGTCGATCAATGCGCCGGCTGGATTATCGATCAAGCACAGGAATTGGGAATCCAAGTGGTGGTTGTTTCCGAGTACGGCTTGGTGCCGGTCCATCGACCGATCTTTATCAACAGGTACTTGCGAGAAGCGGGACTACTGGAAGTTCGTGATGGTCCGTACGGCGAGATGCTGCAACCGTTGGACAGTACCGCGTTTGCGGTTGTCGATCATCAAGTGGCGCACGTTTATGTTTCTCGGTCCGAGCAAAGGTCCGAAGTTCGCCGTCGGCTTTTGGAG
>JAEUIP010000303.1 GCA_016795075.1 Planctomycetaceae bacterium | reverse complement strand
AATTGAGGCCAATTATTGACCAAATCATCACCCTGGATGGCTTTGATCTCGCCTCCCCGCTTCTTGTACTTTGCGAGATAATCCTCGTCGCGAAAATCGAGAGTCGCCGAGATGATCCTGTCGCCGGCCTGAATGCCTTGGGTCGCGGCGGCACCATTTTCGATAACTCGCTCCACGACGGATTCGACCTTGATCGCGATCCCGATTTCCTCCACGGCGACGGGCATGTTATCGGCCAACACACTGACGCTTGGCGAAAAACGGGGCGTCAACGTTACCTTCACTTCTTGGGCGGCATCTTTAACGATGCGGCGAAGCAAGAATTCTACCGGTTTGCTTTCGCGAGCCATTCGTCGCAAATATTGGGACGCCAGCAACGGATCAAATTCTTGACCATCCATTTTTAGGATGACATCGCCGGCTTTCATCCCTTCTTGATGAGCTGGCGAACCAATTTGTACGGCGGTGATCGGGCCATACTTCATCACCATGCCAAACTCGCGCAACGGATTCGGCTGGACCGTCAAATCAATCATCTCACCATCATTGGCTCCCGACTTTTTGTAGTCTTTATAGCTGAAGTGAACACCCTCCGTGTTGCGCAGGACGGTGAACGTTACGGGCTGGTCCCAGCACTTGTACAGCTCCCTGGTCAGCTCCACGCGGTTATTGACTTCTTTCCCGTTGACACGCACGATCAAGTCATTGACCAAGAATCCTGCTTCGTCAGCAGGGTGTCCGGGGACCGTGTGCTTTTCGGCCGCCAAGCGAGTCGACAGCATCGCACCGATACCAATGGTCGGAGGACTAAAGCCTTTGAGCTTTACCAAGCCGACCACGGGAGTAATCGAAAGACGTTCCGTTTGTGCTTCGCTTTCCGGCCGTTTGATTTCGAGCATCACGTTCTGTTCGGCTCCGCCCACCATGATCGTTTGAGCAATTTCCTCGAAGGGAAAATATCGATCTTGAGTGTTTGTCCCATTGATCTCCAAGATTTGGGTTCCGGATAGGTTGTTTTCCCAGGCTGGAGAGCCCGCCACGGTTTCGCCGACAAATGCCGGTTCGTAACTTACGCCGAATTGAAAAGCAAACGACGCGAACACCACTCCGAAGATCAAATTCATGATCACGCCCGCGGACATGATCAACATGCGTTGGGGCACGGTCTTGGCTTGGAACGATCGAGGGTCGATAGCGGGTTTCGCGTTGGGCGCGGCATCGACTCGGGGTCCGTCCATGGCCAACTTGATCGACGCGTTGGCCGCGTGGGGGTCCGCGATCGCCTCGACAGGATTGTCGTGTTGGCCCAACATCTTGACGTACCCACCCAGCGGAAGGATCCCAATTCCATATTCGGTTTCACCCCATTGGAAATAGACCAAGCGACTGGGGATCTTGATCACACCGAGATTGATATCGAAGGCATCGAACCCGACGTAAAATTTTTCACATTTGACGCCGCAGGCTTTGGCGGCCAAGAAATGCCCCATTTCGTGGACAAAAATCACCAATCCGATCCCAATCATCATTTGGAAGATCGACCACAGGAAATTGATGCTGGGGAAGCCAATGGCAGCTAGTAGCTCGAAATGCACTTACAACTCTCCAACCGAGCCCAGCGATCCAATTCAAGAATGGATGCCAAGTCGGGATAAGGTTCAAACGGATGTGAATCCAACACTTTTCGGCAAACCGGAACGATTTCCGAAAAGCGAATTCGCCGTTCCAGAAAAGCCTGGACAGCGACTTCATTCGCAGCGTTAACAATCACGCCGCATGACCCGCCACGACGCGCAACCTCTAAGCCTACCAATAAAGCAGGAAAGCGGTCCATATCGGGCGGCTCAAAATTCAACCCGAACGGGACGCGAAAATCCATACGGCGGGCCGGACTTTCGAAACGATTCGGATAATCCAAGGCTGCTTGAATCGGCAACTTCATATCGGGCGGGCTACATTGGGCCAAAATACTGCCGTCGACAAACTCGACCATCGAATGCACGATCGACTCCGGGTGCACCACCACTTCTAACTGTGCCGCGTCCAAACCGAAGAGCCACTTGGCTTCAATCAGTTCCAAGGCCTTGTTCATCATGGTGGCCGAATCGATCGAAATCTTGGCCCCCATCTTCCAAGTTGGATGAGCCCGGGCCTGTTCGGGTGTCACATCCCGTTGTTGGGCGGCAGTCCAAGTGCGAAATGGTCCGCCACTGGCGGTTAGAATGACTCTTCGGACTTCGAGTCGACCACCGCTGTGCAAACACTGAAAGATCGCGCTGTGTTCGCTATCGACCGGGAGAATTCTGGCGTCGGTTTTGGTCGCCAGGTCGGTGGCCAAGTGCCCGGCCATGACCAATGTTTCTTTGTTCGCCAAAGCCACCAGTTTTCCCGATTCGATCGCGGCCATGGTGCTCTCCAATCCCGCCCGACCGACGATGGCTGCCACAACAATGTCGACGTCCGGGTGGGCGGCCAAATCCACAAGCGCTTCGGCTCCGGCATTAAAACGCCCGCCGAATTCGGGACACGCGTGTGCCCACTGGGCTTCCATAGAAGTGTTGGAGCAGACGACGAACTCCGGGGAAAACTCCCGAGCTGCCATTGCCAAACTTCCTAGATTCTCGTGCCCGCTGATACCAAACAACTGGAACCGACCATTTTCAGACAAAGCGGACTCGGCCATTTGATTCGCGTGACGCAGTACCGCGAGCGCACTCTGACCAATGCTGCCGGTGGCTCCCAAGATGGCGATCCGCCGGGAGCGATTTATCGGATTGGGAGGCAGCAACCATCGCGGAAAAACACCACGCTGTTCTTGGGTTACCACGTGTCCTGCTTCATGCCGCAACAAGCTCAAACTCCTCGCTCTTTGGTCGAAAACAGCCGCATTGTAGCAAATCTTCATACGTCCGTAATCGGCATGGCCGGATTCACCCGCAGATCCGTTCCCACACTCGAAACCAACGGGCGTTCCCTCGCGTCTTGCTGCTTGCCCAGGGGTAGGTTCGTTCGTAGCATAGGGAAGGGGTCGCGCGGGATCGCGGCTGCCGATCAAACGAGGTTTTGTCGAAAAAGGGGGCTGCCCCTTTCCGGACAAGTCTTTTTGTCCTGGATTTTCGCTGCCCCGCCCAAGGGGCTGACCCCGTTTAGGACAGAGCCTAACTTTTTAACGAACACTCATTCTAAAGCACGCCATGTCGAAGCAATCGCCCGATTCATCGGACCCCAAATCGCGCCGTCCTTCCTCCGGTGATTCGCCACGGCCCAAGCCGAATGGTCCCAACGCCAAAGATCGTGAAAGCACCTTCAACCGACCACGTCCCTGGTTGTTCTTGGCCTTTGTGGTCCTGGTAGTCGCCATTGCTTATTCGCTGTACGACAACGCCAACAGCGTGAATATTCGCACGAGCGACCTACGGCGATTGGTCGAAGTCACGCGCTTGGATTCAGATGGAAAGTTGGTCGTGACACCTACGGAATCGGGCGAGATCATTGCGGGGGACCTAACGGCCAAAACCAAAGTTCGCTTGTCCGAACTGCGGATCCAGCAAATCAATCAAACGGAGATTCGGGGCAAGGTTACTGTCGAATACCTCGATCAGGAACAAAACTCGAAAAAGCCTCGGAGTGAAAAATACTTCTCCTCCACACCACCCGATGGCGATGTCGCGTATAGTCAGTTCGTTCGCGATGTGACCGAGCGGGGCTTTCAATTCGACATCGTCGGCCAAAGTTTCTTTGATCGTTACGGGCCAACGTTGGTGACCGTCGCGATTGTTGGGGGCTTGTTATTCTTCTTTTACACACGCATGGTCGGTGGTGCGGGACCCATGCAATTCGGTCGAAGCCGTGGTCGTCTGTATGCCAGCGAAGAACAAGGCATATCGTTTAGCAGTGTGGCCGGAATCGACGAAGCAGTTGAAGAAGTCAAAGAAGTTGTCGACTTCCTCAGCAACGCCGAAAAGTACCAGCGACTTGGGGGCCGAATTCCGAAAGGCGTTCTGTTGGTTGGACCACCCGGAACGGGAAAAACGTTGCTGGCCAAGGCGGTTGCCGGTGAAGCCGGAGTCCCCTTCTTTAGTTTGTCCGGTAGCGACTTTGTGGAGATGTTTGTGGGGGTTGGGGCCGCGCGTGTCCGCGATACATTCCAACAAGCCGTGGCCAAGTCGCCATGCATTATCTTTATCGACGAACTGGATGCACTAGGCAAGTCACGCGGGAATGGTGCGGTCCCCAGTCACGACGAACGAGAACAAACTCTCAACGCCTTGTTGGTAGAGATGGACGGGTTCGAGTCCAATTCGGGTGTGATCGTCATGGCGGCCACCAATCGGCCCGAGACTTTGGATGCGGCCTTGCTTCGTCCTGGTCGATTTGATCGCCAAGTATTGGTCGACCGACCGGACATCAACGGCCGTGAGAAGATCCTCAATGTCCACGTGAAGAATGTTAAGCTGTCGGATGACGTCAATCTCAAGCACATCGCCGCAATGACCAGCGGGTTTGTGGGGGCTGATTTGGCGAACTTGGTCAACGAAGCCGCTCTATTAGCCGCTAGGAAGGAGAAGGATCTCGTCACGATCGACGAATTCTATGAAGGCATCGAACGAGTGACCGCTGGGCTCGAAAAGAAAAAACGCGTCATGAACGAGGAAGAGAAACGACGCGTTGCCTACCACGAGGCGGGTCATGCGTTGGTCGCGTACGCGTTGCCGAATACCGATCCTGTTCATAAGGTCTCGATCATTCCACGTGGGTTTGCCGCGCTAGGCTACACGATGCAACGTCCGGATGAAGATCGCTACTTGATGACCAAAGGGGAACTGGAAAGTCAAATCAAGATTCTTCTGGCGGGTACTTTGGCCGAGGAATTGGTCTATCCCGAAGTCTCTACCGGAGCGCAAAATGACTTGGAACGCGCCACGGATCTGGCTTATCGCATGGTCACCGAGTTTGGAATGAGTTCCTTGGGCCGCATCAATTACAGCGGCAGCACACGCAGCGCGTTTTTGCCCGGACTAAGCCAAGAAACCGGTCGGATCTTGAGTGAAGATACTTTGCAGAAGATCGACATGGAAGTGCAGCGAATCATTGACGAGCAAATGAAGCTGACTCGACAAATTTTGGAAAATCGTAGCCAGCACTTGGAGGATATCACCGTGCGGTTGATGGATGCGGAGTCGGTAGGTAGCGAAGAACTCAAGCAGATTCTCGGTCCGCGCGTTCTGGTGCGGGACAGCTCGCATACGATTCGACGCGACTCGTTGTTTGGTCGCGCGGTTCGGGCTGCGAAAGTTAGTGAAACGTCCGAATCTTCTTTGGCTGAAACCGACCGTTCGATCGTCAAAGATGAAGAAACGGCATAAACGCCTACCAAAATGGATTCGATACTCAACCAGTTTACGTTCGAGCAATGGATGGTCTTGGTTGCGGCGGCGTTCTTGTCGGGCATGGCCAAGGCCGGTCTCAAAGGTCTGAGTATGTTGGTCGTCCCCTTGATGGCGGCGACCTTTGGTGGTCGTTTGTCAACGGGCTTGCTGCTTCCCATTCTGTGTATGGCGGATCTATTTGCCGTCCGGCATTATCATCAACATACCGACTGGAAGTACCTGTTGAGGTTGTTACCGCCGGCCATTGTCGGGGTGCTTTGTGGAACGTGGTTGGGTTTGCAAGTTTCCGATGCTGTGTTTACGAGCATGATCGGTTGGATCATTATCGGAACCGTGGTATTGCTGTTGTTGCAAGAATCGGTCGATCTATCAAAATGGGTTAGCAAGCGACCGCTTCTGGGCGTTTCATTCGGTTGGTTGGGAGGTTTCACAACCATGATTGGCAATGCCGCCGGTCCCGTCATGGCGGTGTACATGTTGGCAACTCGCATTCCCAAGAATAACTATATGGGAACGATTGCGTGGTTCTTCTTGGTGATCAATCTGTTCAAAGTTCCCTTGCAAATTGGCTTTTGGAAAAACATTACTTGGTCGTCGTTTGCGGCCAACTTGATCGTGCTTCCGGCGATCTTCATCGGCGTGCTGTGTGGGATTGCGATTGTCAGTCGAATTCCGGAAAAAGCGTTTCGCTATTTGATCATTGCAATGACATTGGTAACGGCCATTAAACTAGCGGTTGAAGGCATTTGGAGCTAAAACGGATATTTCTACGAGTTGTCCTCGAACGTGCTGAACGTTGGGAGGCTAGGTAAGATATCCGACCTCAAGACCTGACCGTAGACGGGTCGGTCCGCATGGGGCTCAAGTTTAGGTGGGTCAGTTTGTCACCTCTCGTGTGTTGGCTGTGGGTGTGAAACCGCTATAATCGCAAGCGTTCGGTCAAGACCAAGGACGATCGTCATGGGAGATCGATAGGATGGAAGTAACTTCGGACGTATCGGCGAGCGCGATTCAGCAAGCGGTCGGTAGCGTCATTTCAGCCGGAAACATAGTAAAGCTGACGAACCTGGCGCAGGTTGTCCGCTGTCCGCCCGGTCAGTACTTGTTTCGCGAAGGTCAAGCGCACGGCGAACTTTACATTTTGCTTGATGGAAAAGTCGACCTTTTGATGACGATCCCGGGGCGCGGCCCGCAGCGGATTCTGACGATTGGCAGCGGCGAACTTCTCGCATGGTCGGCAATGGTAGGTGGTCGCGACCATGCCAATGAT
>JAEUIP010000302.1 GCA_016795075.1 Planctomycetaceae bacterium | reverse complement strand
TAACAGCGAATTGGCGTGGGGCGTTCCGTTCGACTGCCGGTCGCTAACGCACCCGAGGCGTTTGGCTTGGGTTTCCTCGCCCCATCGGGATCACTGGCTTTGGCCGCGACCACGGGGGGTTTGCTCTTGCCATTGCCCGGGGGCGCCCCGTTCGAGTTGGTCTTCGCTCCGGAACTCGCGGTGCCACTCGTGTTCGGAGGACCGGAGGTTGGTTTCCCGTTCGGGACTTTCCCAGTGGGAGCCGAGCTACGTTCGGCCAACTTTCGCGCGTGTTGCTTGACGGCGTTCGGGTCTGCGACCGGTTGTCCTGTATCGGCCCAAACGTGTCGATGACTTGTGCCCACGCGAATTGAATTTTGGCACTTTGGACAACGGGTCACCTTGGCCAACAGCGAGTCGTCGCACGTGAACGTATGATCGCAATAAGCGAACGTCCCCGTGGTTGGGTCGTAGCCGGTCTCGTTTTCACAGACAATGCGGATGGTCATGTAAGACTAGACCCGTTAATGATGTCCCTGGCCTGACGGTTACCACCTGTTCGGGGGTCCAGGACGTGAGACGACGGGTTTCGGTAAATAGGATTCGGATGGGATGCGGTTTTCACCGAGCCGGTATTATGCTCGGGATCTAAGGCAAAGTGAAGTATTCTTCGACGACCGCGTTGCTCTTTGGGTGTTAGGAAACATTTATGCTGGACGTCCCCGAAATCCGGGTGCGGGTTGTACGCGATGTGCCGGTAGTGCCGGATCGCCGGTATGTCTTGTACTGGATGATCGCCCACCGTCGGTTGACCTGGAATCACTCGCTGCAACAGGCGGTATCTTGGTGCCGTCGGCTAGGGTTGCCACTGGTGATCTTCGAACCGCTTCGCTGCGACTACGCTTGGGCCAGCGATCGACTGCATTGGTTTTTCATTCAAGGGATGCAGGACCAGGAACGAGTTCTCAGAACAAGTTCCGTTGTCTATTATCCTTACCTTGAGCCGTACGTTGGGGCCAGCAAAGGGCTGTTGACGGCCTTGGCGCAAGACGCAGCGGTTGTTGTCACCGACGACTACCCGTGCATTTTTGTTCCGCAGATGATCCAAGCCGCCAGTGGTCAAGTGGGTTGCCGATTGGAAGCCGTCGATAGCAATGGCGTTCTCCCCTTGCGATTGGCCGAAAAGACGTTCGCGCGAGCGGTGGATTTTCGTCGCTTCATGCACCGTTCGATCGGTGCCCAATTGGCCGAAGCGCCCGTTGCCGAACCCTTGAAGCAACTGCCCGCGCTGCCGACCAGTAGTCGGAAGCCGACGATCCTTAGCCCCGATGTCCTGCAGCGCTGGCCGGCGGCTCGGGTGGAAGACCTGCAGCCGAGCGATTTGGCCCGCTTTCCGCTAGATCATTCGGTCGCTCCCGTTTCAACCGTCGGTGGGTCGACTGCGGGGCAGCAACGGATGTCGGAGTTCCTCGCGCGAAAGCTGCCGCAATACGAAGCACAGCGAAGAAATGTCGACCAAGTGGGCACCAGCCAAATGTCGCCTTACTTACGATATGGACACGTCTCCGCGCACGAAATCGTCACGAAAGTCTTGCAACAAAGTCGCTGGACGCCCGACAAAATCAATCTCAAGAAGATTAGTTCGAATCAAGGTTTTTGGGGACTGGGCGAAGCCGCGGAGTCTTTCTTGGACGAATTGATTACATGGCGCGAGTTGGGCTTCAATATGTCCAGTCGGGAGTCCAACTACGACCAATACGAAAGTCTGCCGTCATGGGCACGCAAGACTTTGCACCAGCACGCCTCCGATCCTCGTCCGGCCACATACGAATTGGAACAGTTCGAACGCGCGGAAACCCACGATGAGATTTGGAACGCCGCCCAGCGACAGTTGGTAAACGACGGCGTGATCCACAATTACCTGCGGATGCTGTGGGGTAAGAAGATTCTGCATTGGTCGAAGTCGCCCGAAGCAGCCCTGGAGATCATGATCCATTTGAACAACAAATACGCCATTGATGGGCGTGACCCTAACAGCTATTCGGGAATCTTTTGGGTTTTAGGACGTTACGACCGCGCTTGGGGGCCCGAACGCGAAGTGTTTGGGCAAATTCGCTACATGACCTCCGACAGCACCGCTAAGAAGATCAACCTCAAGCAATATTTGCGTCGATATTCACGAGCAGCCCTGTAACGTTCTTTACCTGCAACGGTTGCGCCGTTCATAAAAACATTCGCATTGATTGCTTCCCTCTCATTGTTTGAGTACAACGGATCATTCAGTCACCAGGTTGAACCCGACGGTTGATGAGCGGAGAACGCACGAGATGTATCGCACCAAAGTCCAGATTCTTACCCGAGAACTCGCCAGTTGCCTTCGACAGATCTTCTGGGGTTGGAACGACAGCAATCGGCCCGCACTTCGTTGGGCAATGACCGTCGGTTTGACAGGGGCTTGGTTGAGTTCTTGCTGCCCAGGTGTTTCGTTTGCGCAGGAGTTCATTCGCGTCAAAAACTCGGTGGCCCTGCAGATTGAAAAGACGAATCCCGAGGAACCTTACCGGGCCAACAGCGCAGCGGCAGTCTTTGTCGGAAATTCAAACAACTTGGTAGCTGTTCTATACGGCAAAGACGGCGAGGTGGTTTTGTGGAATACCGAGGACAAGACCATCGTATGGAAGAAGAAGATTGTGGAGGGCGCGTTTGGACTCAGCGTTTCTCAACAAGGTCACTATCTTTTCGTTAATGGTACACGCGGGGTCGTGAGAGTGGTTCATGCCAAGACCGGAGATATCGTGCGGACGGAAAATCTCGATGTGGATGATCGTTACTATCGTATGCTGAGTGCCGAGGGAGCGCCGCTCGTGGCATTCCAAACCGGTCGCAGGTTGCAGTCCGTTCTGTGGCGCTCGTATGCGGAGACAGAGCAGGATTTTGAGTTTCTGGATTCCGGAGAGAACCGTCCGGCGGATTCTTCCTTCTCGTACGGACTATGTTCCAGCAAAGACGGCAAGCGAGTGGCTTTGTCCAGTTACTTCACGGAAGGCGGCCAATACATTGTTCGGAGCAATCTGGATTTTTACGACACCGAATCAACCGAGTTCCTCATGTCCGTCGTGCGAGATGAAGGAATCCATTCGCCGTGTTTGTCACCCGATGGGGAACGCTTGGTGTTTTGGGGTGGGCCAAACGACCCGAATATTTACTTGTACGATTTTGCCACGAAACAAGAAAGTCGCTTGTTGGACGACATTAGTCAGGTGAACAAGCTGCTATTTACGACGGATGGCAAACAAGTTTTTGTCACTGGTTCGTTGAGGTCGATCGAAGCAGGAAAGCCACTACCTTGGATTCGAGTGTTGGATGTGGACACGAAGAAGTTGACTCACGTCCTGGCGCCGGCCCGCCTGTTGGGTAATCCAAGTGGAAGAGTCGTGGTCGCTGACATGAACTTCAGTCCCGACAAGAAGAGAATCGTGATGGCGCTGTCCGACGGGGCTTACTCCGGCGAGCCCATGGCTGGCCTCCCCGATGTACTCGTATTCGATTTACCCATCGGACAATAGGCCAAGGCGATATCTCGTGCTTTGACACGTTAAAAAACGGGTAGCTGCGTTTGCCAAAACGCAGAGAATTCCTCGTGGAATCACGCTTTGGCAAGCGTCGCTACAACGAAATCAAATTTTGGTATCTCGCTCGAAAATCACTCCCAACTTGTTCCTCGGGCCGCCGTTCGAGTTCCTGCTGGGCGGGGTGAACTAACGCACGAAGAGGAACTCGTTTAGGTTGATACTCACGAGGCAGAACCGCGCGAGTGCTTGTTGAGGGTCGGCTCCGTCACGAGATCGGAGGCGTTGGATAAACTCCACCCCGGTTTGTATTTCGTCTTCCTTGATGTCGCGCTGGGTCGTTCGCTGCAACGCGACCGTGACTTGACCGGCGATATCTGAAACGTCCACGGTTTTCAAGATGCTCTGGGCCATCCGCTGAGCTTCCGTATTCGTGAATTCACTGTTGAGCATCCCGAGAGCTTGCGTCGGTTGCGTCGTGTTGAAACGTACGGGGCAACTAAAGTCCGCTTCGGCCACATCAAAGTTCTTCATGATCGGCAACACCAACGAGCGTTTGCTCTTGATGTACACACTGCGTCGATCGCGATCTTCCTGCGACGATTGTCCCCACCCGGAGCCAGGTTGCGACTGACCGGCCAGAACTTCGGGCGGCATGATCGGGAAAATACTTGGGCCGAACATCTTCAAATTCAAGTGTCCGGTGGCCGCAAGAATCGAATCTCGCACTTCCTCCGCCGCCAACCGCCGCATGTTTGCGCGCCAAAACAAATCGTTGTTTGGGTCCACCGCATAGGCTGCATCATTCAACCCAGACGACATTTGGAAGGCATTGGACAGCAAAATATCACGTTGCAACGCCTTCAACCGCCAGCCCTGTTGGATCAAACGCAAGGCCAACCAATCGAGCAACTCGGGATGAGTTGGGCGATCTCCTTGAAACCCAAAATCGCTGGCCGTGCGCACCAATCCGCGATCGAAGTAGCCTTGCCAAATTCGATTGGCGATCACACGAGCCGTCAACGGATTTTCGGCGGACGCGATCCATTTCGCCAAGGCCAAGCGACGTCCTGTGGATTGGCCGGTGCTCGAAGCGGATATTTCTGGTTCCGGTGGCGACAAGACCGACGGAAACCCCGGAGTGACCGCATCGCCCAACACGTGCGGATTGCCTCGCAACATGATGTGGGTCGGCTCCGCCTCTTGGCCTCGTTCTTTGACAGCTAAGATCTTTTCATCGTTGTTGGGCGGCGTGTTCCGCAATTGCTGACGTCGATTGAAGTTTCGTTCGAATCGGCGAACTTCGTCTTCACTCAGTACGCCACCGGATCGCTGTTTGATCAACCGAACATGATTCTCTTCGTAGGCCCATTCCTCGTGTTCGACGGATTCGAAACTTGGTTTGGCCTTTTCGTAGATAGCTGATAGGCTGCGTTCCATTCGTTCCAATTCGGCTTGATGCCGAGCTTTGGCAGACTCATCCGCAGGGAACTCGAAGGTTCGAACCGAAGCGGCTTCCACGGACTCATGCGATCGAACGCCGTAGGGTTGGATATTTTCAAAGAAAGCCAGTAGTCGATAGTAGTCCGCGGCTGGGATGGGATCGATCTTGTGGTCATGACACCGAGCGCATCCCACGGTCATGCCCAACATGGTTTCCGACGTCGTACGAACGATATCGTCCAATTCTTCGTAGCGCGCCAATTTTGGATCGGCCGGTTCGTCATCCCATTGGCCCAAGCGATAATAACCCGTCGCTGTGACGGTTTCGATGCTTGGTTCCGGGAGCTCGTCACCGGCCAATTGTTCGATGAGAAACTGATCATACGGTTTGTCGTCATTCAATGAGCGAATGACGTAGTCGCGATACTTCCACACAAACGGCTTGTCACCATCGCGCTCGAATGAATTGGTTTCTGAGTACCGAACCAAGTCCAACCAGAACCGTCCCCACTTCTCGCCATATTGCGGCGAGGCCAAAACTCGGTCGACCAACTTTTCGTAGGCCAGCGGGTCCGAATCGTTGACAAATTCCTGGACTTGTTGATGCGTTGGGGGTAATCCCCAAACGTTGTAGTACACGCGACGAATCAAGGTCGCGCGATCGGCAGGTGGGTTCGGACTTAGACCGGCGTCTTCCAAACGTCGCAAGATAAAGCGATCGATGTCGTTGCGAACCCAGTCGGTCTGTCGAACGTCGGGCGGCGTTGGAGCTTGCGGTGGTTGATAAGCCCACCAAGCCTTGGATTCCTCATTGACCTGCGGTGCTTTATGGATGTGCCCTGGATCGAGGGTCGTTTCGTCAGGCGACCAAGGCATTCCTTGATGCAGCCAAATTTGGATGGTTCGGATTTGAGCATCCGACAATTTACCGGTTGGCGGCATTTCGAAAGCATCGTAGCGGATGGCGCTCAACAGCAGGCTATCTTCGGCTTGGCCTTCGACCAAGGCGGGCCCCGAATCGCCGCCTTCCAAAATGCCCTCTCGAGTTGTCAGATTCAACGAACCATTGGTCTCGGTGGCGTTGTGGCAGCGTAGGCACTTGTCGCGTAGGATTGGCTTGACCTGGGTCTCGAAATACTCGATCGCTTCCTGTTCAGAAAAAGTGGGAATGTTCAAATCATCGGTTTGGGCGATTGTCAGTTCGGTCGCCCCCAAAAATCCCGAGACCCAAAGCCAAGCCCAACTGAGCAGAATGTGGCGACGGCAATTCAACATCACAGATCGATTTCCCAGCGGCTAAAAGTGAGGCGGGCTAGGCCGAGGCCTAGGTGGTTTGGTTGGTTGGTTTCAACCCACCCCCTGATTATAGCTAGGGATCGCAGCTGATGCAGCAGGCGCTGGGAAAGGCCCTATTCGTCATCGCCAAAAATCAGGCTGTTTTCGACCAAAAACGTCAACATTTGGTCCAGTTGCGGGCCGTCGGGCCGAAAGTGGTATCGTCGCTCCGCATCGGCAGAAAAGACCCAGTTTTCCGCAATCTCACCGATGGAGACCGCCGTTTGATGGATCAACTTGAACGTTTCGAGGGCGGGTTTGGCTTCCATCGATGCTTGCGACTTCAATTTCATAACAGGTTGGGATCGGAACCTTAAATTAGGCGGTGCCCGAAAAGGACAAAGCCGACGATT
>JAEUIP010000301.1 GCA_016795075.1 Planctomycetaceae bacterium | reverse complement strand
TTCGACGATAGGAGTTCTCGGATTAACCAAGGTCGGACTCTCCCAAATCGGGAAGTTATTTCCAGACAATTCCTAAGTCTTGCGACGTTCCTGTCGCTGGCATGATGGTTCTTTGTTGCCTTCGTTATTTCGCTTCCCAATCATCATCTTGGGACGCTGTCGGACGCTTGATCCTCTCGCCGGCTCGTCACGCCACCGCCGCGGCGTTCATTGTGCCTCGGCGGTTCATCGCCTTCCTGCGACGGTCAGGGTCGCAGTGATCATTATCCAGACCGTGGACGAGCAATCGGCCAATACAACGCGCAAACGGCCCACGACAAACAACAGCCCAAGAATCCCAGTACAACGAACCCAAACGCCTCCTGCGATTGTTTTTTGGGATCAACCACCGGTTCCAAAATAATCGCCCCATCTGCAGCCACGATCTCGTGGTGGTATTCGGCGTCCGTGATTGCGTGTCGCATTTGAAAAGAATCCTGCTCCCGTGCGACCCGCACAAATTTTGGCCGCTCGTGGTGAAAGCGCGAGTCCAATCGATCGGTCGACATGAACCAATACTTGATCGGCTGGCTTGGTCCCCAAGTCGGTTCCACCAACGGGAACGCGCGCCAGGCACTTGTTTCATGGTTGGGTGCCCAATATTCACCAGTCCATTCTTGACGAATAGACACTTCTTCCGGCAAGGCAACGATCGTGCCGTGTTGGGTGTTTGGCCCCAGTTCACTCCATTTCACTTGCGAGTCGTAGCCCTTCGCTTCTTCCAGCGAAAACTTGCTCACGTTGACCAAGACTAAAGCCAGCATCATTCCTACCGGCAGCAACCAAGTTGCCGCCATCCGAAGCGAACCGCGAGTCTCCGAATCGGGAAACGCTCGGAGCAACAACCAAAGTTCCAGTGCCGGAACCACGATCACCAACAGCAACGCCCAAATGTCCGCCAGCCAACCGATCATCACGGCGGCCAACACCACGAAGCCCAGGACCTGCCAGCCGAACCAAAACCTTCGCTTGGCAATCAAGAGTCTCGGTTGGGCGTTCCACATCGACGGGACCATCGCAACGCTGGGGTTCTCAAGTTCGGCGGCGTCGACTTCACGGCTCGCGAACATCGGCTCGCGCTTTTTCGGGGCCACCCACAGCAGTGCCGGATAAAGCAACGTCGGAATCACACTGAACCCGTACAAGACTCCTATCCAAACATCTTGTCCGCCATACGCGGGTGCGGCGGCTTCCGGAGAAGCGAGCAGGCGCACCAACATCGCGGAAGGGGCCGATTTCAGATCGAACCGCGACTCCGCGTTGGCGACCGCCGTTTGAAAAGCGGAGTAGTGCGGGTTCTTGGTCGGAATATGACAGGCAATTCTGTTTCGAGTCAAAACGCCTTGCGACAACTCACGCTCATCGACAATGGCCCAAAGCCGTACTTCTCGGCTCGGGTCCCACTCCGCGGACTCCAACGGCGCTGCGTAGTAGAACTTTTCGGATCGCCGAGTGATCGAATATTCCACCGCCCCCAAGTACCAAACAAAGGGTGCCGCTCCAGACACTTCAAAACATGATTCTTCGGGTAGAGTACCAACGTCCTCGAACGAAACCACGCCGCGATGGGCAGCCTGATTGCCGGTGGCCGATTCGCTATGGATCAGCACGACCGAAGCACAAAACGGTGATGCCAAAACACTCCAGCCGAAAGCAGCCAGGATAAACTTGTTCGCCAAGGCGCCTTTTCGGCCTAGACCGCCCGCTTGATCTTGGATCGCTTGACTCCATGTCGCCAGATACTTGCAGACGTAAATGTCTGGCCAAACCATTGCCATCGCAAAAAACAAGACATAACCTTGATAGTCGCTGTTGCAGAACCACCACATCAAGCCGTAGCGAACCAACAACCACCCCAGAAAGGTCACCGTCAAGCATAGGCCGTTCCGAACCATAGAAAATTCTCCATCGTAGGGGAGTTGTGGGGTGTGGGCGGATCATTCGGGCTGGTTCAACATCGATACAACGCGACTTTCGGTTTGTGACAACCGGCGGTACTTGTTTCTGAATGGGTCGCCCGCGGCAAGACTGTGGCCCGGGAGGGTTCGAGGCGATGTCTCCACCATACGCCTGGACTTTTCGCTTGTGACAGCGGCAGTCGCTTGTATTTACCTTTATCGCCGACGATACTAATGCAGCCGCGCAGGAGCGATTGGGGCGTTCGCTCGACAATCCACGCAGATGCGTGAAGCGATCGGGGCGCTCGCTCTACAATCGCGCTCGCACCTTATCCCCCAGCCTTCGGAGCGTCATGCCTGTGTCGCAAACCAACCCTACGCCCGCTCGCCCTGCCCGCAGTGACGCCAAACCATCCACTTCCACTCGCGACGACTCCAACGCGGCCTTCTCCAGTCCTTCGGACCTGGAAAGTGCGCGGCAATTGAAGGTGGCCTGCGAAAAAATCAAAGCGGAAGTCGCCAAGGCTATCGTGGGCCAAGACCAAGTTATCAACCAACTGTTGATCGCCATCTTGGCTCGGGGACATTGTCTATTGCAAGGCGTGCCAGGGTTGGCCAAGACCTTGATGGTTCGTTCGCTGGCCGATGCCATGCACTTGACGTTCCATCGAATCCAATTCACACCCGACTTGATGCCGGCGGACATCACGGGCACCGACTTGATTCAAGAATCCGATTCCGGACATCGCAACTTGGTGTTTGAACAAGGTCCCATCTTCACCCAGATGTTATTAGCCGACGAAATCAACCGGACCCCGCCGAAGACTCAAGCCGCTCTCCTCGAAGCCATGCAAGAACACGCCGTGACCGTCGGCGGCAAGACGTACACGCTGTCGGAACCTTTCTTTGTGCTGGCCACCCAAAACCCCATCGAGCAAGAAGGAACCTATCCGCTGCCGGAAGCCCAACGCGATCGCTTCCTGTTCCAGGTCATGGTTGATTATCCGTCGCGCGATGAAGAAAGCGAGATCATCGACCGCACCACTTCGACACTTGCCGGTAAACCGCTGCCCGTGGTGACTGGCGAAGAAATCATCCAGTTCCAAGCGACGGTTCGCAAAGTCCCGTTACCCGAACACGTCAAACAATATGTCCTGGATTTGGTACGAGCGTTGCGACCGCGTGCCGAGTCGCCCTTGAGTTGGGTTCGGCAACAAGTGGATTGGGGCCCCGGCCCTCGCGCGGGACAACAACTGGTGTTGGCCGGAAAAGCTCTGGCCCTGCTGGAGGGACGAACCCACGTCACCATCGAAGACGTGAAGGGGCTCGCCTTACCCGTGCTTCGCCACCGCTTGGTACCCACCTTCGGCGCGCAATCTGAAGGTCTGCAACCAGACGATCTGATCCAACGCGCTTTGAAAGAAGTCGTTGTCGCGAAGCCCAAGGCTCTCTAGTCCCACTCTCGTTGCCAAGTTCAGGCGATTGTCATGGCCGATCATCGACAGCTGATTTCTGCGCAGGACCGGGATAAAGTCGCGGCATTGCAGTGGTATGCCAAGTCGGTGATGGAAGGTCTGAACGTGGGTCTGCACCGCTCGCCGCACAAAGGTGTCAGTGTCGAGTTCAAAGAACATCGACCCTACGTCCGCGGCGATGAAGTGCGATCGATCGATTGGAAGTTGTTCGGCAAAACCGATCGACTCTACATTCGGCAATTCGAAGAAGAGACCAACCTCCGCGCGACGTTGTTGGTCGATCAAAGTGGTTCCATGAAATACGCTGGCTCGCGCACGCCTGGGCTCAGCAAACACCAATATGCTGTCCGGCTGGCCGCCAGCCTGGCCTACCTTTTTACGGGACAACATGACGCGGTCGGTGTCGCCACGTTTGATACCAAGTTGCGCAGCTACGTGCCGCCGCGCAGCCGTCCTTCGCACTTGTACGAACTGATGGTTCAATTAGCCATGGCCGAATGCGGCGGCGAAACCCAATTGGCTCCAGTCATCGAAAGCTTGGCCGGCAAGATCGGACGACGCAGCGTGGTCTTCTTGATCTCCGATGGTTTTGATCAAGTCGGCAGTTTGCTCCGCAGTTTGCAACGATTGCGCCAGGCTCCCAACGAAGTCGTGTTCCTCCAAGTCTGGCACCCCGACGAGCTGGATTTTCCCTTCTCGACGCGAACCCAGTTCCGTTCGCTGGAAAACTCGAACCACGAACGGATCGTGGATCCCTACAACTTTCGCGCCCAATACCAAAAGAACTTGGAGGCGTTTCGCAGCGAACTTGCGGCTGGCTGCAAACAAAGTCGGATCGCGCTGGTTCCTTGCACAACCACCGAATCACATGTCGACGTATTGGCCCGCTTTCTGCAACAGCGAGGAGCCAAATAATGGGCTTCCTCAACGGCTTGTTGCTGCTCGGCGCGCTGGCGTTCTTGGTTCCCCTGATCATTCACTTGTTGAATCGTTCCAAGTTCCAAACCATCGAATGGGGCGCGATGCATCTGCTCGAGAATTTGGAGCAGCAGAATTCGCGCCGGTTCCAATGGCAAGCTTGGTTGCTCCTGTTGCTGCGCTGCCTGATTCCATTGGTGTTGGCGTTTTGCATGGCACGGCCAATTTGGAATTGGTGGATGGCTTCAGGAACAAGCGGCGCGGCAACGACGGTCTTGGTCATCGATGACTCGTTTTCGATGCAAGCCAAGTCCAGCGCCGCGAGCGAACCGCAAAGGCTGACGCTGTTCGAACATTCACGGAACCAAGTCCAAGAAGTCATCAACGGAGTCGGCGGTCGGTCAGCCAAGTCGATCATCACCACCGGCGGAAGTGCGACACCGGTAACCGATGGCACCAGCTACGATTCGCGGCCGATCGAACGCCAACTCGAACGCCTAGAACCTGCCGCGGCAAGTTCCAATCCCGCAGCTGCCTTGCAATTGGCAATCGAAACCGCCGCCAAAACCCAAGATCCGTATCGGCAAATTTTGGTGTGGAGTGATTTCCAAAGGCACGACTGGCAAAATGTACCTTCGGCTTCGTGGGCGACCCTGCGCGAACGACTGAGCCAATTGCCCGTCCCGGCTTCCATCCATTTGTTTCCACAGTCTGCCGAACCCACGGAAAATGTGTCGCTTTGGATCGATGGCGACACCACCGAATTGGCATTGACCGGCGAGCCCTTCGAAGTCCGGGCGGTCGTGACCAATCGGGGCGAACAGGCCGTCACCGGATTGCCACTACGCGTCTTGGTAGACGACCAAGAGATCGCCACCAAACGAATCGACTTGGCACCCCGTGCCGAACAACAACTCGCTTTCTTGATCACGCTGGAAGAACCGGGCACACATCTCGTCAACATGTCGATCGACGATCGCAACGGCATGAACGGCGACGATGCGGACGCGTTGCCTGTCACAGCCTTGCAGCCAATTCGCGTCTTGTTGGTCGAAAACCGAAACGATCTGCCGCTGTTGGAACTGGAAACCGGTTTCTTGCAAGTTGCTTGGCAAACAACCGTTCGTGAAGAGGGAGCGCCCCAAGGCATCGTCGTCGAACGAGTTACTTCCGATCGACTCACCGCGGAACTTCTATCCGAGCGCGATGTGATTGTCTTGGCCAACGTCTCTCGAGTTCGGGACGAAGTGGCTCGAGCTTTGGCCCAACAAGTCGCGGCTGGACTAACATTGTTTGTCTTCGGCGGCGATCAAGTGGATCGCAACTGGTACGAACAACAATGGGGCGCCAACGCCCAGCCACGCATCTTGCCGTTTCGCTTCGGCGAGCCAATCGACGCGCGAAACTCGGTGGCCTCCCAAGGCAACTCACCGGCAACCGGCGTTATTGCATCGTTCCGTGTTGCCCCGCCTCCGTACAGCGACCCGGTGCTGGCCCTTTTCAACAATCCGCAACAAGGTCGACTCGATCAAGTCACCGTCAAACGTTGGCATCGCTTCACGACCAATGAAGGCAAACTTGACGAATCCGCAGTCGCTCCCGCCGCCGTTCCTCTGTTGAAGCTCGAAAACGACGCCCTACTGCTGGCCAAGCTGACCGTCGAAAAAGGCGTGGTCTATCAATGGAGCATCCGCGCAAACGACACTTGGAGTGACTTGCCGATTCGACCATCGTTCTTGCCGTTGCTGCAACGCTTGATTCTGTTTTCGCAAGGCACGACGACACCTCGTGAAGTCGCCAATACAAAACTAGAAGCACGCATCGACCCGCTTTCCGAAACAGAACTGTCCACCTTGGCCCAACAACTGGGAGCCGAGATTCACGTGGACGCCAAGGACTTCTTGACCGCCGATTCGCAGCGGCAAACGGGGTGGGAGATTTGGCGCTGGGTGTTGTTAGGCGTCTTGGCGATTCTGTTCGGTGAACTCTTCGTCGAAAAGCGAATCACGCGAGGGGCCACATGACGGAATTCCACTTCTTGTCGACCATTCCGGTGGGTTGGGGGCTCGTGCTCGCGTTGGGCTTGGCCTTGCTCGGCTGGTGGTTGTATTGGCGCGAAGTTCACGATTTCCCTCGGCCCTACGCTTGGCTACTGCCGACATTGCGAGCCTTGTCGATTGGCTTGGTCGTCCTGATGTTGTTGGAGCCGACGCTGCGGTACCGTTATTTCGAAGGCACGCCCACCCGACTGCACGTGTGGGTCGATGCCACCGGCAGCATGCAAGAAACGGATCCAAGTGTCGTGGTTGGGGGCGCGCCCCAACAAAGGAACGCGGGGCGGGGCCCAACACACTCCCGGCCCCCCGCGCGGGCGGGGGCA
>JAEUIP010000300.1 GCA_016795075.1 Planctomycetaceae bacterium | reverse complement strand
TTGGTCGATGTCCGCGAGAACGTCGGCGCGGCTTGGCGGTTGGTGCCCCGAGTCGGTTGTCGATAAGGCCGCCATTCTTTTTACAATCGCCGAGCCGACGATCACTCCATCGCAGTGCGGTCGCAGTTCTCGCACTTGATCAGGATGACTGATTCCAAAGCCAACACAAACTGGGACGGGGCTTTCCCGACGGAGTCTCGCCAAGTTTTGAGCGAGATCTTCGGGTAAGCCCGTCCGTTCGCCAGTAACCCCCGCGACGGTGACATAATAGATAAAGCCGCTTGCTTGGTGCGCAATACGGGTTACTCGGTCCACAGGAGTTGTGGGGGTGATTAACGGGATCAGGTCGAGTCCTGCAGCCAAGCACATCGTTCGGAGTGGATCTTCGCTGTCCCACAAAAAATCGGGCACAATCAAACCCGAAAATCCCGCGTCCCGCGCGTGGCTGAGAAACTTCTCAACCCCATACCGTAAGACAATCGCGTAGCTGACCATCCCTACCAGCGGCTGACTTAATTCAGGACTCACCCGGCGGACCATATCAAATATTTGATCCACTTTTAAGTGGCGTGCCAAGGCTCGGGTATACGAGGCCTGAATCACGGGACCGTCGGCAATCGGGTCACTGTAGGGGAACCCAATCTCAATTAGCCCCGGTTGGCGTCGATCGATCGTCCGCAACAATTCACTGGTAAATTCTAAATCCGGGTCGCCTGCGGTAATGAACGGCATGACGGCCGTCTGCTGCTGGCTGGAAATTGCGGTCAAAGCAGCACTAATGGAACGCATGTAAAGGGTTTTCCTAGAGAAAACGAAGCAGGGAACGCGCGTGTCAGGTTTCCCCTCACGGCCCACCACAATCTACTGGATTTTCATGGATTCCTCCAGATGGACGGGCACGCGACATTCCCCCGAATTCACGTCGGCGGAAAAATCGGCTAATCCCGAAAGCCGACAAAGTCGATTGGGAGAGTAGAGCCTGACGGCGCACCAACCGCAGGTGTCGCCATGTACCGCACGACCCGGATAAGAAAATGAGTTCCACTCTAAATCGCCGCGATCTAATGTCCGCTTTCACTACATTTGGTGCCGTTTTGGGCCTAAACCATTTCGCTACCGGGATGGGATTGGCGGGGTCACGGCCCCAATGGCGAGGGGCCGTCATTGATACGACTTATAGTTACGAATTGGACCTGCAATCGGAGGGCATCGTATTGCTGGGGCCGGACGAGGACACGAAAAAAGTCGCCTTTACAATCGGTTCGCAACAGTCGTTCAGCGAACGCTCCGTGATTATCAATGGCGACCGCATGGCCAGTCGCGTGTACCAAAAAGCCGAAATGGTCAAACGCTTTGGAGCGCTAGAACCGGAAACCGTCTCGATTCAGCCCGCACCGCTCGAGGTCTTGGCGATGCCCGAGAGTCCTGAATCCGGAAGGATGATTTTTCATTGTGCCGACCGCCAGATTTCAGGGCAAGTGACGAACCTGCTACAGGTTCCGTTGAGCCCGATTTGGTTGGACGAAATGGCGGCGGTCTTGTTTAAAGACAAAGCCAAGTTGGTGGTGGGCGATCGCGTTGCCCTGTCAGCCGACTTGGTGACGAAGCTGTTTTGTTTGGAAGAGGTCCGGGAAACGTCGATTGTCTGCGAAGTGGAGAAAGCGAACGAAACTCAGGCGGTTCTGAAGTTGTCGGGAGACGCGTCGGGCCGCAGTCTCGATGTCGCCACGAAAATCCGTGTGAATGCCTCGGTCCGCGCCATCTTCGAGACACGGACGTTGTCGCAGTTACGAGCCAGTTTTTTCGAACAACGTGAAAAGGGAGCGATTTCCCCCGCGTACGCTGCGACCACCAAGATCAAGTTGGATCAAACACTTGCGGCCACCGAAATCAGTGCCGCAACCATTCGCCAACAAACGGATCGTTCCGGCTCGGCTCCTATTTTGGTCTACACCTCGCTCCAAAATCACGTCGAATTCCAGCATACTCCCCAATGGCATCTGGTGCTCGACCAAAAAGGCGCGGCGATTTGGCGATTGATCGCCGATGGCGAGCCCATGACTCAATGCAACATGTTGTTTTCCAGCGAACAAAGCAAAACACCGTTGGATCTCAAGACTTTTGTCAGTGAAGTCGAATCGTCCTTGGCGGGAAATCTCACGCAGATTCTCAAGCAAGAGACACTGAAGGGTGCCAACCAAGCCCAAGTCTTCCGGATTGAAGCCATTGGTAAAGAAGACGAAATTGAGTTGGTTTGGGTCTATTATTTGATTCAAGACGCCAACGGACGTACCGCCCAGTTGGTATTTACGACGGAGGCCGATTTGAAAGACGCCGTTGGTCAAACCGACGTGTTGATCGCTCAGTCGTTTCGCCAACCTGCCGCACCAGTCGCGGAAGCCACCAACGCCACGGTCCGCTAGTCCTAGCAATTCTGCCTTTGCGGATTCCGGAAAATCCACTACGATTCCCTGCGTGCCAAAACCCGCAGGCACAATGTATCCATGGATGGACCGCGAGCCCGGCGGGCTCGGAGTAGGAAGCTAGGAATGGAATCCGAGGCGATTGACAAACGAATGGTTAGGGAAGCGACCATCGGTTTGGTGGTTTTGGTCGCGTTGATCGGCTTGCTGTTCTTGACCATCTGGCTAAAAGCAAAATCCATCTGGGCCGATGCTAGCGAAGATCTGATCACCGCTCCCGTCAATGTCTATACCGTGGGAAATGGCGACGTTTTGGTGCCAACCAAAAAGCCATCACCAGTCCCGCTGCCGCAAATTGAGTCCAACGAAATCGTTGATCTGGGCGAGATGCGCCCGATCTCATCCGAACGCATGGCAGCAATGTTTGGCTCGTCTGAAATCGACCAACAGATTCGTGTTGCTGCCGTTGATCCAAACATCGACTTGCCTGAATTTCCGCCGCCGACATCAAGCGATTTGACGTCATCAGCGGCAAACTCACCAAGCCTGCCATCACCAAGCCTGCCATCACCAAGCCTGCCGACTGCGAGTCTGCCGACGTCGAGTCTGCCATCTGTTCATTCTCTGCCGCTGAGCCCCCAGAGTTCGGAACCCGATCCGACCTTGCCGCGCCAAAGCGAATCCAACCTTCCTACCGGACCCAATCTGCCGCCGCTTCCTGATTCGGCGGAAGAGAAAACGCCGAGTGGTTTGCCCCAGATCAACTCGACATTGACCTCCGACGTTATTCTCACCTCTTCTGAAGCTCCCGACGGATCGGCTCAACAGGAGAATTCGCCACGCGAGAGTTCGCAACCGTCCAGCTTGGGTTTACCGGTGCCCTCGGACACGACTCCGATCGCGTTTTTGCCTCCTGCCGGGACTGGTTCCCGTTTGCCAATGTCGGCCGCTTTGCCGCCAATGGACGAAGGAACCCCTGCCGTCACCGAACCTAAGGCCCCAAGTACCGAAGTCGTGCCGGATGCCGCTTCGACCGAAAATAGTGGTGCTTTGAATGGTGCGTTGCGACGAGCGGCGACATCTGCTTCACCAAATCTCCCGAACGTCGCCCAACCATCGACACAGGGAGTTCCGAGTCGCTCGTCGGAAAACCAAGCCGTCGAGCCACGGTCGTCCGATACTGGTTCGCTGGTCACACAAGTTCAAGTTCAAGATCCAATTCGCGAATCCGACGAAGGGACTTCGTCAGCCGCGAGCTACACGGCAGCCGAGCTAAAGATGGCCATGCGAAGAGTCAGCTTACCCTCGGGAATGACGATGACTCAATTGTCCGATCGACTTTATGGCGATACGGGTTATGCCGCTGCACTTCAGCAACTCAATCATCGACGGGCGGACGATCGAGGGCGATTCTTGCCCGGCACTCAGATCGCTTATTTACCGAGTGAGATGCTGGCCTTTGTCTATCCCGATTTGGTCCAATCCACATCGAGTGACGCCGAATCTGGAGCGATTCAACCGGTCGAGTATCAAGAACGATCGAGCGAACCTGTCGCTGGCGTTCCCGAAACTTTGTCTCGCGAATCTTTGTCTCGCGAACGAACGCACGCGAATTTGGAGCATCAACCAAGTACCGGCGCAAACGATACGGGCGTTAGCAAAACACCGGAATGGATCGTTACCGAGGGTGGCGAGTCGTTATTTCAATTGGCCGTCGACCATTTTGACCAAGCCAGTTATTATCTGTACTTGTACGAGTGGAACCGGGAGACGATGGAGGGTCGTTATCGACCGACCGATCCCTTACCTCAAGGACTGCGAATTCGTTTGGCTCCCAAATAGCAACAGCCTGTTCCGCTAAGTCACCTTATTTGGCTTTGTTGGTTCAGCAGTGCTCGCTAGAACCGCGTCATTTCGCTGGAATTGTCGAAATCCGTTTTGATGCTCGGATCTCCAGTGTTTCGGCCGACCAAGTTTTGAATCGATCTACATGATACCTCTGCCTCAAAATCAGATTTGGTTTACAAGTACGGAGGCAGAAACATTGGCCGTCGGACGTCAATTGGCTCAAAATCTCCCCGATGGTGCGATTGTTTCGCTGGAAGGGACATTGGGTGCAGGCAAATCCATATTGGTCCGCGGAATTGCCTCTGGGTTGGGAATCGACCCAGAGACCGTGACGAGTCCCACGTTTACTTTATGGCAAAGTTACCATGGCTTGCGGGAACTGCACCATTTGGACGTCTACCGTCTGCAGGATCCGGCCGAGTTTTTGGATTTGGGGGTCGAAGAACTCTTCCAGTCGGATGGGTTGGCGATCATCGAATGGGGCGAAAAAGTCCGTAGCGTATTGCCGCCCGATCATTATCGTGTGATGATAGAAATCGACGAGCAGACGAATCGACGAATCGAACTCGTACCGCCGGGTCAACAAGTATAGAGGTCGCCAGATCGCGGATTGTTCCCGCCAGCCTCCGCAGCGAACGCGTTTGTTTTTGAGTCTTGAGTTGCGATGTTCCAAGTTTGGATGTGGCCACGGTGGATGGCGGATTGGCTGATTCGCTTTTATCAAGCGACCCTGAGTCATTGGTATCCAGGTTGTTGCCGGTTTCGACCATCGTGTAGTCAATACGCGCGGCAAGCGATTGCCAAGTACGGAATTTGGAAGGGGGGCGTTCTGGCTGCTTGGCGGATTTTACGCTGTCATCCCTTCTCGCGTGGCGGCCACGATCCGTTAAAGTAGTGTTCGGCGTCAGTAGTCATTTCTGGAAGAAGTCCGAACTAGCCGCGACGGAGTGAATCGATGGAGCGTCTTTGGCAATTTGTGGCTCACGATCGGTCCGCAATCGCCGCATTGGAATCCTTGCACGGTTTGTCGCCGATCTTGGCACAATTGATGGTCGCTCGCGGGATCACGGACCACGAAGAAGTTAGGCAATTTCTCGAGTTTCGACTGTCCGACCTACGGGACCCCGAAGATTTGCCGGGTGCGTTGCAAGCTGCCGAAGTTTTGTGGGCGGCTGTCCAATCCGGCAAACGAATCTGGATTTACGGTGATTACGACGCGGATGGCATGACCGCGACGGCCGTGCTCTATCGTTGCCTGCAAACACTTGGGGCGCAGCCTCGATATTACGTTCCCAATCGTTTGGAGGATGGCTACGGGCTAAACCGTGACGCGCTGACAGAATTGCACCGGAAAGGCGCCGAGTTAGTCGTGACGGTGGACTGTGGAATCAGCAGTCATCAAGCCGCTCAGCACGCCGCTGATCTCGGTTTGCAATTGATTGTTACGGATCATCACACAATGTCGGAGGACCTACCCGTCGCCGCAGCGATTGTGCATCCTGGCTTACCGGGTTGCCATCCATTGCTCAAGAATCTGTCCGGCGCCGGTGTCGCGTTGAAGGTCGCCTGGGCTTTGTGCCAAGTTGCTTCGCGAGCGAATCAACCGAACGGCGCGGCCTCCGGTGGGAAGGTGACCCCGGCCATGCGACAGTTCCTCATGATGGCGATTGGTTGGGCCGCCATTGGTACGGTCGCTGATGTCGTACCATTGGTCGGTGAAAATCGTATTTTGGTGCATTATGGCGTTGCTTGCCTAAAAAACGACTGCGGTTTGGGACTGCAACAATTGATGCGAGTCACTCAATTGGATGAAAAGGTGCGTTTACGAGCCGATGACATCGGATTTACATTGGCTCCACGACTGAACGCCGCCGGTCGGTTGGGGCAAGCCGCGTTGGCGATCGAGCTAATGGTCACCAACGATCCCGCGCGAGCTTTGGCCTTGGCAGAATACGTGCATCAGTTGAATGTGAGTCGCGATAGCTTGGATCGCAAAATCTACAATGCGGCCAAGAAAGAGCTGCAGGAAAAACATGATCCCGACAATGATCCGGCGATTGTGCTGGCCGACCCCAATTGGCACGTTGGAGTGATCGGGATCGTTGCGGGACGGTTGGCAGAAAAATACGGCCTACCGACGGTCTTGATCTCGCTTGACCCGACCGGTGTCAAAGCCGGCACTGGTTCGTGTCGCAACGGCGGCGGAGAATTCGATTTGTATGATGCCCTGGCGAATTGCCGCGAATATCTCGAAGGGTTTGGCGGCCATCGTGCGGCTGCGGGACTGCAAATACGCAGTGAAAATGTGGCCGCTTTTCGGGAACTGTTTTTTGAAATTGTCCAACGCAAAAATGCCAATGCTTCGAAACAACGACCGTTACGGATCGATGCCGAAGCGTCGTTGCATCAACTGACCGTAGAGACACTCAATCAGATCGAGAAAATGGCCCCCTTTGGACAAGGCAACCCCGTCCCCGTCTTGTGCACTTGCGAAGTGGAGTTGGTTGAGCCAAAACCCATGGGCAGCGGCGAGCGTCATTTGTCG
>JAEUIP010000002.1 GCA_016795075.1 Planctomycetaceae bacterium | reverse complement strand
GGATCGGCGGGGTCCCCCCCGTCCACCCGCATGGGAGCGGGCCCCGACCCCCCACACCCCCCCGGTCCACACTGGTGGGTTCCGCACCCCCAACAACATTCTGAGCGCGGAGCGACCCACGACACTGACGGGCCGCGAGATGCAAACCTTGCGTCTGCTCGGACTTGGGCTAAGCAACCAAGAGATCGCCCGCACGATTCACGTGCGATTGGAAACCGCCAAAGAACACGTGCTCAACGCCATGCGCAAATTGGATGTTGCGGATCGCACGCAAGCAGCCGTCACCGCAATCCAAAACGGTTGGCTGAGCTAGGCTTTGTGCCAAAAGGGGCCTGACCCTCCCCGGTCATGCCTTTTGGTCCGAAACGATTACATGCCCTCCCAAGGGTCGGCCCCCTTTGGGGACAGAGCCCAAACAGAAACGGCTCCGCATGTCCGGGTGCTGCGCCCGACACTCCGTGTCGGAAACAACCATGCAGAACTTCGGCAGCACGCTCCCACACCTTGGCCAGCACGCAAACATGACTCTGAGAAAGCGTGCGGCAAGAGGGTCGTCGTTACCGCGACACGGATTCGGTAGTGGTCACCGATTTGGACGTGCTTTGTGGTTCCGCCAAGGTGGAGCCGATCTTGAACTCCAGCAGTTCGTCTTCCACGCGCAAGGTCACCGTTCGCCGGTCGACTTTCACGACGGTCCAAGTCTTGCCGTCCAATTCAAATGACTCGCCTTCATTGCGATGGATCAACTCATCTTTGTCGCGATTGTTCAGAACCACGGTCGCTACTCCAAGGCGATCTTGCAGCAAGCTGGTGATGTAGGTATTCGGAGCATACTTTCGAGGCGGCGTTGGTGGAGCCGGCTCGCGGACGACTTCGGGTTCTGGTTCTGCAACCGTGAGCGTAAAGACTTGTTCGTCCGTCAACAATGGTAAACGATTGTCACTTACTCGCACGTTGAATCGATACCGACCGGCCTTGGTAACCCGTGGGCCCTTGAGCGTTGCCGTAGGTCCACGATCGGACGCAGCGAGTTCAAATCCGTCCAACTCGGAAGATACCAATTCGAAGGTCAGATCGTCATCCGCATTGTCGTCGCTGGCGGTAAATCGATGGCTGAAGTTCGACCCGACCTCCACTTCGGCACTGGCGCGGGAGCTGATCTTTGGAGCCGCATTGGGCGGCCCAAACAGATTTCTCGCAACGACCAGATTGTTCACGGCGGACCGAGGTTTGCCCAGGCGGCCCGACAAATACTCCGACCAATTCTTCGTTTCAGGACCAGACGGCAAGATCACCGCACTGACCGTAAACTTGATCGAGAGTTGCGTCTCATCTTCCTTGTCAGGGGCGGCCAAATCCACACTGATGGAATCGATCCGATGCAGCATTGCCAAGTCGTAGAAGTCGTACAAGAAATTGGTTAATTGATCGAGGCTACCCGTAGCCGTGGTATCGCTGATGATAATTCGATCGTAGGCCTTTTCTTTCACAGACTTGTTTATTCGATCGGTCGTTGCATAATCGACCGAATCCAACTTCACCGAGCCCGTCTTGGCTTCCAAACCATTTCGCAGCATGAGATCACTGAGAAAGTTCTGGTAAGACACCGTATTGTCCGCGACGCTTAGCGGTAAACTGGACGCGTTATAGGCATCGTCAAATCGGTCCAACTCCTTCATCGCCGTCATCGAGAGCTCGTGCAGCCGGTTCTTCTCTTCTTCGGCCAGCAAAATCTGCTCGACACGGTAAGATCGCATACCTTGATACGTGGTCCAACTGTAATACAAGCCGCCCAACGGGAGAAACGATAAGACGAGCAGCAGCAAGGTGCGTTCGCGAGAGTTGAGATTATTCATAGGTATCGATTCTTGATTCAACTGAGTTGGCGAAAGGAAATGAAGCGGGCCGCGATGCTCTAATTGTCACTGGTCTCATCGAACAACTCTTGGTCGTCATCCGATTTTTGCTCCCGCTTTTCGGACTCGTCTTGGTCGTCGGCCGATTTTTCGTCGTTGGATCGCCGGTCGGCCGATTCTGTGTCCGCGTCGGATTCCGTATCCTCGGATTCCGTGTCGTCGGATTCGGTGTCTTCAGTACTCTTGCGCTTCGTGTCATCACTTTCCTCGTCGGCCGTCTCATCCGTTGCGTCTTGATCATCGGTTGCGTTGGCATCCGAATCACCGCGTTCTTCGGTTGAGAGAACTTCTTCTTCCGCGGCATCGGTTTCCACTGCCGGAACCGAGCGTGGTGCCTCTTGTGGCTGTGCCCCTAGCACTGCATTTGCAAGTCGCTCGTAGACGGTTTCGAAGTCGGGTTTGACCGTAATGGTATCAATGGCGGTCTTGGTGTAGTACTTGCTTGCTTTGTCGGTTAGTTGGGGAGCCGGATTAAAGGCCCACTCGGGATTTGTTTGTAGTTTGGGCTTGTACACTTCAGCCAAATCGGCTGACTTCAGACGAGTGGTCATGACGACGGGAAAGGATTCTTCGCTAGCCAACCGACCCACATTAAGTTTGAGCGACTGGACACGCATTTCCTCACCGTACGGCAGTTGCTGGCTTAGTGTTTCCAGCAAAGGCAGTGGGGCCACGTCCATGGCGACGAACTGGTTGATCGCACCAACGCGATTGATCGTTTGTTTGTCCGAGACTTCGGCGACTTTGCGATTGTCCACATCGGCCTGCAGATCGGCCAGTTGTCGATCCAGTTTTCGGATCTCCAACCAGGCCAGTCCCAACAATCCCAACAGAACCGTCGCCGCCAACATGGCCGACAAATAGAGTTTTCGCTTCCACGCATTATCTTGAGGCGGTCGGGTCGGATTGGCCAAGTCCAATAGGGGCTTGCGATCCAATCGCAATGCCGCCAAAGCCAATGTGGCATAGGCCTCGTTCTGTGAATCAAACCCTGCGGGCAACGTACCAAAATCTACTGCCGCCAGTTTGTGTCCCGTCAAATCCTGCGCGGCGATGGCCCCGGTAACGGCCGCGGCATCGTCGGTCGAGGCAATAACGCCCAAGTTCATCTTTTCGGTTCGGCCAAACTCGGCCGACAACACGGCCAAGGACCGCGAGGTCTCGCGCGCAATCAGCTTGCTCCGATCGTCACCTTCGGCCGGAATCACGCTGGAGCGAACCATCACCACTTGTTTGGCCTGTGTCGCCACAAAGTCGATTTCACTGCCCAAGACATGGACCATCACTTGAACGTCGGAACCCGCCGAATCGCGAAGTAGATTCGGAACAATCAAACGCGGCAAAATCCGAGCGAACGTCAAACCTTTGGTTTTCAATTCACTCAGAAGCAAATTGGTCTGAAACGAAGTCGCCATGACCAACACAGAAGTCGCACCGGCGTTCCCATTGCTACCAGAGTTCATCACAGGCATGGCGACGAAGTCGATGATGGAATCGTCATCGACTTTGGTCATTTGGGTTGCCGCCAAATTGGCCACAATGATAGGCAGTTCTGCTGCCCCGACGGCCGGCACTTGAAATGGTCGATATTCCGTTTGCTGTGGACCAAGAACCAACACCACGGATTTTTTTGCTAGTCGCTCTTGGGAAAGCGCCTCACAAATGGCGGCCGCTTGTTCTTCAACGGTCGTTAAACTCGCTAAGTCGATTTTCTGCAACGACTTGAGGATTGGCTGAGTGCCCGACTCACCCGCCCCAACCCAGGCCGTGCGATGGTTCAATAGAATAAACGTGGTTTTGCTCATAACGAACTACTCGACTCTCGACGGAACAATGCCTAAGGTCTGCACACTTTGCCCGATAGGTAGATGACTCTTATCTCTCCAGAATAATAGCCGCGGCAGTGGCTCGGTAGTGTCATAAACTACTTCCGCACGACTGGAGGCTTCCCCGTTTTCGAAATATCCAATAATTTCGGCACGATAGACATCACCCTTACAACAGACAAAGGGCGCAATCGCCTTCATGGTGGTCAAATCGACAATCAACTCCGCCAACAACCAGGTCTCATAGCGGCGATTCAGGTCCGTGAACTCGGGGTCGTTCAGTTCGTATTCGCGATACGTGATGATCTGTTCGACTTGTTCCGGCGTTAACCCAGGGATGCCTTCCAAAACTCTTCGCGGAGCTTGCATGATATTGATGCGACCTGGGATGGTTGCTGCCGAGACCGTCGTGAGGTTGTCCATCATCGACGCCAATCCAATACCAAATTCCAGCGGGTTGGCCAGCGAAACTGGTGACTCCAGCACCGTTTCCGTACTCTCGCCATCAAAAGTGATCGATGTTCGAGCGTCAACGAGATCTAAAAGTTGTGTGAACTTGTTGGAGCCCTCAGCGGTGCTCAGATCGATTTCGCCGTTGGGCGGGCCATTGTCTTCATCCGCGGGCATCTCTTCGGCGTAAGGACCGTTGATGCGATAAGCCAAGATAAAGTTAACCCAGCGGGACGGCAACACGGAACTAAGGTCCCGCTCCAGCTCCTGCAAGTCGTCTTTGTTGATGTCGATCCTCTGCAAGCCTTCCCAGTTCTTGTTGGCTTCCTGCGAAAAGATCGTTAGAAAATTGGCCCAACCCAGCTGCATGTCGGGCTCGCTGCCGACCGCCGATTGATCCGTGATTTCGTCTTGATCGAGAATGCCATTGCGGTTGACGTCGTTACCAAACAAGAGCTCGGGAGTCACGCCCCGAACCAGCAGCAATTCTTCAACGCTGACCAACGCCCCATTCTTGGCCAAATACGCGGGACTGAGGCCAGCATAATAGCCCGATTCAGCTCCCATTTCTCGCGGCTCGTCGTCCAAGTCAATCCAGTCCAAGATCGCTTCGGCGACATCTTCGGTCATCTCCGGCAACGTCATCAAAAGTTGCACCCCAACGCCTGGTTGAAGTTCATCCATCTTGGGCAGGATATTCAAATTAAGCTTGGTAGATTCGTCGGTCATCCCGAAGCGAAAGGAAGACGGATAACCCGCGTCGTCCATCCCTGGAGCGATGATCGAGAAGTAACCCGTCGTCATCGGATCGGGTTCGGGATCGATCCGAATCAAGCGACCTTGAAACGTGTTGGGGTTGTCCCACAGCCCACCACTTTCCCGTACGACATCCCGACCTTGGGCCAGGAACATCCGGGTCGCTTCGGCACCGCTGTCCACCAACAATCGCGACTGGCTGCGTTGCCCCGCGAGAATCGTGGCTTCATAGTCCGCACGCGACAGCAAGGCAAACGAATAGGCGGCCAAGGTCATTAAGATCACGGCCAGGAAGACCAGCAGCAACACAAAACCGCGCGGTCGATTTCGACTATTCGACATAGTTCTTCATCTCCTCGCGAGCTTGGATCGCAGCCGCCGACTCTGCCACTGGCAAGTGCACGACGGTGCGATATTCTTGCATGGCAAACGCGGCATCTAAATCGCCCGTCCGCGCCTGCTGTTGCACGACTTCAGCGGTTCGGGGATCGACTTGCAACGTGATTTCAATCGCGACCGGTAGCGTTCGCATTTCGTTGCTGTCCCACTCCGAATACCACTGGTCGCCATCGTAATAACGAAATGCCAAACCCTTGACTTCTTCCGCCATCATTTCGAACCCGGAGACCGGCCCACCACCTTGATCGGCAAAGCGTTTCGCGGCGCGATCAAATTCCATACGCAACAAACCAATTCGCGGACCGCTGTCGGGCTGTGTGGCGTTGCCGGAATTTGTATCTTCTTCCACGGCTCCAACCATGTACTGGATATTCAATATTTCACTGGGGATGCTGACCACACGGCCGGTTTTTCCATCAACCACCGGTGCGAACTGATCACGCCGCGGCAAGCGAGAAATGTCGAAGGAAATCGAATTCGGTCCCCCAGCCAATCCCGGCTGCTCCACGACTTGTTCTTCTTCCTCTTCGGCAGGCTCTTCTTCGGCTTGCCCTTCCTCGCCTTGAGTGGCCGCCAGAGCTTCTTCCGCGTCAGCAATCGATTCGTCCAAGGCCGTTTCGTCGACCGGCTTGTATTGCACCGCAGCACGCAAATCAAAAGCCATGACTTGCAACACGGCTCGAGCGGCTCGGGATCGCGTCAATTCATTCCGCTCTACTTGGATATTCATCAAATACATCTGACTGGCGGCAGCCAACAGCCCCGTGATGACAATGCACAGAGCCAGCGACAACATCACCTCGACCAGCGTAAAACCGACTCGTTGAACCCGCCCGCCGAATGGACACATCATGTTGCTACAACTCATTGGGCTAACTCGGCAGCAAAATCAGGATCAGGAATCCAACGAACCAAAACGAACTCCAACGGTTCGGAGTACGTCGCGGGGTCTTGCGTCACGGTCACGCGAACATTCAACAACCCGGGAGTGTCCGTTGCCGACGAACTAACCGAAAAGGTCCAATCCGGATCGTTCGGAAATCGGCCTTGAGTATTTCCAGCGGCGGTAACCCCAGCAGCGATCTCGGCCATCTTTCCTTCACACAACAACTGTCCCATGGTGAGATCCCGCGCATCTGCACCGCTTTGACGCCCGAGCGAAGTCAATGTCGCAATCCCTGACAGTGCGACCACAAGTACCAACAAGGCCAACATCACTTCGAGCAGCGTCATGCCGCGCGGTGCATTTGAAATCGATAGAAGGCGAGTTGAGAAAGTTTTCATTCGAAGTCCGACGTCAACATCATGTCGCTAACAACCGAGGTACCTGTCAAGGATCTCAACTCGACACGCAATCCAGCCCCCGTCTCGTTTGCCAAAAAAACCCGCGCTGGTTGAGCCGTGCCGTCCGGGTAAAACAAGATGCGGCTGTAGCTGGGAACGTCCGTCACTTGGCTGACCTGCGACCGCGAGTCCGGACTAACATTTGACCCGGCAAACAAAACCCCCATTTCCAAGATATTGCTGCGGATGTCCGACGTGCCGTTCCATGCCATGTCCTCGTCCGGGACCGGCGGTAGCGGCTTGGGAATCAAAGGATTGAATTCCATCACGAAGAACGTACGAAAGCCGGTTTGATAATAAAATGCGACTTCGTTACCGGAACGAATGGATTGATTTCGGGCTTCGGCAAAAGCACCCTGTACACGATCCGCCGATGCCCGCAACCGGTGCGTGTCCATCGTGTCCAAGGCCATGGGCATGGTCACACCCGCCAAAACGACCAGAATTCCTAACACCAGCAAAAGCTCGAGCAAGGTGTAGCCGGCCGACCGCGAACTTCGCACCGAAATGGCAGCCATTGTCTTCATCCCAACCATCCTAGTGCTTTGTCAAATCCAAAACTTAGGGGCGGTAAAGGTGTCAGGAGTCCATTGTGCGAAGCACCCGATGGGCTGTAGCGGCAATTGACTCCTGACACCTTTACCCGACGCGACGCGAAATTTTGACTTTGACAAAGCACCAGAACCCAAAAGCGGTCCAAAAAAAATGCCCGTGACAGTCCACGGGCAATCCGTCTTGCCAGAGAGCGCCCCTCTACTCCTCGACCTAGTCTTCACTGGAAATGTCGTCTTCCGTTCCCAACTTTCCATCTTGACCAGCCGACACCACCACGACCCGATTGTTCACCGAGTCGACTTGGAGCGTGTAAGGGTTGTTCCATGGATCGGCTTCAAGCTTCTCCACAAACGGTCGGCGCCACTTGCGATCGCTAACCCCTTGCGGCCGAGTTAAGAGGTCTTCCAGTTGAGTGGGGAAAAAGCCGACGTCAATCTTGAACCGCTTGCAAGCTTCCGCATAACCCCGCGCCTTGATCTGAGCCTGACGTTCCGACGCCGTGTCTTGGGCATTCATCATGGCCCCAACACCAATCCCTGCTAGCACGATAATGATCGCTAGCACCAACATAACTTCCAGCAAGGTAAAGCCACTGCGAGCAACTGCCATCGACCGGCGCCCGAGTGCTCCACCTTTACGAACCAACAAATGACGCTTCATGATTCTCTCCGCCGTAAAAACTCTTTTATGTCAATCTTTTCCGCGTTGACCACGACTCGGGATTTCACCACGACCGTGGAAGTCACGCAGGACCAGCTTTCGCTACTTCGTCTTATCTCAGCCAAACCCGCCCCACCGCGACCAAAACACCAGCTTGAGCAAGGAGCATCGGACTTCGCGAATTTGGAGCGAATCGAGTCCTTTTTGCAGCTTTCCGCCGGTTTTAGCCGTCGCCAGCAATCCCCAAGCGGCGATGGTGCTAACCGGGAACTCTCCATAAATAAACACGACTTCTTGCAGCGGGTTTCGCAAAAAAATTGCGATTCGTGGCCTATCGATCGGTTCAGCTTATTTTTGGAAGGTTCCGCCCAGCATAATTACCGGGGTGAAATTGCCGCTTGCCTTTCTCTTCTGCATCGAGAAAAAACTTGGGATCGGTCGCTGCTCCAACGGTTTGTGCAGTTTATTCGCCCCGATTCGGTTTACCTGCCCACGAAGCCATGGGTTTCGTCGAATACCGATTTCTCTACGATTTTCGAATTCAAGGCTATTTTTAAGCCTAAAAGTGGGTATACTTGAGTTCCGCAAAACGACAGTGGCGGTTCCAGTAGGAACTGCAAAACTGTTACCCACCCCACCAGTCGAATGGCCTGTGAGCGACGAGCCCCATTCGGGACGTTTTTTCACGGCCTCGACCTCTCAGCCAATAAGTCCTTGGCTTCCATTCCCCATGTTCATCCAGTTCCACCAATCGGAGGATTGTTTATGAAACGATGCACGGATCATCCTATGTCACGGCGCAATGTGCTTAGTGTCGGAGCACTAGCTGGGTTGGGCTTGACCTTTACCGATTTCTTGCGGATCAAGTCCGCGCAAGCGGATCAAAAGGATTATGTTTCGAAAGAGGGCCCCGCCAAAAGTGTGATCTTTATCTTTCTGCCGGGCGGCATGGCTCATCAAGAATCGTTTGATCCCAAACCCTACGCACCTCTGGAGTATCGTGGTCCGTTGGGCAGTATCGCGACCAGCATTCCTGGTGTTCGCTTCGGTGAGCTGATGCCACAAACCGCTCAAATCGCGGATCGTTTGTGCATCTGTCCTTCGATGACTCACGGTGAAGCGGCGCACGAACGCGGGACGCACAACATGTACACGGGATACCGACCAAGTCCCGCTCTGCAATATCCGAGCATGGGAAGCGTGGTCTCGCACGAGTTTGGTCCTCGGCATGATCTGCCACCCTATGTCATGATCCCAAGCCTACCCAACGTGTACGCAGGTACCGGCTATTTGAGTTCTTCCTACGCCGGCTTCAGCCTAGGTGCGGACCCGGCTGGGGATGGCTTCAAGGTGCGAGACCTGGAGTTGCCGGGCGGCGTTGACGAGCAACGTTTTGGTCGCCGCCGCAATATGCTGGAAGCGGTCAATCAGTACTTCACGTCGAAGGAACAAGCGGACTCGCTGAATGCCGTTGATACCTTCTACCAACGAGCCTATTCGATTCTCAGCAGCGAAAAGGCGCGTTTGGCGTTTGACATCGACAAGGAAGATCCCGCACTGCGAGATCGGTATGGTCGCAACACTGCCGGTGCTCGGTTGCTGTTGGCTCGACGGTTGGTCGAATCAGGTGTTCGTTTCGTATCGTTGACGTACGGCGGCTGGGACCACCACGACAATATCGAAGGGAACATGCGCGGCCAGATGCCACCGTTGGACCAAGGCTTTGCGACACTGATTCGCGACCTTGAAGAACGTGGCCTGTTGGATAGCACTCTGGTTTGCATGTGTACGGAGTTTGGCCGCACTCCCAAAATCAATCAAACCGGTGGTCGCGACCATTGGCCCAAAGTGTTCACAACCGTTATGGCCGGCGGTGGCCTGAAAAAAGGTATTGTTTATGGCAGCAGCAACTCCACCGCCAGTGAACCGGAAGACAATCCTTTAACCGTCGAAGATTGGGCCACAACGGTTTATGACCGCTTGGGGATCGTTGCCGACAAAGAACTCATGGCTCCCGGCAACCGCCCGATTGAAATCTGCGATGGTGGCAAAGTGATCAAAGAGATGATCGTTTAACACAAAATCCGTTTTTTGGTTCCAAGTGTTATGAAACAAAAATCCAGTGTCAATTTTTTGATTGCCTGTTGCCTCCTGCTGGGTGCCGCATTTTCCGTCAATCCCAGTCCCCAATGTCGTGAATGCGTGACGTTGGATCAGACAGATCGGCTGGAAAGATCGGAGCAGACGGATCGTTTTTTTTCGGCCGCAAGTTCCCCGCGTCTGAATTTGATTCTGCCGCGTGGGGTGCAACGTGGTCAAACCCATACGTTGGAGTTTTACGGCGAACGATTGGGTGATGCTCAAGAGATTTTTTTCTACACGCCTGGTTTCCAAGTTCAGTCGATCGAAATGGTCGATGCCAACCGCGTGAAGGCGGTGGTGCAAGTAGCGGCCGAAGTTCCGGTCGGTCGGCACATCGCTCAGGTACGAACCGCCACCGGCATCAGCGACTATCGGCCCTTTTGGGTGAATCACTTGCCCACTGTGGCAGAAGTCGAACCCAACAACGATCTAGCGTCTGCTCAAGCCGTGGCCATGAACGTAACGGTCGACGGCATCGTGAACAACGAAGACATCGACTATTACGCGGTCCAATGTCAGGAGGGGCAGCGACTGAGTGTGGAAATTGTCGCCATGCGACTCGGCAGTTATTTGTTTGATCCCTACATCGCGATCTTGGATTCCAATCGCTTCGAGCTGGCGGTTTCTGATGATTCCGCGCTGGCGGGTCAAGACGGCGTGTGCAGTGTTCAAGTTCCGTCTGCTGGCACTTATTACGTAATGGTGCGCGAAAGCAGTTTCGGCGGCAACGGCGAATGTCGCTATCAATTGCATATCGGAGATTTCCCGCGACCGACGGCGGTCTACCCTGCCGGTGGTCCTGTGGGCCAGTCGTTAGCACTTCAGTACCTCGGGGATGCGCTGGGACCGTTCGCAAGTGATGTAACCCTGCCGGCGACGAAGTCCGAAGACTTCGCGGTTCACCCCAGCGACGCCAAAGGGATCGCGCCTTCGGGGATCAAATTCCGTTTGAGCGAGTTTCCGAACTCGTTGGACAATGAACCGAACAACGCAGCTGCCGCCGCGACAAAGATTGAATTTCCAACCGCGGTCAATGGCATCATTACTGAAGATGGCGATCAGGACTATTTTCGCTTCACCGCAAAACAAGGGCAAGTTTGGGACATTGAAGTTTACGGTCGTCGAATTCGATCCGGCTTGGACCCCGTCGTTCATTTGCTTAAAGGGGATGGCACGTATTTGGTCGGAAGTGACGATTCGCGTGGACCAGACCCGTATCTGCGCTGGACAGTGCCCGAAGATGGCGAATACGTCTTGTGGGTCCATGACCATCTGAATCGCGGACGTCACGACTTTGTTTATCGCGTCGAGTTCCAAAGCGTTGCTCCGGCGCTGAACATTGAAATTCCGCGGATTGAACAATACGGTCAGTACCGACAGTCGATTGTCGTGCCGCGCGGCGGTCGCTTCGGTTCATTGATACTGGCCAACCGCATCAACTTTGGTGGCGAAGTGGTCTTGGAGTCGGAAAATCTTCCAGCTGGCATCAAACTTCAAGCACAGCCCATGTTGGCGAATCTTAACCAGATGCCGGTCGTGTTTGAAGCGGCCGAAGATGCACCGTTGGGAGGCCAGTTGCTGACATTGACTGCCCGACATGCGGACCCTGCCCAAGCAATTCGCGGTGCTTTTAAGAATTCGGCGGACTTTGTTTTGGGGGAACCAAACCAATCGAAGTACATCACAGGCGAAGTCGAACAGGTGGCGATTGCGATCGTTGAAAAATTGCCATTCCGAATCGAGATCGAACAACCTACTGCCCCAATCGTGTTGGATGGAACCAAAGACATCAAGATCAAAGTCCACCGTGATCCAGGTTTCACGGGCAATGTGCACGTTGAATTTCCTTTCCGATCGCCTGGCGTTGGAACACGTGGCAATATCCAAATTCCTCCCGATCAGACCGAAGGCTTGTATCCGCTAAACGCAGCAGGTAACTCGCAAGTTGGTACTTGGCCGATTTATGCGATTGGCATGTCCGATGTGGGTGGACCGGCTTGGAGTAGTTCGCAGTTGGCAACGTTGGAAGTTGCATCTCCTTACGTAACGATGGAGGTCGCGCGGGCCGGCTGCGAGCAAGGTGAAACGGTGTTGGTGCCCTGCAAGATCAATCAGCTGACCGCGTTTGAGGGGGAAGGCAAAGTTCAATTGCTGGGCCTGCCTCCCAACTGTGAAGCTGAACCACTAACGTTTAACTCAACCACGCAAGAACTTGTGTTCCGCATCAAGACGACAGCCGAGACCACCGCCGGCAAGCATCGCGGCGTGTTCTGTCAGGTCACCATCCCCGTCCGCGGCGAGTCCGTGGTATCCAGCACGGGTGGGTTCGAATTGCAAGTGGATGTTCCGCTTCCCAAAGAAGAACCCAAGGTTGAAGCTCCGGTCGCCACACCGCCACCGGCAGCGGCCGAAGCGCCTCCGGCTCCACCGGTGGAGAAACCATTAAGCCGGCTGGAAAAGCTGCGGCTGGAATCGAAGAAGAAGTAATCAATCGTTCCGCGTGCTCCCTCCCACCCCACCCTCCCCCACCTGTTGTTTGTTGTTGGTTCATCCATGAAGAATTTAATTTTCCGATGGCTCGGCTTTCGCTGGTGCGCTTTTGGTTTGATCGCCTTTGCTGCGACCTCGGTTGTGGCTCTGCAAACATCGCTTGCGCAAGAGAACGCGGCAGCTGAAACACCGGCAACAGAGCCTCCCACGGCGGCAGTGCCCGCACCAGCAACTCCGGTGGCCGCCAATGCGGTAGTGCGTTTTGCCGTCTTTCCACCGACCGTGCATTTGAACACGACTCGCGATCACCAAACCTTGGTAGGCCAAATCGAGTTTGCCAACGGCCTCACATCGGATGTCACTCGTGAAATGACGATTGAAGTGACACCGGCCGAGTTGGTGCAAATCGAAGGCAATCGACTACGTCCCAAACAGGATGGCGACGGCCAAATCACAGTGCGTCACGGAGATCAGTCGGTCGTGATCCCTTTGGTGGTCCGGCAATCGACAGAAACCTTGCCGCTCAGTTTTCGCTTGGACGTGATGCCTGTATTCATGCGCAGCGGTTGCAACACGGGCAGCTGCCACGGCGCCGCGCGGGGAAAAGATGGTTTTAACCTATCGCTATTTGGTTTTGATCCCGCGGGTGATTACCACCGATTGATGCGTGAACAGTTGGGACGCCGCGTGGATCTGGCGTTTCCCGAGCGGAGCCTGTTGTTGGAAAAGGCAGTTGGCTCGGTTTCCCATTCGGGAGGCAGCCTATTCAAGAACGACAGCCGCTACTACCAGACATTGCTCGAGTGGTTGCAGAACGGAGCACCGGACGATCCAGGCGCTGTCCCCCAAGTCGTCAGTGTGGAGCTGTACCCGGAAGGTGGTGTGCTCAATGGCCCAGACACCACGCAACAGTTAACGGTCGTCGCAAATTATTCGGACGGATCCACTCGCGACGTTACCGAGTTGGCTTATTTTTCTTCGGCCAACGACAATTCTGCGAAGGTAACTCAAGCGGGCGTCGTGACAGCTGCCAATCGTGGTGAAGCTTTTCTTATGGCTCGCTACGACACTCATACTGTTGGACGACACTTTATTGTGTTGCCCAAAGACCTCGAATTCGTCTGGCAAGAACTTCCCGCGAACAACTACATCGACGAACTGATGTATGCGAAGTGGAAAAGATTGCGAATCGAACCAGCTCCCTTGTGCGACGATGCCACGTTTTTGCGCCGTGTTTCGTTGGACATTTGTGGGATGTTGCCGACGGCCGTCGAGCTCGATGCGTTTCTGGCCGATTCGGAACCGAACAAACGGGCTAAAAAAATTGATGAGTTGTTGGAACGCAAAGAGTTCGTTGAGATGTGGGTGATGAAGTGGGCCGAGTTGCTGCAAATTCGGTCGACCATCAACGTCAGCTACAAGTCAGCCTTGTTGTATTTCAATTGGTTGCAACAGCAGATCGCCAACGATGTTCCAATCGATGCGATGGTCCGTGAACTCCTGTCGTCGAAGGGTGGAACCTTTTCGAATCCAGCGACGAATTATTATCAAATGGAAACCGACACGCTGAAAGTCGCGGAAAATGTCGCCCAGGTGTTTATGGGCATGCGGACCCAATGTGCTCAATGCCATAATCATCCATTTGATCGCTGGACGATGGATGATTACTACAGCTTTGCCGCCTTCTTCTCCCAAGTTGGCCGCAAGCCCGGCGAAGATCCACGCGAAGTGATCGTCTTCAATTCGGGGGGTGGTGACGTGCGGCACTTGGTCGGTGGGCGCGTCATGACCCCCAAGTTCTTGGGCGGTGCTCAGCCGGAAATTCAACCAGGACAAGATCGCCGCCAAGTGATGGCCAATTGGCTCGCATCTCCCGAAAATCCGTTTTTCGCGCGTAATCTAACGAACATTGTGTGGGCTCATTTCTTCGGCAAAGGCATCGTCAACGATGTCGATGATGTTCGAGTCAGTAACCCGGCGGTGAACGAGGCGTTGCTGGCGGAACTTGGCAAACGATTTACCGACTACAAGTACAACTTCAAACAATTGGTTCGCGATATCTGCAATTCACGAACCTATCAATTGGACACGAAGATGAACGACAGCAATGCTTCGGACGAAACGAACTTTTCTCGTCGTTACCTGAACCGGATGCGGGCAGAAGTCATGCTGGATGTGATCTCTCAAGTGACCGACACCGGCAACAAATTCCGTGGCTTGGCGTATGGAGCCCGGGCTGTTCAGATCGCCGACGGAAATACCTCGAACTATTTCCTCACAACGTTTGGCCGCGCGACTCGCGAAACGGTCTGCAGCTGCGAAGTTGTCATGGAACCGAATCTGTCCCAGGCTTTGCATTTGCTCAATGGTGAAACGGTTCACCAAAAATGCCGCGAAGGTGGGCTCATCGCCAAGATGATTGGAGAGGGGCAAACCCCGGCCGCGGTGATTACGGAGATTTACCAGCGAGCATTTTCCCGCAAACCCGAGGAACCGGAGCTACAAAGGTTACTGGGGTTGGTCGCGGAGTCGCCCGACGTTCAGGATGGGCTGCACGATGTATTCTGGTCCGTTTTGAACAGCCCAGAATTCATGTTCAACCACTAACCGCACCGTCGCTACGTTCACCACAACGTGGGTGGGCATGCAGATGCAACCCGCACCAGCCACGCTCTGGCACGCATCGCTACGGAACAGACCTGCCGCACGATCAAATCCGAAAAACGCCTTCCTTTTGGCAATTCCTGTCATGAAACGCAATCACTTTCAACGCCGCTACCTGTTCTCCATTACCTGTCTGTCGTTGTTAACCTTGGGTATGGCACATGGTGCTGATGAAAAGGTCACATTTGACGACCACATCAAGCCGTTGTTCAACCAACGGTGCGCGTCTTGCCATAACGCGAACGAAAAGAACGGCGACTTGGATGTCACCAACTTCACGGCAATGATGTTGGGAGGCGGGTCGGGTGCCGTCGTCGAGGCCGGCGAGCCTTCGGCTAGTTACCTCTATAAACTGATCACTCATGAATCATCGCCGGAGATGCCGCCGGATGCGGATCGCTTGCCAGACGCCGAATTGGAACTGGTCCGCAAATGGATCGAAGGCGGAGCGCTCGAGAACCAAACCAGCAAGGCCGCACCCAAAAAGAAAAAATTGGCGGCCGTTTCCGGTGATACATCGGTTCGTCCCGAGGTCGTGCCGCAGCCATGCCGCTTGAATCTGGACGTCGCGGCAGTTCCACATCGCAGTCCGGCAGTGATGGCTATTGCCAACAGTCCTTGGGCCCCGATCTTCGCGGTTGGAACTCCATTTCAAGTCTTGCTGTTCGACAGTCAATCGATGCAATTACGGGGCGTTTTGCCGTTTCCGGAAGGACATATCCATTCCTTGCGATTTTCGCGAACGGGCGGCTTGCTCGTGGCCGGGGGTGGTCGGGCGGCGTCCAACGGGGTTGTGATAGCCTGGGACATTCAAACCGGTGAACGAGTAGTTGAAATCAAGGGCTTGAGCGACGCTGTGTTGGCCGCCGACATAAGCAGCGATCACACGCGAGTGGCGGCTGGCACTACGGATCGAATGGTGCGCATCTTTGATGCAGCGTCTGGCAAGCAACTGCACGAGATCAAGAAACATACCGATTGGATTCAAGCCATCGAGTTTTCTCCGGACGGCATCCTGTTGGCGTCTGGGGATCGCAGCGGCGGCTTGCTCGTCTGGGAGGCCAAAACAGCGCGAGAGTATCTGGATTTGCGCGGACACCAAGGTCCCATCACCGCTGTCAGCTGGCGACTGGATTCCAACGCCTTGGCGTCCGGGAGTCAAGACACCACGATCCGACTTTGGGAAATGGAAAACGGCGGGCAGATCGCAAATTGGGGTGCCCACGGTGGAGGCGTGACTTCCTTGCAATTTGCGCGCGACGGACGGATCGTTAGCGGCGGACGGGACAATCAAGCGAAGATCTTCAATCAAAGCGGTGCTCAGGAGAAAGCTTATCCCTGGACCAATATCATGACCGCCGTTCGCTTGTGCGACGAAACCAATCGTTTGTTGGCATGCGACCTGAGCGGCGTTATCAAAATGCGTGACGTCGCCACGGATGCCGAACTGGGCGAACTCTCTCTGATGGTTCCGAAACTGGAGCAGCGTCTGGCCGCCGCCAATACGGCGTTGGAGCAAGCTCGTGGTCAGCAGCAAGCGTTGCAAACAGCGCTCACCACCGCACGTGAAAACTTCGCCAAGTTGGATGCCGACTTGCAAGCCATGACTGCGAAAAAAGTGGAACTCGTCCAGCAACAACAGAGCGCCGTTGCCCTGCTCGAGCAGGCGACAACGGACCTCAACAGCCAACGAGCACAGTTGACGGCCGCTCAAGAAATCGTCAATCGCTTGGGGCCAGGCTTGACGAATCTGACGCAAGCAATTGAAGCGGTCCAACGTTCCTTGGCCACCATGCAGTCCGACCAATTGGAAGCCTCGTTGAAACAATTGACCGAATTGAAGCAAACCAATGAAGTTCAGTTGGCGAGCAATCAAATGGTGGTGGAACAACTGCCCGCCAAGGTCGCCGCGCTGGAGGCCTCCGTAACGGAGACTCAGACCCTCCAGTCGAAGCTACAAACGGAGTTGGCGGCGTTGGAGCCAACTTTGGTTGCCCTGCAAGCGCAACAGGTCGAAGCGCAGACGCTGGTGGCAACACGACAAACCGAAGCGGACCAATTCCAACCACAATTTGATGCCGCTGTCGCCCTACAGCAACGCTTGACCGAGGCGGCCGCGTTTGCCCGCCAAGAGCAGGAACTTCTGACGGCCCTGGAAAATCAAGCCAAACAAATTGAAGCCGTGGCCGACCTTGAAAGCCAGGCCGCGGAACAAGCCGCGAAGATCTCCGCCGAGCTTCAGTCGCAAACTCAAGTGATCACGACCAAGCAGCAGGAAGTGGCGGCCTGGAATCAACAGGTTACCGCGAGTGAAACTTCCGTCCAAGAACTCGCCCGGATGACGGCTGAAACCCAACAAGCGATGGCTCAATCGGTCGTTCGGCAAACGCAACTGCAACAGACGCTCGAGAAACTACAGGCGAGCTCCGCAGCTTTGGCGGAGGCTTTGCAACTGGCCGGGGAAGATGCCGCGCTCCAACAAGTCCAGCAACAGTTGGCGGATTCGACAAAATCCAAGACCGAGGCCCTGGAACAAGAGCGAGCCCAGGTGGTAAATTGGGAGGCGAGTTTGGCGGAATGGGCCAAACAGTCCGCCGAACACCTGGCGCGGCAAACCGAGCTAAAAGCGACCATCGCCGCGGCCGAACAAGAGATTGCACGCTTGGCAACCGTACGAGCCCCGCTGGAGCTGGAACACGCGAGCCACATGGCCAAGGTGGCCGAGCACCAGGCTCAAGTTCAACGCGAACAGGATGCTTGGCAGGCCGTGCGCGTTCAGTTGATGCAGTTGCGCGGCGTGACTGTGACTCAGGACTAATATTACTACGTAATCGTGTAAGATATAGTCGTGTGCGATGGAAGTGTGCGCAACGATATCCCGTAGCCACACGCGATGTCGCGTAGCGGTTGAGAGCCAGAGCCGTTCGAGAATTGGCGCACGGTACACGGGCTGTACCTGCCACTTTTGGAACCGTGCTCCATGGAACGGTCCGACGTCCTCGGACACTTTTGCCGACGACCAACTTTACATGTCGCACAACCCGCCGAGTCGTTTATTCGCATGACAACTCGGAGGGTCGCCGACAACGACTCCTCAACTCGTGCGACGATAAAACTCGTCTCATCCATATATCCATCTGGCCATAGGTACCAACGTTGATATTTCATTTGCAGAGTTCTAAAGGGGCCGAGGCACCCAAGCGACAACGCTTCCTTGACGGTCGGGTCCAAGTGATTTCTCGTTCGGGGCTCAACCTGTGCGAAGGGTATTTGCTGGAAGCCCTGCCAGACCTGTTGCCCATGAAATCCGATAACCCCCATGTGTTGACGATCGGAAATCGTTCGGGGGTGTTGGGCCAAGTAGCATGCGATGTGCTAGGCGCCCAAGCAACGGCTCATGCATTCGACATTCACCACTATCGCGGCATGGAGCCCCATGTTGTGGCGGCGTTTCGTCAACGATTTCGCCGGATTTGTCAGGCAGATTTACCAGCTGATGAGACGTATGATGTCGTGTTGTTTCAATTGAACCGCGGCAATTTGCCGACGGAACTGGTACACGATATTCTCCAACAAGCGGTTCAAAAACTGCGCCCGGGGGGAAGAATTGTCTGCGCGATTCAAGGAACTTCTCTCTGGTTGATGCGACGTTTGCATGACTCGTTCCGCAACGTGCAGACTTCGAAAAAGAGTGGCGATATTTCGGTTTTGACTGCAACCGATTGTAAAGGCGCTGGCAAGCCCAAGTCTTTTGTCAGCCATCTGGACGTGACGTTGCCGCATGGGATCTCGTTTCCGTTGGTAACCTACCCCGGTGTTTTCGCGCATCGCAAAATTGATGCCGGCGGGTTGGCACTGGCCGAATCGATGGATGTGGTCGCTGGCGATCGCGTTTTGGACCTCGGCTGTGGCAGTGGCTTGATCGGAATCGCTGCGGGAAAGATGGTTCCATTGGAACGTTTGGTGTTGGTGGATTCCCATGCTCGGGCCATCCAAGCGGCAACCGAAAATGTTCAAGCCAATGGGTTGGCCGCTTGCACGCAGATCATTCACAGCGATGGCCGACCGAGCGACTTTGTCGAACTACAGAATCAATTCACGCTGTTTGTGGGCAACCCACCTTATTACTCGCAAAATCAAGTCACGAGTCGCTTTGTGGAACTTTCGTTCCAAGTGTTGCAGTCGGGTGGAAGAGCTTGGTTCGTAACGAAAAACCCCGAATGGCTGGGCAAGGAAATTGAACAAACCTTTGGGGAAGTCGAATACTATACTCGCCGTGACTACACTTTATTGCGATCTGTGAAGCCGTGAAGTCCGATTCAAAGCGGCCCGGTCAAGTCTGTGATCAAAAATCGGAGCCTCGTGCAAAAGCGGCTTCAGCTGCGGCGCCAGACGCCGAGTTGAACTGGCCGACGGCCGCCACTTGTCGACAACTTCGCCGGCAAGTCCTGAGCTGGTTCGCAAAACATCGGCGCGATTTGCCATGGCGCCGCACGCAGGACCCCTATGGGGTTTGGGTCAGCGAAGTGATGTTGCAACAGACCCAGGTGCCAACGGTTCTCGACTATTGGCCGCGATTCATGCAACGATTCCCCACCGTTCAAGACTTGGCCCAGGCACCGATTGAAGATGTCCTACGGATCTGGGAGGGTCTGGGGTACTACCGACGAGCCAGACAATTGCATGCAGCGGCAACCGCGATTGTAGAGCGACACGCTGGTAAGTTTCCAACGGACTTCGCCGATGTCCTGGCACTTCCCGGTGTTGGTCGCTATACCGCTGGCGCTGTGCTCTCCATTTCGCAGCAACAATCATGGCCGATTCTGGAAGGCAACACACTTCGACTCTATAGCCGTTTATTGGGCTTGCGAACCGATCCGACCACGAGCGCGAACCAGAAGATTCTGTGGCAATACGCCGAACACTTGGTCCCCCAATGTCGGGCCGGCGAATTCAATCAAGGCCTGATGGAAATCGGTGGCCAGGTCTGCAAGGTCAAGGAACCTCGTTGTGCCACATGCCCGTTGCGGACTCACTGCGCGGCTTACCAACAGGGTTCTCAGGACCAGATCCCAGCGGAGAAGACGCGAAAGACCAAATGGGAGACGAAGACAGAAGTGTTGGTACTGCTCCAGCATCGAAGTCGGTGGCTCGGCCGTACGATTCCAGCGGGCCAGCGTTGGGCAGGGCTATGGGATTTCTTGCGTTTTGATGTGGGATGGTTGGAAGCCGACAAAGGGTCCGATCCGAAATGGCCGCAATCCGATCGTATCCTTCAGTGGTTGCAGCAAGAAATTGAACGTGAGTTCGGCTTGCAATGCGAATTGGCAGCCGGAGGTGAACCAATTCGACACGGTGTGACTCGGTTTCGCATCTTGTTGGCCTGGGCCACTGGCCGTGTCATTAGCGGTCGTCTGAGCCCGACTGCCACGGATCAGGGATGGCGCTGGCTTTCCAGCACGGAGCTGCAGGCCACCGCACTCAATGTCACCGCGCGAAAGATCTTCAATCAGGACCACCGCGCTCGGACGTCGCGCTAGCTTGGGCGTTCCATGTACGCGAGAAATATCTCCGCAGCCAACTCGCTTAGCGTCGCCAGGTCGATCGGATGCCCGCTCGACCAGGCTATGCTAACCGGTTAACGACCATCGCGAGATCACTACTGGACTGTGGAGTTAACCGCGTGAGCAAAGTTTTGGTTGGTCGGGAATCCGACCAACCAAAACGTCGCTCCGCGATTCCGCGCGCAAGCAAAGATCCATTCTCCAATCAGAGTGTGCCCCGAACACCGGATAGTTTGCCGGTGTTCTGGACGCAAGACTTACATCAGCAAACTCTCGATCAGCATGCGAAAGGTTCTCATTTCCGAATCGTGATCGACACCATCAACCGGTGCAAAGTGGGCGCACAGAGCCTGTGAGTAACCGGCTCGCCGCAGTTGATGAATCAATTTTCCGTAGTCGATCACGCCTTGTCCGATGCGAACTTGAATCTTCTTCTCGGTCGAGTCGCGCAAGGAAACTTGAAACACATACTTCATCAAGTGATCGAGGTCACGGTTGGAATACGGACCACATAGATATTGACTGGGGTCAAACGAAAATCCGAGGCCCTTGATGTGCTCGCACATAACCTTGACGGTATCAGGGTCTTCGGTCAGGCGGCCAAGCATCCCTTTGACCGCCACGCGCACCCCGTAGGTTTTGCCGATATCCGCAAGTCGTTGCAAGCGTTCGACTTCTTCGTTGAAAGGCGTCCCCAATGGACTGGAGGGAACGCTGATCGTCACGATCTTCGTTGCCTTGGCGACCTTGCAGCAGGATTCAAATTGCGCGAAATATTCTTCACCCGTGGCGTGAATATCCACGGAGTATCCCACGATTTCCAACCGCAGCGTGTCCTGGCAGGCGTGTAATCCCCAAGCCAAGTCTTCGTGTAGTTTCGAGGGTGGGACATGGCCATCTTCATGAAGATCCAACTCAATGGCTGAATATTCTAGGTCAATGACCTTTTGGCAGGCATCTCGGATGCCCAAATGCGGAAAACATTCCAGCGAGGCGGCGACAAACACCTAGCAGCACTCCGTTATGTGGTAGTCATAAGTAGTATTCAAGGAACCAGGGTCGGGTTCCTCGAACGCATTCGGTGCCCCGAACAATCGTGCGGAGCGGACCGCCCATTGTGGCAGGTTTTGCCAAGTCCGTGAATAGCACCTTATTGCATAACGGACCGCCGGGCCCGCTGCATCAGGCACTTGAATTGACCAACGTTTGCTGCGAACCGGAGCGGTGCCCCCCAATCTTGCTCCGCCGGGTGTATAATTTGGTTCTCGATCAATGAAAAACGCCCGGTCGGTTGGTTCCGGGGTTCTTTGGTCGGTCGTTTAGGTTTCTACTCGTTCGGAGAACTTCAATGTTCAGAAGTATTGTTTGTTTGGGATGGGTTGGTGGACTTTGGTTGGGGATGGGTGTTCCCGTCGCATTCTCTCAAGAGTCGCCGCCGGCAACTTCCGCCTCAGCTCAACCGGTAGAAGGTAAAACTCAAGAAGCGAGTGCCGTTGACCCTGAGTTGATAGCGAAGTTTGAAAAATACCTGAGCGGTGCGACACTTAAAGGTCGGTACACGGTTTTGGGAAAGGACGTCCCACCAGCCGACGAAGAGTACACGATCCAATCCGTCAAAAAGCTGCCGGAAGGCGACTTGTGGCTGATTGAAGCTCGGATCAAATACGGGAAATGGGACGTGACGGTTCCGTTGACGATGCCCATCAAATGGGCGGATAAAACCCCCGTGATTACCGTCGAAAAGCTGACGATTCCTGGCATGGGCACTTTTTCCGCTCGGGTGTTGTTCAACAACGAAATGTATTCGGGCACATGGTCCCATGACGAAGTGCGGGGCCAACTCTTCGGTCAAGTGATTCCTGCCAAACCTGAAAAACCGGAATCCACAACAAACGGTGGCCAAGAATAGGCGGGCCAACCCAAGCCACAAGACGTTTTTTAGTCAAAGGCTTGATTTTTCACCTTGCTCACGACAACAATAGAGGCCGATGGGCAAGGTTTTTTGACGAGCGATTCAATACGGGAAGGTACTTCGACACATGCCAATCAAGGTCAAATGTGGATCCTGTGGGGCGGCATTTTCGGCCAAAGACAATCTGGCTGGGAAGACCGTGAAGTGCCCAAAATGTAGTGCGGGGATTCACGTCCCAGCAGCGAAGGCGGCCGCTAAGCCAACCCCAACCAAGACGGGGGCAACTCAAGGGGCCCGTAGCGGGTTCGCTGGGACGGTGTCCGGTAACTTAGGTGATCCATTGGCCGACCTGTTGGACGAGGTCGGAGTCAAAGCGGTAGCCACGGGCGCCGTGTGCCCGTCCTGTGAAGCTCCTGTTTCTCAAGGTGCGAAGATCTGCATCAATTGTGGCTTGAACTTTGAAACCGGGACGTTTTTGCAAACACTCGCCTATGAAGATGGTGCCGACGAAACGGCCGGCATGTCGGAAACCGACAAGATGCTGTGGAAAGCGGAAAAAGAAATTGACGACATGCCCATTTCCGGGGATGGCCAAGATTTCGGCGATGGAGCGTCTGCCTACGTGGTCGCCGGTGCGATCGCGATTGTCGGCATTACTTTGGCAGCCACCGGCTTATTGATCACCATGGGCCTGCAACAAATGGCGGACTCCTCTGGGTCCGCTCAGGTGGCCGTGGCGGCCTCCAGCCTATTTTTCTTGATTGGCCATGTATGGATGATCATCATGGCATTTACCCAAGATCCAAAATACGGCGTGATGTGTACCTTTGTCCCGCTGTTTTCTTTGGTGTTTGCCTGCATGAACCGAGTTTGGTTCGCCGTGTTCATGATGGTGGTTGGCCTGTTGGTCGGATCGGCCGCCGGCGCGTTTATGTATTATCAGTGACAAGCTCGCCTGTTTTGTTTGTACGAGCACGGCGAAAAATTTTCGCACCAAATGATTGCAAGAAAGACCAATCATTGGCAGCATGCGGGTTGGACCAGCGAATAATCACCTCCGTGGGAAAAGGCTGGAAATGTGGGCTTGGTTTTGTTGATCGACCGGAAAACGCGAAGGAATCGTCCCGAAATAACTTCCCGATTGGGGAGAGTCCGACCTGGGTTCATCCAAGAACCCCGACCGTCGAATTTGCCAAGACACCCAATGGCCTGAGCAAACCAATGGCCTAAACCGCCGAACGGCATAGGTGGCAGTGCGACAAAATGCGAGCGTTTGTTAGTTCCCACGGATGGCAGAGCCGAACTGCGGATGAACGGTACGCAGACACTTCCTTGCCCGACAGCCCTTGACCGACCGCGGAATGGATTACTTGGCCACGGGAAGCGGCATCACCTTCAGTTGAACGTGCGTGCTCACTTCTTGGGTGAGCTCAATGTCTTGACCAGCGTTTACCATCATTTCGACGGTCACATCTGCTTTGATGGATGCTTCGTCGGAGAAGATTGCCCCCAAATTAAGCTTCATTTGGCCTTTACCTCGGCAGTCCAACGATAGCAACCGCGCCGTAACGCCCGCGTCCGGGAGCGCGATTTCCTGCTCCTCGGCCGCTTGACTTATTTCCACGTTGACCGAGACACCGTTTTCGCTCATCTCCACGACGGTGTATTCGACGGTCTGAACGAACTTCATTCCCCCGGAGTCCATCGGGGTCGCTAGTTTCCACTTTCCGCCCACCCCTACCTCTTCGGCTGGAAACGGGGACGTCAATTGTTCTACCGACTTGGAAAGTTGGTCGATTTGTCCCGCCACAACCGGATCGATGCCATCAGGCAACTCCAACGTCACTCCTTTCGCAAATCCACGTTGGTCAACGGTCGATTGAAATTGCAGACCAATCAGCGATTCCATCACGCCCTCCATACTCGCAATCATCTCGAGGGACGTTTCATCGTCTTTGACGGTGCGGGCATCGGCGTACTCCACTGAAAACGAAACATCGCCATTGGCTGCCACTTCGCTGATGGTCGAATCCATCGTGTATTTGACGGTCGGCACCTTCATGCTGGGCGACTTTTGCCCATTGGCCTCCGAGCCCATCGTCATGGCCATGGTCAGTTCATGCCGCTGTTTACTGCCAACGGTTGGCCTTAGTCGTAGCGCTCGACGTGGCGCTTGACCGGCGTCCACCAACGTGACGACCGGCTGGTTGGTTGCTGTTTCTTGCGCAGGTTTTTCAGCAGCTTGGTCGACCGTTTGCGCCATCGCGCCTCGGCACGTCGTGACTAGCGAAACGCCGCATACGGCGCTAAGAACAAGACCAACAGACACAAACCGACCGTAACGGAGCAACAACTTCATCGTTGACTTTCTCGAAAGTAACCGGGGGGCATCACCGCGCCCAGTTAGCATAGCCGGAGCCATCAAACGATGAAATAGAGCGACACGAACAAGCGGTTACTCGCGAGGGCGAAGGCTATACATCAACACAACCGCCCCCGATGCCAACAGCGTCCACGGCATCCAGTCTTTAGGCACATAAATCTTGCGTTCGACCGGAGCAGGGACTGGTTGGCCAAACGAGGCCGTTTTGACCAAAGCCTCCGGTTGTGGTTCTCGGATCGAACTGCGGATGACCAAATGATCGCAAGCCAAGAACTCTCCACCCACAAGACAGAGAAAAATCCCTAGCGCAATAAACATCGATCGCCACATGTGTATGCATCCAAGTTCGAAGGCAACGAAGCGGCGGCACGCTGTCACCCAGACGACGGCGGCCGTAACTATCCCATAGCTTCTCGGATGCTATCGTCCTTCGACCTGCAACGACTGGACCGATCCAAAACGGAACGACATGTTTCCTACAACAGGCACGATAGGCAACAGGCCCGTAGGGATTCGCCGGGTCGTAACGACAAAGGGGACCGCCTGATTCTTACCAGCGCAGCCCAAACTGTTCGCCGCCGCTGCTTTTGCCGCGGCCGCCTTTGAGAGATTCCTTGGTTGGCTTGACGGCCAACTCACGGACTTTTTCCTCGACTTCGGGCTTGGCTTTCGCTTTGGCTTCATCAACCGGGGCGGCTAACGTTGCTTTTCGCGAAAGAGCGATTCGGCGCTTTTTGATATCGATCGACAAGACCTTCACATCCAACTCATCGCCGACCTTCACGACCGATTGAACCGTGGAAACTCGTCCATGAGCCAATTCGGAGATATGGATCATGCCTTCGATTCCGGCTTCCAACCCAACAAATGCTCCAAAGTCTGCCAACTTGGTTACCGTGCCCTTAACCACGCTTCCATCAGGATATCGTTCAGCGATCCCAAACCACGGATTGGTCATGGTGTCTTTGACTGACAGCGAGATCTTGCCATTCTCTTTGTTGATTTTGTCAACCTTGACACGGACAGTTTGGCCAACCGCAACCGCATCCTTGGGATGGTTAATCCGGTCCCAGGACAATTTGCTGACGTGGGCCAAACCTTCGACGCCGCTTCCGATGTTGATGAACGCACCAAAGTCCATCAAACGGGTCACCGTGCCGTCGAAGTAGGCACCTGGTTCGACCGTCTTAAGAAACTCTTGCTGGGTTTCCTTTTGTGCTTCTTCCAAAATGGCTTTGCGTGAAAGCACCAGTTTCTTTTTCTTCTTGTCGACTTCGATGATCCGCAATTCCATCTTCTTGCCGACGTAGTCACCAAAATTCTCGACGCGGGCCAAGTCAATTTGACCGCCGGGGACAAAGCCGCGAATGCCATTAACAATGCATTCCAAGCCGCCCGTATTGGAGCCAGTGATTTTGACTTCCAGCAACGCACCCACGGTCAAGTCATCCCAAGCCGCGACATCAACCGCACCACCAGGAATCCGAAGTTCGTAAAGGCCCTCTTCGGTGTTGTGCCGAGTCACGACGACTTCGAGCAAATCGCCCTCCGCTGGTTTCTTCTTGAACGTGCGTGTCGCCACGATGCCGTCGAAACGGCCGTTGATCAACAAAAACACGTTTTCTTCATTGAGTCGAACAACTTTGCCTTGATATTTTTGATCAACGACCAATTCGTCCACTTGGCCCGGGCTCAAGGTCTGGCCGCCGTCCATCATGGTGCTCAAAGCGGCATCATCCAAATTCAACTCAACGTCCTGGCCATCGAGTCCTAAACTCGACCGGACAGCAGGAGCAATTGTAGCGGGGGCTTCGTCTTCACCGCCCATTGATACCGGGTTGGCCTTGGCTTGCGCGACCGCCTTGGGCTCGCTACCCGACGCACCGCGTTGTGAACCGATCGAGAGCTTCGGCTTGCCGTCAACAGACTCTTGATCCACGACCGACGGATTATTCGCCGAGACCACCTCGGCTTCGGTGGTGACCGTTGCTTCTGGCGAGCTCGTCGTCTCGGCAACGGGGGCAGTTTCAACAACCTGAGGTTCAGACGTGGGTTCAGTGGACATGAATCGCGGTTCCGAGTATTGGGACATGTTCCGAATCGGGGGACCACCGAACGGAGCTTCTAGGGGTATAGTCTAACTTCCGAGGGCGAAACAAGAAACGCCGCAACCACTCGAAAGTCGATGCTTGGATCAGACTCGCGAATGGTTGCGGCGTTTGTGTGGTCGATTTACTGATTGGTCGATCTAATGCGATTGGCACGTCACACCTGCGATTGGCACGTCACACCGATCCCGCCGCGGCTATTTCTTTTCCGCAACCGGATTGACTACACGGCCCATATAAAATCCGCAGGAAGGGCAAACGCTATGCGTTGGAACCCGGGTGCTGCAGTTCGGGCAATAAGTCAATTGAATCGGAGGAATCCGGTGATGGCTGCGACGGCTACCGGATCGGGCGTTCGAGTGTTTGCGTTTTGGGACGGCCATGGCAGTGCTCAAAATCGAGTAGTAACGGTGTAGATCCAAGCGAGACTACCGCGCTCGGGAGGGGAGAGTTTACTCGTTTCCCAGGCAGCTTTCAAGGGCCAAACCCCGGCTTTCTTGGTCAAAAATCCTCTTCCATGACCGTTCGGAGCCGTTTGATGGCTCTCAAATACCGCATACTGGCAGCCGGTTCGGTGAGATTCAGGGCTTCGGCGACCTCGCGATTCGACAATTGCTCGTAGTGACGCATCACAATGATTTCGTAGTCGGCCTCGCCCAGTTTTCCGATCGCTTCTTCAACTCGTTGAGCCATTTCTTTCTGAGTTGCCGCCGTCGCCGGGGTCATTTCGTGATCCTGCAGCCGCTGGGCCAGCATGATGCTGGACCGGTCGCTGCCCCGGGGAGCCGTCAACGATTGCTCCCGGTCGACACTCCGTTTGGCGGAACCCCGGTGCCGCCGAAACGCGTCAATCATGCGGTCTTTGGCAATCTGCCTCAGCCAAAGATGAAAGCTCATTCCCGGGTTATTGATATAGTCTTGCAATCGCCGATTGGCTTCGACCAAAACGTCTTGCAATACATCGCTGACCGCGACCCGTCGCTGGATTCGCTGGTCCAGCCGCATCCGAATAAGCTTGCGGACTGCCTCACGGTGACGTTCCAACAGCTCGTTCACCGCTCGCTTATCGCCGTTGCCCGCCTTGGCCAAAAGAATCTTCGTCGGCTCTTGATCAGGCCAGATTCCGCTGTTCGTTGGGGGAGAGTTGGGCATGGGACCTGCGCAAAGTTTTCCGGGGATACGCGACCGGTCGTGGACGCTTATCGGTGGTTGTGAATCGCTCCGCGATCCAACATTGTCGTGGATCGCTCCGCGATCCAAAGTCGTCATGGAACGCTCCGCAGTCCAACGTTGGTTCGTGGAGTGATCCACGGCAACCTAATCGGTGGTGAGCCGCAAAGCCGATCCGACTTGTAACACACAAAGCGATATTGTGATCGATCCACAGGCCAATAGCGAGCCCCATCGGCGGTCAATCTGTAGTAAAACCGCCGAACCCGCGTCCCTTAACCCAAGGACAAACGGATCACGCGGGTCATTGGGTGCGGAGACGGTTGAGCATCGCTCGCATCAACTCGGCAGATTGTTCCGTCGGGATCTCGCCGGGATCATAGTGCAAAGTGAGACATAATTGCCCCGCATACAGGTGGACGGCTAGGGCAGCCGGCAACGAAGGACGAAGTGGCGGTAACAATCGAATATCCGCCAGTGTTAACTTCCCGACTTGGGAAAACGGCCCCGACCGGCCCACCCGCAACCGCTCCAAAATCGGTCCCAAATTCGTGACGTAACTTGTGGCCCAACAACTTGGCCGGCGAGCGTACCGACGAATCAGCCCCGGAAACCAACTCAACACCTTCAACGCCAACAAAAATGTCCCCGACAACCCCCACCGGCGAATGACCGACATTTCGAAATCGATCCCGGCCGCCAGCCCATCGATATGCTCCATTTCGTGTGACCAGCGATCGACGTAAACCATACTCACTTGGTTGCAGGCGGACAGCGCCACGTCGCCGCCGGTTCGCTCGTTTGTTGGGATCATCAGACGGTAACATTCTCGCGATCCATCGGAGGTTCGACCGTTCTGGCACCTAAACCGATGCAGAGTCGCCAACCAATGCGCTAACAACAGCGAGTTCACCGTGACTCCAAACTCCTTGGCAATTTGGCGCAAGCGCTGCGATTGGCTGGCCGTCAAACGACCATCCACCCAAGCCAGTTTGGCTGGCGCGAGATTCGATTGAGGACGGGTGGGACAGAGACTCACGGGACGCCGCCATAGAAACTTGCTGGCCCCAAACAACCCGATCCATTTCATGGGCAGCGTCCCCAAACGGCTCACCCAGCTCGCAGTTCCACGCATCAAACGTCCGCGATTTTGGAGGCGTTCCATTTGCATGGGCCGCAGTGGAAATGGTTCTTTCGATTCAGTACTTAGCCAATGATAAACTTGCAAGAGTTCGCGAATCGACTGCAATCCTCCCACACCATCACACACCGCATGATGGGATTGCATGATCCAACGACAGTGCGTTCGATTGAACTGGATGGTAAGACGGAATGACGCACCGCGAGCAGGATGCACTTCGGGCAGGTCGTCGAGTTGCTGGGGCTGCCAACCGTCCGCTTGAACCTGCAATCGCACGTAGTCTTGCAGGCCGAAGCGTTCTAACTGACTTTGCGGATCTTGTGCTGGATCAATATTTGCATCAGCGGCTTCGGGATCTAGGGCAAAACGAGGCTGCCCCTCGGTCCACACAAACGCCACAGGTGCTTCGCCAGCCACTTTGATTCGGCTAAAGAGTAATGGATGACGGGGCAGAGTGCGAACAACAGCCGCGACGAAAACGGCGGCATCGAAAAAGCCGACAAAGTCCAGAGTGGCGACAATCTGATTGGGAAAGCCGTCTTGCGTCTCCCAGTATTGAAAGTGTTCGAACGGCGTTAGCTTGAGCAACCTCGGCAGTTCGAAAAGCGACTGTCCGGTTGATGAGGTCTTCATGTCTCTGGTCGTCGCAACTAGTACGAAGATTCCACGGTTACGACTTGGATCACATTCAAGTCGCCCCCACAACCATCTTGCGAGGCAACGACCACGACGCGATCACCTTCACTCCACCAATGATTCTCCAATCCAATTTGCACGAGATGTGGAATCAAGCTGTGCCGGTCCATGAAGGCATCCAGCATGACGGGATTGACTCCGTAGGACAACCCCATCTGACGGACTGTCACTGCAGAATTGGTACAAGCGATCACCGGACAACCAACCCGCAAGCTGCTCAACTGTCGCGCCGCAAATCCGGATTGTGTGTAGATGGCAATCGCCGACGCTTCGCAACGGTCGGCCAAGGCCGCGGCCGATTGGACCATCGCGGCAATCCGCGTTTCACATGGCATGACTTGGGTCGCAAATTTCCGCCGAGCAACGGGCTGGGTCGTCAAGCTGACCTTCATCAATGTTTCGACGGCCAACTGCGGGAACTGCCCGACAGCTGTCTCGTTCGACAGCATCAGGGCATCGGTGCCGTCCAAAACGGCGTTGGCAATATCGGAGACTTCAGCCCGCGTTGGCATCGGACTGTCAACCATCGAATCCAAAAGCTGTGTTGCCGTGATGACTGGCTTGTTCAGTTCTCGACAACGTTCGATCAACTGCTTCTGAACTAAAGGCACTTGAGCACAGTCGGTCTCGATCGCCAAATCACCGCGAGCGACCATGACGCCGTCACTCCATTGCAGGATTTCTTCGATATTGATTAACGCCTCCGGGCGTTCGATCTTGGCAATGATTTGAATGGGGCTACTAACTCGATCCAAGTGGTCGCGAACTTGAATGATATCCGCGGCACTGCGGACGAATGATAACGCGACGAAGTCCACTCGTTGCTCAAGCCCCCACGCCAAGTCTTCCCAATCCTTCGGGGTAACACTGGGGGTCGACAAGTCGGCTTGGGGCAAGTTGATCCCTTTGCCTTTGCTGATTTTGCCGCCCTGGATCACTTCGCATTCCAACCATGTCGCGCGTTTGGAAATGACTTTTAGTCGTTGCCGACCATCGTTCAACAAGATCGGTTCGCCAACATTCACGTCGTTTAGAATTGGTTCATAGTTCGTCGCCAAATCGAAGCTTGGTGTCGCCGAACTGAGGGCGGTCGGCGCCACGACCTGCTCGTAAAACTGTCGGGTAGTCAGCGTGATTCGTTGCCCGACTTGCAACTCCAAGGGCTGGTCGCCACGAGTATGACTGACCCGAATCTTTGGTCCGCACAAATCCTGCAGAACCGCGACCTGAGTGTGCAGTTGCTGCTCGGCCAGTCGAATGTTCTTCAGTGCTTCCGTGTGTTGAGCATGGGTTCCGTGCGAAAAATTCAGACGAAAAACGGTCGCCCCAGCTTCGATCAGTTGCTTGATGGATTCCACAGAACTAGTCGCGGGCCCCAACGTACATACCACCTTCGTGCCAGTAAACCGCAGTTTGATGCGCGGTCGATGCGTGACGTTTGTACACCAAGCACCCAGGGAAATCGAAGCGGTAGTTTCGGCATTTGCGGCAAACGGAGACATGGTGGATGGCTCGACTAGGAATGTGAGGGTGCCAACCAGGCGGTCGGGCGGTTTTGCCTCCACGTTCCGTTCCGACCAAAGGCCGTCACTCGCGGAAGGAAGCCGCGTGAAAAGATAGGACGGTTTCCAGATTTTCTCGCCGGAAAGTCAGGAATGGTTCATTCGTGACCACCGATACTGCGGATCAATCGGATTGCAACGACTGCAACACTCATTCGGACGGAGAAGGCGATTTCTGCGCCCAGGACCCGAGCAGTCGATCGGGAACAAAAAACATCCAACACACCCAAAACAGAAAGAAGCCGTAAGACATCAATGGGAAACTCGCTCCGCTGGCTAATTCCACGGTTTCGGCACCCACGCCCCATCTCCCCAACACAGAATCCCAATCCACAAAACAATGAAGGAAAAAGGCGTAGTAAACCACCAAGGCCACGCCAACAAAACGTCGCAGCGTCGGCGTGAAAATGGCCAAGATTGCCGTCAGTTCGATCACCAAAATCGCCTGCTGGACTACCCTCGCCACATCCACTTCCTGCAAAAGAAACCTAACCAAACGTGAATCGGGGTTCCCGAACATCTGCAGCCACATCTGCAAACTCACACCATCTGCCCATTTCCAGCCGTTCGCCCAATCAGGATCGGCAGCCATCCATTTGCCGATACCCGACAACGTGTGGAACCACGCGAGAACCAAAACACAGAGACAGTAAACCCATGCTGGGTAGTTTCGATTCGTCCCGCCAGGACTACTGGATCGCAAGGGACTTGAATAAAAGGAATACCACAATGCATGAACCACCAACAACATCCACAACAGCCAATAGCTATGGCATAGTTCGGTTGAATTCTCGATTCGCAAAGCGGACAGACCAGCAAAACTGGCCACAACGACCCAACAACTCCAGGGCGACAACCAGTTCAACAGCCAGAAGACACTGGCCAGGACCACCACCACCTGAAAGCCGTAGACAACCAACGGGTCTTGCAGTTCCTCCTGCGGGACGCGTGACAAAAACGTGACATCCCCACCAGTCACCGCGTCGGGAGACGGCTCAAACGGCAGCAGCGACATTCCGATGGCCATCAACAGGAGCACGCGGACCGTCAACACGCCAAATCTTTGATCATTAAACCAGTTGAACATCAGAGTTCTCCCGCTGGCTTAAACACGACGACTTGCCACGAATCCGCCCCAATCGAACGGCCGGCAGGTTGGTAAACCGTCACGACAACCCGGACATACTTCCAGGCCGGTCCTTGCTTGCCTTTGCGTTCCCACGCGGAAGCGAAACGTTCGGTCACCCATTCTTCGACTTGCAATGCGGTCGGAATCGGTGGTTTCGCGTCGGGAATTCCCAATGAATTCAACGACGCGGTTGGTTTTCGCCCTGCCCCTTCCCCAATCGGAATGCCGGCAAAATTGCAATGCAAACCGAACCAACGGGGATCCAGCTCTCGGCCGTTCGGATCAAACACGGTGAACTGATAGCAACTTTGCACGGGGTCCCGAAAACGGGCGGCCGAAGTACTCGGGAACACATCTTTGGCAATGAGCGGAACAACCACCGTAGCCACGGCAAACAACAGTACGGCGATCTTTTGCATGTTGGTGTAGTGCCTAGGGTTTTGACGTGGGTCTTGCGCGGGGTTGGGAATAGGAGCCCGTTCTTATCCCCCAACGCTCCATAGTAGATCGAATCCCCTCGTTTGGTAAGTCAGAGCTTGGCCGTTCCGAGGAATCTTCGGAGGTAGAAAGCTTCGGGCGGCAACAAATCGGACCGGGGTTGCTATACTACTGGCTTCGGGCAGTATCAATTTGGGATGGTTTTGCAGAAAGTGAAGAGATGAACCAGTCGGGTGAACTCACCTCCGCGTCGCAAGAAGACCTCGCCGCCGTCGAGAAACTAAAGAGCGCCTACGGCCGTTTGCGGAAGGAATTGGCCAAAGTGATCGTTGGCCAGGACACGGTCGTCGAGCAGTTGTTGATCTCGATTTTTGCCCAGGGCCATTGTTTGCTCGAAGGGGTACCGGGTTTGGCCAAAACATTGATCGTCAGCACGTTGGCCAAATCGCTCAATCTAAATTTCAAGCGAATCCAATTCACGCCCGACCTGATGCCGTCGGACGTAACCGGCACCGAGGTCTTGCAAGAAGACAAGGTGAGCGGCACTCGGGTATTCCGTTTTCTTCAGGGCCCGATCTTTGCCAACATCGTTTTGGCCGATGAAATCAATCGTACTCCTCCCAAGACCCAAGCGGCAATGTTGGAGTCGATGCAGGAACGACAAGTCACGATTGGCGGCGCTCGCCATGCATTGCCTAGCCCGTTTTTTGTGTTGGCCACACAGAACCCGATCGAGCAAGAAGGAACGTACACGTTGCCGGAAGCTCAACAGGACCGGTTCATGTTCAAGGTCTTTGTCGATTACCCAAGCTACGACGAGGAATACCTGATTGCGGAAACGACCACTTCCGTTCAAACCCAAACAGTCGAACAGGTACTCACCGGCGAGGATATCGAAGCGTTGCAGAAGTCGGTTCGGCGCGTGCCCGTGGCGCCGCATGTGATCCATTATGCGTTGCGTTTGATTCGTGCCACTCGGGTAGGAGCCAAGGACGCCAACGTTCCCGCGTTCGTTCGCGACAACGTCTCTTGGGGAGCTGGCCCGCGCGGTTTGCAATATCTTTTGTTGGGCGGCAAAGCGCGAGCCATGTTGCATGGACGGTTAGCGGTGGGCGTGGAAGATATCAAAGCGGTCGCATTGCCCGTTTTGCGACATCGGGTGATCACCAACTTCAGTGCCGAAAGTGAAGGCATCACGAGCGACGATGTCATTCGGCGTTTGTTGCAAGAATTGCCGGAATCAAGCGAGGGAGACCGGGTACCGGCCAAACTCCAAAAAGCCTTGAACGCTTAGGAACCAGATGAACGCTGAAACGCCGACCAATTATCTGGACCCCAAGACCTTGGAGCAGATCCGACGTCTGGACGTTCGAGCGCGCTTGATCGTGGAAGGATTCATCACAGGACAACATCGCAGTCCCTACAACGGATTTGCGGTCGAGTTCGCGGCCCATCGGGAATACGTCCCGGGCGATGATCTGCGACACATCGATTGGAAAGTTTGGTCCAAGACCGATCGACTCTATATTAAAGAGTACGAGGAAGAAACCAACTTGGACTGCCATATCATTTTGGATTGCAGTCAATCGATGGCGTATGGCAAGGAACAGGGCTGGAGCAAGTTCGACCACGGAAGCACGATCGCCGCCTCGCTCGGGTATATGATGCAACAGCAACAAGATGCCGTGGGGCTCGAGCTGTTCAGCAATGCCGTGGATCTGGTCCTTAAACCCAGTACCAACCCGTCACATATCCGGTCGATGATGCACCATTTGGAGCAAACCAAACCGGCCAAACAAAGCGACGTCGACGGCGTGTTTACGAAGCTGGCGGCTCAGGTCAAACGACGTGGTCTGTTGGTGTTGATCTCGGATTTATTTTTTAGCGAAGCGCAACTGGCGGCGGGCTTGGAGTCGTTTCGGCTCCGGGGCCAAGAGGTGGTGCTGTTCCACGTCATGCACGGAGATGAACTAACGTTTCCGTTCGACGAGAACACGCTGTTCAAAGGTCTCGAGGTAGATCAACAATTGTTGGTCGACCCCAAGAGCTTGAAGGCATCGTATCTGCAAACGATGGAAGAATTCTTAACGCGAGTCAAACGAGTCGCGACCTCGGTAGGCGTGGATCACGTGTTGGTGGACACGACCAAGAGTCTGGGGGCGGTGCTCAGCGGCTATTTGGCGTTCCGCCAGAAGGTGCGCAGGAAGCGACGTTAGGGTGAGGATGCGGTGATTGTTGGGGCGTGGATAGAAACTTGAGAACTCGGTTGGGCTGATGTCGTTCATTACTGCTTGGTTGACCAATCCGTGGATGTTGGGTGCTGGCGCGTTAGCGGTGGCCTCGCCCGTGATCATTCACTTGCTAAATAAACGTCGCTTCAAGATTGTGACGTGGGCCGCGATGGAGTTCTTGTTGGAGGCCAACAAGAAAAATCGACGACGCGTGCAACTCGAAAACATCATCGTGTTGCTTTTGCGTTGTTTGGCGATGTTGCTGTTGGGACTGTTGTTGGCTCGGCCGTTCTTGCCGAGTGGCCTGTCCGAACTATTGCAAAACACCCAACGCTTCGAACGCATCATCGTCTTGGATGATTCCGTCAGCATGATGGCGACAGAACCAGACGGCACCCCCTGGCAATCAGCGATCGAAGGGGTGAACTCTCTGGTACGGCAGATGGCAGATAGTCAAACCGACGACAGCCTGACGTTGATCCTGACAAGTCGTCCGGAGTCGCCAGTGATGATCGCCGAAGCGGTAACCGCCGAAACAGTTGACAGTGTGTTGTTGGAATTAGAAGGGCTGCGTCCATCGGACTTTCCAGCCGACTATCGCGGCGCCTTGCGTTATGTGGATCAATACTTGAAGAATGCCGCACCGGGCCTGAACCGCATTTTATACGTCTTGAGTGATCAACGATCCAAAGATTGGAACGATGGCAGTTTGGGGGAAGATGCCGAGGCTCCCGCGGGTCACTTGCGGCAATTGTCCAACGAAACGGCGGGCACTTACTTGGTCGATCTCTCGGCCGCTAATGAACAGAACATCGCCGTGATTGCCGTGCGTCAGGAACGCCAACTGGTGGTTGGCAGCATGTCGCGGTTCGAGGTGGACGTGAAGAATTGGGGCAAGCAAGCTGTCCGCGATATCCAAGTTGAGTTTCGCATCGGGCAAGGACAACCGTTGATCGAAAAGCTCCCCGAACTCAACGCGGACGAAACCGCGACCGTCGTATTCCAACACGTTTTCCCGCGGTCCACCGCGGCGGCTTTGAGCCAATCCCTCGGGACCCAAGATGGCGGCACCACGTCACCAAACGTTCCGGTCTACACCAGCCTCGCGCGGCAAGACGAGGACGAACCTCTAGGCTGGATGCCGGTCAATCAAGACGCCGGCAAGGAGTTCCAGGATATTCCCGTCGAAGTGACGCTAACTTTGCCGCAAACGAAACTCGATGGTTTGCGGGACGATAGCCAATACCATTACGTTGCCCGAGTTTTGGACCGCATTCCGGTATTGTTGGTCGACGGCGATCCATCGTCGCTGCCCATTCGCAGCGAAACTTACGCACTGTTGCCGCTGGCGAATTCGGATACGGGAATTGCCACGGACTTGGTAACCGCCACGGAGTTGGAAACGGTGCCGCTCTCGAAGTACCAAGTCATCTTCTTATGCAATGTGGATCGTATCTCGTACGATCGGGTCGCATCACTGGAACAATGGGTCCGCCAAGGAGGCAGCTTGATCTTGTTCCCGGGCAATCGTGTTCAAGCGGCCAGTTTTAACGAAGTGTTTTATCGCGAAGGCAAAGGAGTGTCGCCGGTCGAATTGCGGGAGATCGCGGGCGATCCGACGCGGCAGGCGAGCGTCTCGATGGAACCGGACTCGCAACCCCATCCGTTTTTGCAGCGACTCGTGCAGATTGATGCCGGCATTTTTTCGCGGACCAACGTGTTCAGCTGGTGGACCGCCAATGTCAATCCACAATTGGAACCAACCGTCGTTACGGTGCCCATGCGGCTAACCGATGAGGGACGTTCGCCAGCTCTGGTGGATCGCGTGCTGGGACAAGGGCGAGTGATCTACTGGTCGGTTGGAGCCGATGCCGATTGGTCCGATTGGCCGTCCAGCCCGTCGTATATTGTGGTGATGTTCGACATGGTCCGCGAGGTCGTCGAAGGTTCGCTCAAAGTGCCGTTGGCGACCGTGGGACAGGATTTGATCGAGACGGTTGACTTGGGCCGTTATCGGAACCAAGTACGCCTGGAGGGTCCCGAACTACAACAGTGGGAAACCGTCGCTCAACCGGGTGGAACTTTCACCAACGCCACGAAGTCCAAATCAACTGCGGATGCCGTCGACGAGAACAATGACGAGGGCGAACCCAGCTCGGACGCGGACCCGACCGTTCCACCGGCCGCGGGTACTGTCGACCAATCCGGCAACGTTCCCGATACGAAGACCGTGTTTTACGAGGCGATGTTTGCGAGATTGCCGCAACGAGGCATTTATAAAGTCAAACTGAAGCCGTCCGAAGCCGGTGACGATCACGTCCGGTTGGTGGCCACCAATCTGGAGGCTCGTGAAGGAGAATTAACGTTGGTCGATCGGACTCAATTGGCGTCGTGGGTTGGAGACAAAGTCGAATTGGTCACTTTAGATGCGGTTGGTACACAATCCGTGGATGTGGCACGCGACGAATTTTGGTTTCAGGTGTTGCTGGCGTTGCTGATAACCTTGGGTTTGGAACAGTTCTTGGCTTGTTGGTTCGGCACTCGCCGAACTTAGTGGGGTAAAGATGGAGCGAAAAATGGGAACAAAAAAACAAGGGAACTCCAACGTGCACCTAACAACCACGCTGGTGTTGCTGGTGTTGTTCGTGGCAGGCGACAGTTCTTGGTTGTTCGGCAGCGAGAATCAAGCCCAGGAAATCGCGCCGGCTCGCCCCCGAGCTGCAGCGATCCGCGGCGCGATTGTTCAAGAAGCCATGGCGGTTCCCGCCGTGGCGGCCGACCAAGACGAGGCCCCCGCTCAAGATGTTGAAGGAGAATTGCCGGCCCAAGATGCGGAAGGAACCGTCAAGGCAGATGCCGGTGACGAGAAGCGATTCCCCCACGGCGCTACGCTACAAACCAATCCCGACATCGAAGAAGTGTTGAGAAAAGCCCAGCGGTATATGGATGAAGGCAATTACCGCGCGGCGAGTCGTTTTTGGCAGGCCGCCGTCCAACGAGCGGGAGATCAACTGTACTCGACCGACGGTGAGATTTATTATCCCTTGGTCAGGCGAATCGAAGAGATCATTGCAAAGCTTCCCCCCGAAGGCTTGGAAACCTATCGCATCTCCGCGGATGCGGCCGCGACGGAGTATCTAGCGGATGATGGGCAAACGGACGCGGTCACACGGTGGCAAAAAGTCGTCGACATGGCGTTTCTCAGCAGCCAAGGCGATCAAGCGGCTTTGCAACTCGCCTCCCATTACTTGGATCGATTTCAACCGATCCCCGCCGAAATGCTGCTCCGGCGTATCTTGGAGGTTTATCCCGACAGCAAAGTGCCACGCGACGAAGTTTGGCTCAAGTTGGCAATTGCCTATGCAATTTCCGGAGATCAATCGCGCGGGCTCGAAGCTTTGGAACAATCGCGCCAGAATCGCGTCAACGTGACCAATGCCATGTTGGATCAAGTTGCGACCCTGTTGCAGTCCAAACAATCGATGCTGGCGGAGAGTGGTTTGTCTGTAGGGACGCAGTGGACGAGTTCGTTGGGATTGGGTAGCGATGTTCAAGCCATGCCGGATTTGCCTCCCGGTTTCTTGGATCATGAGTTGGCGCCGGTTTGGATGTTCCAGCACGATTTTCTCAAGCAACCCAGAGGCAAGTTCATTAATGGCGATGTGCTCACGGATCCCTCACTGATTAGCAGTGCGAAATTCCCTTCATCCACCCAAGATCGAGAGTTCGAATCCGTTTGCCGCGAATGGGGTCGGAACGGCTGGCGAGCTTCCAGCATGCCTTTGATCTACGACAACAAAGTGTTGTTCAAGACACAGGCCGATTTGGCCGTCTGGACCACAGACAATTTGAGCACCCAAGCCGTGCTCCGCAGCTTGCAGCTGAATCGCTACATGCCGGATGAAATCAGCAAGTTTATCTTGGAGCAATCCGATCAAAACCGCCGCAATTTTCCCGCAGGAGCCAACTTGCCTTACAGCAGTATTGAAACCATGCAGTATTTCGGTGATGCGGCGTTTCAATCCATGACGGTTCACAACGGGATCGCCTTCTCCGTTGAAGGGCCCAGCTTCAGCCGCGAGGCTGTCTTCAAAGATCCTGGGCGCCGAAATCCCATCAACGCCTGGAGCTCACCGCCCATCCGTGATCGCAAGACATTTCTGCAAGCCTACGAAATCGCAACAGGTCGAACGCTATGGAGCAAACCCTTTCCCGAGACCATGCCCGACGGCGACACGGTTCTGGCGGAATCGGCGGTGGTGGGCCCTCCGGTCGGCTATCAACAACATGTGCTCGTTCCCGTCTTGGCGTCGGGTCGATTCTGGCTGGTTGCGATTGATTGCTCGAGTGGAAAAATGATCTGGAAGCGAACGATTTGTGATGTTCCCCAGCTGCAACCAGCCTCGACGACATTGGTACAACTTGCGGTCAACGGCAGTGATGTGTTTATGGTTTGCGGCTGTGGCGTGATTGCCAACGTGGACGCCAGCTCGGGCCAACTCCGCTGGATCCGCCGCTATTCGCGAAGCATCAAGGAATTGGATGCTGATGGTGGCCAACAACAATTTTTTGGCAACATGCCACAAGACTGGCAACGTTTCCAACTGCAAGGTTGGGATCACGATATCGCCCTGGTTTGGGGCCAATGGGTGATCGTGGCGGCCACGGATACGAACTTCCTGGGCGGCTATCGACGATCGACGGGTGAAATGGTTTGGCAAGCTCCGCGGGCCGACGTCTTGGGTTGCACGGTTGATCGGTGGTTAGGAGTCCGCGATGGGATCATTTATGCGACCGGACCACGCGGGTTGATTGCGTACGAATTGGCCGCCGAAGGTCGCTTGTATGGGATGCCGCAGCGTCTGGAACAGCCGGTCACTGGCCGCGGGCTAATCACTTCCCACGGCATCTTGTTACCAGTGAACGATCACTTGGAACTTTATGATTTGCGAACGTTGGCCAAAATCAAAGACATTCCCGTCACGATGCCAACCAACATGCCAATCGGAAGTCTGGTCAGCGACGGCACGCGATTGTGGATTGCCGCTATGAATCGTTTGATTGCAGTTGAGCCAATCGCCAATACTCAAGCCGTCACCAACAGCGCGGAAGGAAATTGATTTGTTCGCAGAGTCATTCTTGAATTGGTTGGTTGGACGACCAGAAAGCGATGGACAGGTTCAGTTGCAATGGCTGAATCTACCAAGCAGTTGGGGTGTGTTTTTGGCAATCGCCCTTTTGGCGGCCGTCGTCGTGTTTGTGTTTCGCTTGTATCAACGCGAAAATGTCAACGGACCGGCATGGATGCGGCCGACCCTACTGATGCTGCGATTGTTGACGTTGTTGTTTTTGTTCTTGCTATATTTGCAACCAAGCATCACCTTAGTCAATTCCGTGCGGTTACGACCGCCGATTGCGATTGCCCGAGATGCCTCGGCATCCATGGCCTTTCAAGATCGACTGACCAACCCCGAGCAGGCGGAACGTTTGGCGCAATTGACCGGCCTGCCCGTGAACGGCATCGAACAAGGAGATTTCTCCCGGACAGAATTAGTGAATCGTCTGCTCGGCGATGGTCGCGGCCAATGGGTCACGGAGTTGCGGCAGAAAGGAGCGGTCCGCGTGGTCGATTTTTCGACCGACATGCGCGGCGTTACAACCTTGCCAGCGTTGGACAACGAATCAGCACCCGCTGCAACGGAAGCCACCAAGACCAATCCAGAACCGACCGCGACCGAGCCCAACGTTGATCAGTCCATCGATGAAAAAGATGACTCTTCCAAATCGGCACAAGCCGATGAGTTCACTATTCGGCCTTTGACTCCCGATGGCGTTTCGACCAACTTGTCGCGGCTGTTGTCGGGATTGATCGGCGATGACAGCTCCGTGGGCTCGATTATTCTGTTGTCCGACGGTCAACATAACAGCAGCGAGGACCCGTTGGCTTTGGCGCAGCGCGCCGCGCGACGTGATGTTCCGATCTATGTGATTGGTGTGGGCGATCCCGCGCGACCGCGCAACGTGGCCGTTGACGAAGTCTACGTTCGCTCGAAAGTTCGCCCTGCGGAACCGTTCACGATCGAAGCCTTGGTACGCGGCGAAGATCTTGGCACCGAGTCGATTACGTTGCAGCTTATCGAACAGCCGCTGGACCCCGAGAACCAACAGCCGCTCGGTAGTCCGCGGGAATTACAAACGAAACAGCTACAATTGCCCGAGGGCCAAGGTCGCATTCGTCTCAACTTCGAGCATTCCCAAGCGGAACCGGGCGTGTACGGGTACCGAGTCGTAGCCGCCGGCCTGGAAAATGAAAGCTCGTCCGAGGACAACAGTCGCTCCAGTTCGCCGGTCGAAGTAATCGACGATCGGGTCAACGTGCTCTTGATTGCCGGTGGGCCTCAGTGGGACTTTCAGCAAGTCTTGTGGCTGCTACAACGGGACCCATCGATCAACGTCGCTTCATGGTTGCAGTCATTGGATCCGGAACGTCCGCAAGAAGGCAATACCTCGCTCAAGACCTTGCCGCGGACATTGGAGGAACTGGGCGAATACAACGTCGTAATCATGATGGACCCCGACCCGTCCAAGGATATCGACGCCCCGTTTATGGATGCCTTGGAACAATTCTTGGAGACAAAGGCCGGCGGATTGTTGTACATGGCCGGCCCGAACTACTCGACCGAGTTCCTCGGGCGAACCACAACGGGACGGATCAATCGTTTCTTGCCAGTTCAAGTGGGCGACGCCGAACAATTGGACTTCGAGACCACCATCGCGGCCACAACGGAATTGATGGAGGCCGGGGTACTGGTCGCCGAGCCCGCCGGGCTAGAACATCCGGTCATGAGCTTTCACGCCGATCGAGGTCGCAATGCGGCACAATGGGCCGAGATGCCAAACATCTATTGGACTTTTCCGGTCGCTACCGAAAAACCAGCCACCCGAGTCTTGTTGCGGAAGATCAACCCAAACGAACCTAGCATCAATCAACCCATTCTGGTGTCGGGGCGCTATGGGGCGGGGACGGTTTTGTACTTTGGCTTCAATTCGACTTGGCGTTGGCGTAGTGTGGGCGTGCAGGCGCAATATTACGACCGTTTCTGGATTCAAGTCGTGAGGTACTTGGTCGAGAGTCGCTCGCTGCAAGGACAGCGACGGGCCTTGGTCGAAACCGACCGCACCGAGTACGACCTGGGGGATCGAGTCCGCGTGTTGGCCAAAGTGTTGGACAACCAATTCCAACCGCTGACCGACGAGAAGATCATGGCCCAAGTGATCACGGCCGAAGACGTGATCTTGCCACTGGAGTTGAAGAAGGTTCCTGGACAAGCCGGTGAATATCAAGGCGTGTTTGCTCCCCAAAGTGTGGGGCAGTTCTCGTTGACAATCAAACTGCCCGATCAAGGTGACGAATTGGTGAAGCTTGCCGACCCCTTGATCCAACCTGCCAGTTTTCGCGTCCGTTCGCCGAGTTTGGAAGCCAGTACTTATTGGCTCAACGAGCCGTTGCTAAAACAGATGGCGGAAATTTCCGGTGGGCGGTACTTCACGCTCGATCAATGGGCCGAGGTAGCCAAGATCGTGCCAGAAAAAGTTTCCGAAACACAATACGAAAGCCGCCCCGAGCCACTGTGGGATCAAACTCAATGGTTGCGGTGGTCCTTTTTTATGCTGCCGGTGTTGCTGTTGACGTTGGAGTGGGCTTTGCGGAAACGCGCGAAGTTGTTGTAGGTTCGTCCCAAGTTGCTGCAAATAATACGACCTGAAAAAACCCTATGAGCGATATGACTTCAGCTTCGACGTCCACGACCTGGGATTGGAAACCAGGACAGATTCCTGGTGCGATCCGGCAGCAGTTGGAACGCCTGCGTCGCGCGATGACCCGTAGCCTGTGGGTGTCGGGCGCGTCCAAGATGGTACTGATCGGATTGACAGTGCTGTTGATTGATTTCTTGTTGGACTACTACTTCCAAATGGATCAATCGCAACGCGCGATCATGATGGCCTTGATGGCCGGCAGCTTTGTTTACTCTGCCTATCAGTTCCTTTGGATTCCCTTGACGGCCCAGGTCACTGACGACGCGTTGGTTTTGACGGTCGAACAAAAGTTGGGGCAAGAACACAGCGAACTCATCAATTCTCTCCAGTTGGCCCGGGAAGCGGGGGCGACGGACAGAAACTACTCCAAAGCCATGGCCCAACAAGTTGTAAAGCAAGGTGCCGAGTTAGCTGGACGCTTGGACTTCCTGCAAGCGGTCGATCAGGAAGCCACCAAACGCAAACAACGCTGGTTGACTGCAGGGTTGGTGGGCGTGGTGGTCTGGGGTTTGTTGGTGGTGGGAACCGATGTCGGTTGGTTGTGGTTTCATCGCAATCTGCTGCTCGCAAACCAGCCTTGGCCCACGCAGACGACATTGACCGTTGAGGGATTGATCGATGGCGTGTTGTATGTCCCCCGCGGCGAAGATCATCGCTTGGCTGTGTTGGTCGATAAAGATTGCCCGGAACCCAACGTCGATGTGTTTCTGGACTTTGTCGGGCGATCCAGCAGTTCGCGACAAAAACTGCGTCAGGACGGGCAAGAGCCGCTACGTCACACCACGACACTCCGCGGCATCAACAGCGAATTTGTGTTTCAAGTTCGCGGTGGTGATTTTGTCTCTCCACCGATCCCGGTCCGTTTGGTGCTACCACCCGGATTTGCTGAATTGGCCCTGCAAGTCGTTCCCCCCGCCTACTGCGGTTTGGAGGCCACCGAGCTGCCGCTTTCCGCCGAATCATTCAAGGTCTTGCAAGGCTCGCAATTGTTGATCCGAGCGAAGCCTGATCAAACCGATGTGCAATTGGCCTTGCTACGTGGCAGCGAACGCTTGGCGATGTCGGCCGATAGCGACGGAAGGTTCAGCCTAACTCTCGCTGGCGATCAACTGGTCAGTGGCCGATATCAATTTGATTTGGCGGATGCCGCTGGAGTTCGTTCCAGCCGTCCGGTCCAGTTTGTATTGGACGTGGTACCCGATCGAGCCCCTCAAGTTCGCACTCGATATTTTGGGGTCAGTGGTTTGGTCGTCCCTCAGGCGATCATTCCGGTCAACATTGCAATCGAAGATGAATTTGCGATTCAAGAGGCTTGGGGTGACTTGGACTGGCAAGCCGATGGGTCTCCCACCAAAGGGGAAAAGCGATTTGATGCACGGGATTTCACCGATCAGTGGGGAGCAAACCAACTGTCCGGCAGTTTTGGCTTCGACCTGCGGCCGTTGGATATTCCAACCGGCATGACGTTAAATGTCGTCGTCAAAGCTCGCGATAATCAACCTGCTCCATCCGATCCGGCAGATCAGACGGATCAGACGGATCAGACGGTTCCTGGCGTTGGTGCTGCCAAAGCATTGACCTTCCGCGTGGTGACCGAAGCGGAATTGCGCGCGGATTTATTGCGACGAGAATTGGAACAGACCAAGACTTTCGAACGTCTCATCGTTCAGCAACAAGCGATTCAAACGGAACTACAAGCTCTGTTGGTCAGCCAGCAGGAGCCGACAGAAACCGCGGAGTCTCATTTGATTCGCCAAACGCAAATGGCCGGCAAATCCCAACGGAACCAACACCAAGTTGGCACCCTGCTAACCCAAGTCACCGACCGGTTTCGTGGATTTTTGGCCGAGGTTCGCAATAATCGCTTGGACGAGTCGTCGGCAGAAATCGACGGTGGTCAAGGCTTGGCCGTGCGGCTGGAAGAACAAATCATTGGGCCCCTGGACGAAATCGAACAAACGTTGCTGCCGCAACTCAGTCGCTCCCTGGAGGCCATTTCGCGCACGGTTGGCAATCCAACCGAAATGCGGCCACAGATCGAGACCGCTTTGCCACAAATCGAAGAAGTGCTCCGCCGATTGCAGCTGGTTTTGGATGCCATGCAACGTTCGCAGAGCTTCCAAGAGATTGTCAACATGGTGATCTCGATCAAAAACGAAGAACAACGGCTCAAGAAATTAGCCGAAGAAAAGAAACGAGCCGAATCAGGCTTGGATGAAATCTTCGACTGATCCCGTCAGCAACATACTCCGGACAAAATAACTCCGTTCCCAAAGGTCAAGATCATGACGCTGCATCCTGCTGTTTGCCAACGCTGGGCAACTCTGTTGTGTTGGGTGGTTTGGAGTGCGGGCCCATTAACGACAACTCTGGTTGCGACTTCGGTAGTGGCCCCGGGAACGACCTTCGCTTGGCAAGACGACGAAACCCAAAAGTCGGAATTGGGCCAGCGCCAACGGGCAGTCCTGCAACGATGGGCTCAATTGGAAGCCCAATTCATGAGCATGGCCGAGAAGCTCAAACCCACGCAACCCGAACGAGCCGATCGCTTGATCGTAGCGCTAAATACCGCCAAGCAAAACTTGATCGCTCGCCGCATGGAATCGGTCGCCAATCTGTTGGACACTGGGAAATTGGCTGAAGCGGACAAAGAACTGGATGACGTAATCAAAGAACTGGAAGCCTTGGTCCGGTTGCTGTTGAACGATCAATCCAATCGCATGAATAAAGAAGAGGAACTGGAGTTCTTGGAGCAAGTCAAAAAAGATATCAAAAACTTGTTGCAAGACCAGAATCAACAAACCCGCGAGACCTTCAAGATCTCGAATCGAAACCAAGTCGACAAAGATCTTCAAGCCACGATCAAGCAGATTGACGAACTTATCGAAAGGCAACAATCGCTGAAAGATAACGTCAAAGAATCACCGACCACTCCCAAAGCACAAGATCAAGCCGCCGAACAACAATTCCAGATTCGCAAAAAGACCCTGGAGACCGCCAAAGACCTGGACGAAAAATTCCAAACCTCACCTCCAACCGACGGCCAAAGCCGACCCGGGGAACAATCCCCCACCGAACAGAAACCCGGCGAACAAACGCCTGGTGAACAGAAGCCTGGTGAACAGAAGCCTGGTGAACAGAAGCCTGGTGAACAGAAACCCGGGGAACAGAAACCCGGGGAGCAGAAGCCCGGTGAGCAGAAGCCCGGGGAGCAGAAGCCCGGTGAGCAGAAGCCCGGGGAACAAAACCCCGGGGAACAAAAGCCCGGTGAGCAGAAGCCTGGTGAACAGAAGCCTGGTGAACAGAAGCCTGGCGAACAGAAACCTGGCGAACAGAAACCTGGCGAACAGAAGCCCGGTGAGCAGAAGCCCGGTGAACAACAACCAGGGGAGCAAAAGCCTGGAGAGCAAAGTCCTTCGGAGAGCAAGCCTTCGGACTCCAATGACAAGCCCAAAGATCAATCCAACACGGGAAAAGCGTCCGAGCAGTTGAAGCAATCGGCAGAAAAGCAACAGGAAGCCGAACGTATGTTGGCGGAAGGCAAAAAGGAAGAGGCGGAAGCCGCTCAAGAAAAGGCGGTGGAAGATCTCAAGAAAGCCCGAAACCTGTTGGAGCAAGAACGACGGCGGTTGAATCAATTGCCAGAGGAAGCCGCGCAGCGACAATCCCCAGAACAACGACGCTTGGCGGATCGCACCAAGGAACTCTCCGACAAAATCGCGAAAGCGAAACTCCCCAGTAAAGAAAATCCATCCAACGACCCCAAAGCCGAACAAGCACAAGCTGGCAAGCCGAAAGTCGACGAAGCCCAGTCGCAGATGCAACAAGCGGCCGACCAATTGGACAAGAATGATGCAGACCCAGCCAACGAAAATCAAAAGAAGGCCGAAGAGAAGTTGGAAGAAGCTTTGGCGGACATCGAAGAGCGATTGAACCAACTGCGTGAGGAAACGCGTGAAGAGCGTTTGGCTCGACTCGAAGCTCGGTTTATGGAAATGTTGCTGCGACAGCAAGATCTACGTGGTCGCACGGAAGTGTTGGACGACAAGTTGGTCTCGCTGCAAACGAAAAACGTGCGAGATCGCTTGATTCTTCTGGAACTATCAACGCAGCAAGAAGAATTGTCCGAGTTATGCCAATTGGCCTACGATCTGTTATTGGAGGACGGGACCAGCGTGGTTTTCCCGGAGATTGTCGCCGAAGTTAAAGTAGACATGTTGCAGGCCGCTGGCTTGCTCAAAGAGAAACAGACCGGCGGGCTTGTGCAATTGTTGCATCGCGAGATCGAATCAACCCTGGACGAACTGTTGTCCGCGTTGAAACAAAGCAAGAAAAAAGGCGGTGAAGGTGGGGAAGGTGGCGGTGGCGGAGGAGGCGGCGAGCAACCACTGGTCAAACGATCCGCCGAACTGAAGATGCTTCGCGGCGCACAACTTCGAGTCAATCGCAAGACACGTCAGTTGAACGAAATCAATCAGCAGGATTTGCTGCCCAACGATCAGTTGAACGATGAACTACAGCGATTGTCCGGGCGTCAGACGGAGATCATCGAGATGACCCAACGTCTGATGGAGAGCATCCAAGCCGAAGGTCAAGGCGGCCCACCACCGGGCGATCAACAACCTCCACCACCGGACGACGAATAACGTCCAACGATCCTGGGCTGCGGTGCCCCTGGAGCTACTGGTGCTTTGTCAAACCCTAAAACTACGAGTTGCTACGCTTGCCCAAGCGTGGTGCCACGTGCGGGCTTCCGCGTTTGGGTAAATGCAACGACGCAACTTCAGAACTTTGGCCAAACATGAAGACGAGCCTTTGTATCGACAACTTGCGCGAAAAGCGCGGGCAGAAGGACCGCCGCAACATCATCCTTGTAAAGTTCTGTGTCCGTTCACGAGACGTGCTTACCCAGCAAAATACCCAATCGTCACGATTTTGATTTGGACCGCCTTGTCTTCCGTGAAAATGATACGGTCGCGACTGGGTGGCAAGTCAATAACATAGACACGGTAGCAAGTAGATCCGTGGGAGAAAACAAAGCTGCACAGTCCATCGAGACTTTTCGACTTCGATATTCGCCAACCATCAGCCTCTATCTTTTCTCGTATCCGGCGCGCCAGATGGAAAAAAACGTCGTTGGGAGTCGCCGCCTTCATCTCGTATGTGTACTCCTTTTCGGACACCACATCCCCATTCGCTTTGCCGCCACTATACCCAAAACTCCCGCTACTCGAACCATTACCACCGCGGGATTCAACCGATGGATCGATTTCTTGGATCCAAGCGATGAGATCGGAGTTTTTGATCGCGAAGTGTTTGAATTGCTCGACCCGTTTTGGCATCCAGGAAACCAAATAAGGAATAAGTAGCGCGACAACCAGTGTCACATATCCCAACTGTTGCAAATTCCACTGCAACTTCATCGTTCGTCACTCCCTAAGTAACGCCGTTCCCAAACAAGTCGTTTTGGTAATTGCGATCCTTCGCGTGAAATGTTTCAGGCTATTCGCTTGCTTCCGGTCGACGAAATGAACGACTTGAGGTACGCACCAACCGGTCTGTGATCTCTCGACATCAAATCTCTGGAACTCCGCACGCCAAATTTACCGCTGCCATTATCCCGGATCGCTACAACCGCAACAAGCCAGCGTTGCTCGGTTGCTTTTTGGCAACACGATCGCGCGGCCCGTGGTTTTTGTTCATCCTGGGATGTATGAACACTACACGTATCGACGGTCGGTCGGGGCCGAAATCGCACTTGATGCCCGCCCCGCCAGCGATCGTCATTAGTTCAACTCCACAACGGCAAACCGATTCGGACGGTCGCCATCGCCGCGCCTTTTTGGTGGGTAGCTACGGTCTGATGTGGTTCTTGTTGCATCTCTGCTGCTATTTTTACTATCAACAAAGTGACGATTGGATCGGGCAGCCAAGTTCTTTTTACTTATGGCTCGGACTACTGTTTGGACAAATGGCTAGTGTGCTGGCGTGGCCACCCAACCGTGGCGTATCCCAATGGTTTCAACATTTATTCGCGCTGTTGCTCATCGGCGTAGGAAGTTGGCTGTTCAGCGACCTGCTGACCGGCTCAACCCAACAGTGGTGGGTCGCCTCGGTGGTCTTGATGTTGGGCAGCCAATCGGCTGGGTGGGCGTTGCAACGGCCTTCGTCGCTTCGATCGCGCGCGGAAAGAAAACTCGGCAACTATTCCTTGTCACAGTTGCTCGTGTTTAGCATGTGGTTGGCAGTGGTCATGAGTCTAACGCCGACCATCCAAGCCGATTGGAGTCAATCGGCGGCGCTCGTCGCTTGTTTTGGTGGCTTGAGTTTGTTCTTGGCGATTCAACGATTCGCGTTCCAGCAATTGTTTTGGCCCAGCCACGAGCATTGGCCACACACGCAGACCCACCGCGTCTGGCAAGTCGTGGACCGCGTTGGCGTGTTGGCCATGATCGTCATCATTCAGGGCGGGTTGGCATGGGGACTGTGGCAGTATTACGGCTCCGCTCCTCAGGCCGGCCTAGTCTTTTCTTTATGCTGTGTCGCCGCCTGGTGGCAAGCCATCGACGTGTCATTTGCTCGCTTGGTCCAAAGTAATGGCGGGCACGTTGGCGTTTTGAATCGCCGTATTCAAAGCGCTCAAGTCCTGCTCGATCAAACTGCTTAGCTTTTTGAGCTCCACATCAATTAGGCCGACCACTTCATCTCGCACCAGATAGGCCTGTTTGGTAGGTCGGTAATCGCCACTGCTCACCACATCCACCAAACCACTAAGCCGGTTGTTCAAGCGAATCGGAAAATTCAGCGGATCCTGGGCGCTTTGCAGTTTGGTTTGATACAACGTTTCTTCGATCTGTGTCAAACGTTGAGTCAGTTCTTCGATCTTGGTGCGTAGCTCTTGGGTATCATCTCGTTTTTCCAGCTTCAGCTTCCAGAGATCGAGTTGTCGTTTGAGTTCACGGGCGTTTTTGATCGCGCGATGGGTTTCGCTCAGTTTGTCGCGGATTTGGCTCAACAAATCAAATTGAGCCTGCAGATCGGCGATCGACGACGTGGACCGCGGGTCCGCCAGGATTTGGAATGTCACTTCTGCAACCGGAGGCACGGTCTCCGCAACGGCACTGGCATCCGCTGCAGCGGCCGCCACCGGAGTGGCCACGGCTTGCCATCGCGCCGTGTAATTTCCCGGAACCGCGCGCGGGCCACCGGTGCCTCCACCCCAAAGAATCAGACCATCAAAAGTCTCTGCGCCTGGATAGTTCATGTCCCAGTACACCGAGTTCCAACCTGCTTGCAGGTTCAAGGGAAGCTCCTGCTCACTTCGCTTGTCTGAGGAAACAAAACGTCGAGCAATTTGGCCCTGTGGATCAACGATCTCCAGCGACAGGTCGTGCGTTGGTTTTTCCTTCAGCCAGAACCGCAACGTGACTCCCGATCGTGGATTGGCACCAGCTGTCCGCGACGCCTGGCCACTACCACCGCCGCGGAGGCGATAGGTAGGCCGCGGCTGCAACGCGACGAGCGATTGCGTTGCAACCGATTCGTTCCATTGATGCAAACTCGTCAGGTCGTCCACGACGTAAAACGAGCGACCCTGTGTGGCAACAATTAGATCATTGTTTTTGATGGTTAAGTCCGTCACAGGCACGATCGGCAAGTTCAATTGGAAGGACTCCCAATTCTGCCCGTCGTCACGAGAAACATACATGCCACGTTCCGTTCCCGCATAGAGCAATCCCGGCCGTCCCGGATCCGCGCGCAAGACTCGTGTGAAATGTTTGCGGTCGATGCCCTGCGTGATCTCGGTCCACGTTTGCCCATAGTCGTTGGTCTTGAACAGGTACGGCTTGAAGTCGTTGGACTTGTAACGCGTCGCAGCCACGTACAACCCACCGGGATGATGGGGGTCAATTTCCAAGCAATTGATCTGAGCCCATTCTGGTAATTCCGTGGGGGTAACGTTGGCCCAAGTTGCACCGGCGTCACGCGACACGTGAATCAAACCGTCGTCGCTGCCGGTCCAGAGAACGCCGGGCTCGTGAGTGGATTCAGCGAACGCAAAAATCGTGCAATAGTATTCGACACTCGTGTTGTCTTTTGTGATGGGCCCGCCTGAAGAGCGAAGCTTGGTCGGATCGTTCCGCGTTAGATCAGGACTGATCGCCGTCCAACTCTCGCCTTCGTCTTCACTGACGAACAACACGTTGGCCGCGGCATAAAGTCGATTCGGTTGGTGCGGCGAGAAATGGATCGGGAAGTTCCACTGGAACCGATATTTCAAATCGCCTGCCCCGTAGCCCATCGGGTTGTCGGGCCAAATATGGACGTTGCGTACTTCCCGCGTGCGATGATCGATTCGCGTGAGGTAACCACCGTACGAACCGCCAAACACGACCTCGGGGTTGTTCGGATGGGGAGCCAAGTGCCCGCTTTCACCGCCGGCGGTGGGCTCCCAATGCTGCTCGGTCAACGAACCGGTGTCGCTGCGATGCGGAATTCGCACCGTCGAATTGTCCTGCTGAGCACCGTAGATCCGATAAGGAAAGTGATTATCGGTCGTGACGCGGTAGAATTGCGCCGTTGGTTGATTCAAGCAAGTGGAAAATGTTTGTCCCCGATTGAACGAGACTTGCGCGCCCCCATCGTCCGCCACGATCAGACGATTTGGATCACGCGGATCAATCCACAGGTCGTGATGATCCGAGTGAGGCGTTTCGATGGTACTAAACGTTTGCCCGCCGTCCCGTGAACGCAAGAAGTCCACATTCAACACATAAACTTCGTCGGCGTCTTGCGGGTCCGCGTAGACGCGCGAGTAATACCAGGCTCGTTGCCGCAAGTTGCGATCCGAATTGACGCGTCGCCAAGTCTGGCCGGCGTCTTCGCTGCGAAACAATCCACCGTCCTCTGCCTCGACACTGGCCCAGACCCGCTGGCTGTTGACCGGTGAGACCGCAACTCCGATGATCCCCAGCGTGCCTTGTGGCAAACCGGGTTGACGCGAGATATCCGTCCAAGTATCGCCGCCATCAGTACTCTTCCAGAGGCCGCTCGATGGCCCACCGGACTCGAGCGAATAAGGCGTGCGACGCACTTGCCAAATCGAAGCATACAAAACCCTGGCGTTGTTCGGATCGATCACCAAGTCCACAGCCCCGGCTTCATCGTTGACAAACAACACCTGCTCCCAAGTCTTGCCACCGTCTTGTGTGCGAAAGACCCCACGTTGTTGATTCGGTCCATACAAATGACCCAGGGCCGCCACATAAACCGTATCGGGATCACGGGGATGAATACGAATACGCGGAATGAACTGAGTATCCGACAACCCAACCGACTGCCAGGACTTGCCGCCATCCAGCGATTTCCATACGCCATCACCATGCGAGACATTGCCACGAACCGTTTTTTCGCCACCCCCGACATAGATGATATTGGGGTCCGCTTCCGACATCGCGACCGCCCCAATCGAGCCTCCGAAATAACCGTCGGATAGATTGAACCAAGTATGGCCGCCGTCTTCGGTCTTCCACACGCCTCCGCCGGTTGCACCAAACAAGAAGTGATTGGGTTGGCCCGGAACGCCGAGACAAGCCGCACTGCGCCCACCGCGAAATGGTCCAATACTTCGATAGGAAAGTTGTTGCTTGAGCTGCTCCCAAGACGACGCTGCGCCGCTGTCTGTTGTTGGTTCGGACGCCACACGTTCGGGCGTTTGCCCCAGCCCGTACCCGATCCAGCAAAGACAGATCATCCAACCGAAACAAGAACCGTGAATGCGACTGACCGACATGAGACCAACTTTTCGCTAGGAGCTATTCCGTCGATGCAGCTACCAAGGTCCCCATCAAACGGAAGTCCTAGTTTAGTTGTGGATCACCCCAACGGAAGAATCACCGGTCCGTATTTCCAAGCTTAAGCCTTGTCCTAAACGTGGTTCTTAAGGCAAGTGAACCCGTGCAGCTTCTGGAGGCGGGCTGAACCCGCGCTGATTCTGGAGGCTGGCTGCCCCCCATGCAGATTCTGGAGGCTGGCTGCCCCCCGCGTCTCATGGTCTCCCTTCTCCCCTTT
>JAEUIP010000029.1 GCA_016795075.1 Planctomycetaceae bacterium | reverse complement strand
AATCGAACGCTGTGGTAATGACCCGTGTAGAGCTAAACCCTGCGTCAACGCGGAATCCCGACAAGCCACCGCCAAATCAAACCACCGAGTTCACTGAGGAACACAGAGGAGGCTCGCAAGGTCCACTCTGTTCTCCTCTGTGGACTCTGTGCACTCTGTGGTTCAATCCGTCGCGCAACCGAAGCTCGACGAGTAACGGAACACGTCAGCCGGTGCGATTGTTCGCGCGTTCCGGACTCAGAGCTTCGGCGGTTCCATCGGCTAAGGATTTGTCGCGAAGCAAGTTCCGGATTTCGAACGTCGAAAGCTCCGGAATGACTCTCGCTGGCTCTGGCGTTTGAATGATGAATGATTATTGAAGAATGAAAAATTCATAATGTACCCAACGTCTGGTTTCAAGCATTCCGTGAAGATTCAATGGCTGTCCGCATTTTGCATTTTTCGCATTCCATTTTTCGTTACTCATTTCTTAGCCGCGTGTGAACCAAAGACGAATATTTGCTTGGCGGGCGGACTTCCCACACGCTCGCAGGGGTTCTCGAATGAACCACGGTCGGGCTCTCCCAAATCAGGAAGTTACTTCCAGACGATTCCAAAGCAGCGTGAGCTCCCGACTCCGAATCAATCCCCCCGAAGGTAAGTCCAGCAGTACCCAAACATGGCCGGCCGTCGAGCCAACTCGCTTCCGCGAGGTCTAAAGTTCCAAGTGGGAAAAAAACTGCAACTTCACCGCCGCCACCGGTACGTACTACTTGACATCAAGGGCCATAGAGATGTTCTGACGCGACTATTTCCCGGGTACGACCAGAAACTCGGTGTCGGATTCTTCAACGATACAATGGAACTTCTCCGCGATTAGCGTCAACAGCTTCGGCCATGAGCCTTCAGCCATCTTGATCTCGAATTCAGGCAAAACTTGTTCGGTGTCTACCGCGGCACTAAAGTTGATTGGCTTGGGGACATTACCACGAATCTTTTCCAAGATATTGTTGAAACTTTGGTTTCTTCCCGTGAGGGTAACTTCAAGAACGCCTTCCGGGCTTTTCGCTGTGGACAAACTAATCTCAGAAGTGGTAGTCCAATCAGCTGGAAGGCCATTCGACGCAAGCTCCGCAGATTTTGGTGCGACTTTGCTTGAGCCTGACTTGCTCGAGTCATATTTGTTTTCGCACCCTGTAATCGTACCAACAACGATTAGGATCAATGCACAGCAAATACGTTTGTAGTCCATGTATCACGAAATCTCTGCTTGGCGGCATAACGAGGTAGTTAACTGGACGGCAGGCTGAAGGCATCAAGCTTGAACGGATGGAGAACCATCCAAACAGATTTGAACAACACCTAACGATCACACAGCCGTTCCAGTTGAACGAAGTGTTCGGCCGGGGTGGATTCGACTCCGAACCAAAACCCTTGACCTATCGCGTTAGGCTGCCGACTCAGCCGCAGCGCACTGATCTGGATCAACAACCGTTATTCAGTCGGATCGCTCTCGGCTGAGTATAAGCCCCCCGTCGAGCGATGTCAATTTCGCCAACATTCGGGAACCCAAAACTAACTCCATCAGATCTGCCGAACGCCGCCATTCATCAAGTGGCGGCAAGTAAAGTTTCTAATAGTCGAGACAGCCGTGTTTGCTCGTACGGGACTCAGAGCTTCGGCGGTTCCATCGGCGATGCCGATCACTTTGCCGGCATGTTGATCCTTTGTGAGCTTACTCCGTTCACGTGGGTGACCGCTCAGTAGACGCCTGTTCCACGCAGCCAACAACTTAATTGTTGTTTGTTTCCAGGAACTTGGGCGATCATCGACGTATTGTCATCAACGCGGAATTCCGACAAGCCACCGCCAAATCAAACCACCGAGTTCACTGAGAAACACAGAGTAAACTCACAAGATCCACTCTGTTCTCCTCTGTGGACTCTGTGCACTCTGTGGTTCAATCCGTCGCTCGACCAAATCTCAACGAGTAACACAGCAAGTCCACCGGTGCGATTGCTTGCGCGTACGGGACTTCATAGTGTTTGCACCAAATAACAGCACCGTTCACAGGAACGCGGCGAACGAGTTGATTTCAGAACTCGCGCGGCCGGCGGCTCCGTGTGCGACGGTTTGTTATGTGCCTTCCTCAAAGTGCCCAACCTGTACACACTCCGCTCCCATTTGACCAATTGCATCGAGTAACTCCTCGAACGACTCGATTGGAGCCGTGCCGAGATCGATCGACAACTGCAAGAAGTCGTGCCCACTTTCAGGATCGGAAAGAAAGTGAACGCCGCCGAGCAACTCATCATCTGCGGGATCATCCTCTTGAAACCAACCGATGAACCAGTCGCGAATTGGTGTCCAATCAGCTTCGGTTTTCAATCCAAAGATCCGTAATTGCATCCAATTCCACTGAAACGGCCGTAAGTCAACGTTTAGGTTGTTCTCCGGCCACGCAAACGCGATCGGTTCAAAAGACAACATTCCGTCAGTGTCGATTCGAATCGAATCAGACACCGCTCCGTCACGGATTAGGAGTAGATCGCCACGCGTTGGAAGTGAAAGTTCGCCTTCAACGACGACGTCACCATTTGCATCGCAGAATGCAGGCTCGTGCGCAACCGTTACGCCATCATGGCCAGAATGCTCATTGATCGCGGCAATGAAACGACTGACGTAGTAGTCGCGGATTTGATCCAGAAGTTGTCCAAGCACCGCAGTGTCTCCGAGCACATAATGCTACGCATCAGCGGAGCGCAAGATGCGTTGATTTCAAAACCGACCTGACCGCCGGCGCCGTTACAAGCGACTGTTAGGCCGAGAATTAGGGTAGCTCGAGCCAATCAATAGTGTAGGTAACGATGACTGCAACCGCAATCGATACGGCAACCAGTGTTAATGCGGCAACCGGCAATCGACGACGTCCCGCCCAACCACCAGAGACAAAGGCAAAGTAAGCGACAACATCAACGACTATCAGAGTCGTAGCCACGTACCGCAGCCATCGTCCACCATCTCCCGGTGAAAGCAACGCAACAACAATCCATTGTGCCGCAACAAGTGTGAAAAACGCCGGCGTGATACTTCCCTGCGGGTTCGTAGCCGTGTCTGAGGTATCAGGATGTCGAGGATTATGTGAGTTTCCAGGGTCGATCATACGGCGTCCTGTTGCTGCCGGGCCCAAGGTCGGACAACACCGAGGTCGCACGATGGACTTACCATCGCCAAACCGCTGGGCTCGCGTCCTTCGGTAACTGTCATAGTTATCGGAAAACCTTTTGAGGCGTCTTCAATGAGGGCGCGAACCCGGTTGGGACCAATTCCTGTGGACGCCATGTCTTTTCCGGTATCCACTTAACGCAAACCTCCACCTGGGAGTTCAAGTTTCGATAGCGATGTAGTTATCCGGTAAGCGGGCTGAAGGTGTTCTGCTCGAATCGACGCGGAACAACTTCCTGGTCGCCGAAAAACCTCCGCAACGTCAGCGTAAGCTCCCGAGTCCGAACCACTCGCCCCGAAGGTAGGTCCAGCAGTACCCAGACATGGCCGGCAGTCGAGCCAATTCACTTCCGCCAGTTCTAAAATTTCCAATTGGAAAAAAACAGCAACTTCACCGCCGCCGCCAGTACGTACTACTTGACATCAAGGGCCATAGAGAGGTTATCCGAATTTTGCGTCACGTTTGGTTCACCCTCAAGGCCGACCGAATCGCCATAAGTTGCGGCCAAGCGTATGCGAAATCCTCGACAAGTACTGGATCATCAGGTCCGTCGAAGAATTGATAAAGTAGATCGGATTGCAACCAGTTTACCACCTCGGCGTGCGGTTGTCCCGTCGTATCCCAGAAGGCATTCGACAGGCGTCCCTTTTTCAGAAGTGTGTCATCATTGTTCAGAATGAAGGCAGCAAGATGTCGCTTCGCGTTGTCAGTACGCTTTGCAATCCAAGCATCGAGAAATCGGTGGATCGAGGATAGTGCGTTCGCCAAAGAGCAAAGGACATTATCAATTGAGTCTTCGAATGCACCAATGATGGGATCGTCGAGTTGATATTGCCAGTAATCATCGAAAAACCGATTGACGGCGTCGCGTTCGCGTTGAGGCCACGAGTCAAATTGCGCATATTTGAGTTTGCCGAATACCACAGCGAGATCGAGAAAGTCGTCGCGATGCTCGATCGATAATTCTAGCAGACGTGGTAGAAAATGCTTGAAGTGCCGAACATTGCCCCATGTTGATATGGCTTTGCGGGAATAGCGTTCGAGATCTTCGTAGGTCAACTCGCGAAGTGGTGGAGCCGCAAGTTTCGCCGAGTGTTCCGGGCCGACACAGCAATCGCATCCTGTGAAGTCGTCGCCAATCAGACAGTGGGCGAACGTCGCGTAGAGGTTGTCGATTGCGTCATGCATTGGAACACGTGAGTCGGATAACGTTACCGATCAGCCGGCGGCGGCGGTCGATCATCTATTTCGAAACGCCTGACTTCGCCGCTCGGTTGCATTGGATGGTTCGCCCTATTTCACGCTATTCGCTACCGAGAAATTTTGCGATTGATCGAACCAAGGCTTCCGCATCTGCATTCTTCGCCACGACAATGAATCCCGACCAGTTGTCCCATTCCAGACCGATCACATTCTTGCCGTCCGTATAATCGCGGAACATCTCATCGAGGCCGACAATCAGTTCGCCCGCAGGGCTCAAGCCGAACTTATTGACGATGCGATCGCATGTCATAGCGTACCTGCTGGAATCCAGATCAAATACTTCGTACGTCAGCCGATTGCTGGCGTCGTGATGAAAGTGTCCGGAAGGATTTGACATCGAGTTCTACGCTTGGTCCTGCCTTCACTCTGCGAACGTTTGAAATCACGCTGTTGCGGCCAAGTGATTCACCATCAGGGAACGCGCGACCCGCAACTCGCGTGTATTTCTTTGTTCGTCCTCTCGGTCTCGCGGTGCCCTGAGACATCAAGAAACCCAAGTTATTCTGCGATCACCAAGGTAGAGTATTCCTGTTGGCGACACAAGAACTGGGTAGACAAATCCACGTCCAAATCTCGGACCAGTCTGCCAGTTTATTGAGATTCGTTTCAGATCATCAGAAACACCCCAGTATCCGACAAGGCAATGAAAGAACATTCCACTAGGGATTGGTTTGTCCCATTTCGTGATAGGCTCGATTTCGGAGACCGAGTCGTAGTCTTCAATGGACCAGGCCGCGATTGTTGTTTTCGCGCCCCATAGTTCCGTCGCGTACTCTTTTCGCTCGATGTACGCTCTTGAAGGTGGCGTACCATGCGATGGACTCCATTCGTGGCCACGATTGTCACATAGTGCCTCAACGAATTGTTTCAATGCGAGGTTTGTGAGTCGTTCAAGCACGGCGTCCAGTGGCTATCTCCGTTAATGGACGAACGGCGGCAATCACCCAGCCCGAGCGGCCGCAGCGAGCGACTTGGATTTCAGAACCAGCTAGGCCCGCGGCGCCGCGTGCAACGCTTTGTTATGCTGCTTTCTGTATCAATAGCATTGCCATTCGCACGCCCATTCATCTTCATGACCGTGCGAAGTGCCGCGACCAAAGTAGCTGACACCATTATCGCCCCACATTCAGTTGCCCTTTTCAGTGGTGTCGATTTGGAACACGTTTTGTGGCGAAGCCGGATGATTGTTCCACGGTGCCCAGAAGATCTCTGATTGAACCAGATTCGGCCAGCCGCCAAGTTTCAGACCGCTCCCGTTATCAAAGTGGTCGTAGTAATTGTCTGCGACATCTTCGTCTAGTTTCACATTGACATCTTCCCAATTCGGGTAGTCTTCCTCGACGATTCGCGATCGCATCGGAAACGGCTTGATGTGTGTGCCGGTTTCGACCGAGGCAAGTGGTTTGAGAGAGCCGAGCGACGAATAAGCGCGCAGACACCAATTGGTGCCGTTTGAATTGTAGTTCGGCAGTTCGTTTGGACCGACGAACACAGTGATAAAGTCAACGTCTTCAAGACGCGGAGGGCGAAACGGAATCTCAGTTAGATTGATCTGACACAACGCGTGCATCGGTCGACCATCGGTGGTGGGCCAAGCTTCGCCATCAGCGCCGAAGTTCACGCGGCCAAACCAGCACGTAAGCTGATCGTCAGGCGGACGGAAACCACCGATCTCAAGTACAACGGCCCGACGACGAAATACTTCTTTTGCGGCTTCACGTTTCATATTCGATCAGCGTCCAGCGTTGCAGCATAACGACCAGGTTATCCGGGTTGCCGCGAGTCAACTTGCCATGTGGGAAACCGTAAGCGACAACTCCGGTTGAACCGCTTGTTGGGGATTGTTCACCAGAGTCGCCACCAAGGCTTTTTTGGTTCAGGTGAAGTTGCATTGCCGTTTTGTTCGGGGATGCTCGATTGTTGTGGGGGCACAGCGTTTGATGCCGATGGGCCCTTCTTTGCCAATTTTTCGGCACGAAACCGACGTTCTTCAGTCTTGATCGCTTCGAGTTCCAGTTCTTCGGGCCGCTTTGCCCAATACTCAACAAACGGTCGTGATATACGTCCCTCGTGATCCAATGCGACAAAGATCGCCTCCATAAGCGATTGACCGCGTCTGTACAAACTAGCGGCACTTTTTTTCCGCACAGCTGTAATAGTCTCGATCGAATTTCGGCGTCGATCCACTGGGTTTTTCTGACGGAATGAACCATTCCACACGACGTCGAGATACTCAACAACAATGCGATCGCGGATGCCAAACATGTCGGCGATTTCAGTTGAGGTATGCCATGTTACGATTTCTCCGACTTCATTGACGGAGGCGCTTGCCGTCTCGTAGCCGTCCACTCCACCGGCAAGAACCCGTATTGCCAATAATGTGCGCTCCGATAAACCATCCCAACGCTTCTTCCGTTTTCTCTTCTTCGGCTCTGAAACGGAACCGGGCGGCGCTGGCGACCTATAGTGTGAACCTAGCAATCGTTTTTTGTCGGTCTCGTTAAGGAAGGGAACGTGGCGTTCAATCGCTTCAAGCATGTATTTGAATGCGGATGTCAGCTCCTCTTCACTTGGCATTTCGTTACGGTGAACTTTGTTACGTACACCAATCGCAAAGTTCACCTTCTTAAGCAGTTCAAGCCCTAGAACATGTTCTTGAGCCTGGATCCGTTCGCCAATTGAGGGAATGGCATCGACCCCGTCAATCGCCTTGATCGTCCCCTCCAGAAATCCGCACGCCAACATTACACGAGCATATGCGTGTTTCTCTGCCAACACATCTGGAAGTGTCACCGTCGCCATAATGTTTGACCGCTATGCCTTTGCGTAACGATTAAGGTAAACGAACTGGCCAGGGCGCTGGAACCAAGACAGCCGGCGAGCGCGCGGTGGCCTTATGGTTCATTGTGGTTTGCGGTTGATCGCCGAACGATGTAGTTAACTGGACGGCGGACTGAAGGTGCGCAGCTTGAATGAATGGTGAATCCTTCAAACCGTTGATACCAGCACCTAAAGAACACTCCGCTGTTCCAGTTGAACGAAGTGTTTGGCTGAGCTGCTTTCGACTCGGAACCAGCACCCCTAACCGATCGCGTTAGGCGACCGACTCAGCCGCAGCGCAACGATCTGGATCAACCACTGTTATCCAGTCCGACCGCTCGCGGCTGAGTATAAGACACCCGTCAAGCGATGTCAATTTCGCTGACATTCAAGAACCAAAGACTAACTCGATCAGGTCTGCCGAACGACCAAGGTAACCGGGCGGCGGCCAATCAACAATGACTTCAGAAACGACGCGATCTGCGGTTCCGCGTCCAATGCTTGGTTATCCGCCGCTTTTCTGTTTGCCAGCTCGCGTTTTGGCTTGGTAGTCAAGCAATGAATCAACGGTCGCAAGTATGTCAGGCTGGTCAATCCATGCGCGGATTTCAGCGAGCGTAACATCAGTGTCGGTTTGCAAATATCGTCCCTCCATGAACGAATGCATTTGGTTTTTGTTGGGCAGATCGACGGTGTTCTCCTCCATGGCAAGGTACGCAGGCGGCGTGACGTCGTCTACCTTGCTGCTCAAGTGAAAGATTGTCTTAAAACGCGAGCTGTGCTTATCCGTCTGGATAACAACGAACTCAAGTTTTGTCTCAGCAATATTGGATGTTCCCCGTCTGTACCCATACGTAACCTCGGCAAATCCAGACAAGCACTTGAATCGCGTTGAGGTCACCGTCAACTCATCGAGCGGATGCTCCTGGCCAAACGAGCATGTGCAAGCCAAAGCGGCGAACGCCATCGCGATTAGTAATCTCATTTGGCTCTCGTATAGGAAGGATGCTCAGTCGGATAACTTGTTATTATCCTCACTCAGCGCGGGATAGCTGGGTATTTTCTCGGGTTTCCCTCAGTCAAAATGTAGATATACTTTATTACTCAGTCAACCGTCGCAGTTAAACGCGATGCCGTTCAACGAAGGCGAATGGCAAGGCCTTAGATTGCTACTGGCAAAGACTCTTCCGCCGTCAATCGCTGGCCGATCAGGCTATCCGCTGGGCAACTTGCAAGTGACGATAGGCTTCCGCCAGTGACTCCGATTCGATCGACGCATATTGGGCGTTGGCATCGATGATGGGACGACCCAAGATCGCTTCCAAATCGGCTTGATGATAGACCGGCCGCGTGTCGGCCGTCGACGCCGTGCCGTATTGATTCAAGTTCGACGCAAAAATGCCCGCCGCCGAGATCGGCAGAAAATCTTCATAGCGCTGACCTTCATAGCTGATGTAGCCCAAGCGTAGCAACTCTCGGAGATCGGTCGTTTGAATGCTTCCGGCCGCTTGCCGTCCGGCGGCGGTTGCTCCATAACGAACGTAAACCAAACCTTGTTCGTATAACTCGGGCAGTGTCTTCGGAAATGCGGCAAACGCAGACGCATAGAGATCTTCCCGCCCGCGCCAATCACTGCGCGGAAGTTGGCTTTGACTCAACCGCCGTTCTGCTTCGGCCAAGCACACGTCGTACAATTGCCGTCCGGCCGGCGTTGTCGCATACGAGCGTTGTTCGATTTCGCCAAAGCGGGCCGTATGCGAAGCCGCGACGGACTTGCCGTCGGAGTTGTGGAACGTGACCGGCTCCGACAACGCTTTATACGCGTCTTGGCGCAGCAACACCGGTGTATCCTGGCTCGGGCCTTCCGTCGCATCTTTGAATCCCGAATGATTCAACCGCGTCAACACCAAATCCGGCTGAGCCAATCGGCCTACCAAACCGTCAACCACGGCTTGGACTTCTCCGGGCGTCGGAGGCCGCCGCACCAGACCCACGCACGTCTCCAGCGGGACGCTGCGGAACAACAATCGCAACGCGTGATGATCCGTTTGCCGGGCCAAACGTTCGAAAGCAAGTGCGAGCCGTTGTTGCAGCTGTTCCGTAAGGATCTCACCCAAGCAAAATTTCATGGCGCTGGTGTAGACATCGATTCCGAACGTGTTGGGCGTCAAGTGATTCAGATGGTGAGCCTGAAAGCAAGCAATGTCGGCGGCAATTTTGAGTCCGGCATCGCACAGTTCGCGATAGAGATCGAAGTCGTACGCTTCGCCTGTCCATTTGAAAATCCGTGTCGTGCACTCCTGGATCAGCGCCTTCGCTTCGGATTCGGTGAGGCCACCATTTCGCTCCGAGCGTTCGATCAAGACTTGCGCTTCCGGCGAAACGACTTGACGGCGGCTGACTAAATCTTCGATTCGGGAGCGGGTCCGCGCATCAAAAAAATCGGTAAGCAACAATGAACAGAAGACGCGATGTTCTGGATTAAAACGCGACCGAAACGCGGTGGCAATAATCGGCTGACTTTTGGCCCCGATGCTGGACATGTCGTAATAGTTGTGCGGCTCCATCGCAAAGCACGCGAACAATCGGCCCATCCAGCGATACTCGTCGCGTCGACCGATGCGAATTGCGCCGTGCCGCTCGCCGCTGGTTTCTACGATCGCGGCGTCGTCGATTTGGAAATCGGGATAAAGCAACGTAAACAGATCGCAGATCGCGCGATTGCAGACTTGGTTCACGACCAAGGACTTGTCGTACAGCGGCACTTCCGCAGCGAACATCTCGGAGAGTTTTCCGAACAGCTGGTTCTGCAACGTCACGCGATCGACGATCTGGTTTGGCGACGCGACTGAAGACATGGCCACAAACTCCTAAGAACAAGTTGGATTGAAGCGACCTTGGCAAACGGCCAACTCAAATCGAAATTTTGGCGCCCAACAACTCGACGAACTTTCGCATCCAGGCGGGATGCGCGGGCCAAGCAGGAGCGCTAACCAGATTGCCCGTGACGTGCGCGTCCGTGTAGGTGTCGTTCGGCGAAATGGGTTGACCACCGGCCAGCGTGACTTCGGGCAATACGGCGGGATAGGCCGAACAAGCCACACCACTCAAGATCCCCGCGGCGGCTAGAATCTGGGGACCATGGCAAATCGCCGCCAGTGGCTTCTTGGCCGCGTGAAACTCGCGAACGATCTCCAGAACTCGCGCGTTGAGTCGCAAGTATTCCGGCGCTCTTCCACCAGGGATCACCAAGCCCGCGAAGTCCGCAACCTGGACCTGATTGAAGTCGTAGTTGATGTGAAAGTTGTGTCCGGGTTTCTCCAAGTACGTTTGATGGCCTTGGAAATCATGAATGGCGGTCGCGACGACATCGCCCGCTTTCTTACCTGGGCAAACCGTTTTGACGTCGTAGCCAACCATCAACAACATTTGATAGGGGACCATTGCTTCGTAGTCTTCTACGAAGTCACCGACCAACATCAGAATCTTCTGCGCCATGGTTTGCTCCTGTTTGCAACTGTTTCCAACTCGAAAAAAATGGGGGACGCCTCCGTACGACTGGGCGTCGTCAATCGTTTATTTTGTACCCATTCACGGCCAAACGCGGGCCGCCGCAAATTTGGCCGTTCGAACGGCTATTTATGGCGACGTTGAAATCCGCCAAATTCGCGCTGGCCACGCGGTTAACCAACGCTCCCGGCTGAGGGCGTGAACGGTTACTCTATTTCTTGCGGTGCAGGTGCTTGGGGTTTTCGGCTTTGCCAATCATTTCGTACAAAAAACGGCTCGGCACGGTGGGCACATCACGGCCCCACTTTTTCCGGCTCAGCGGTAGCGACAAGGTGAGCCGCAGCTGGGCCCGGGTCATTCCAACGTAGCACAGCCGCCGTTCCTCGGCGATAGCCTCTTCGGTCTCCAAGCTACGTTTGTGCGGCAAAATGCCCTCTTCCATTCCAACCATGTAGACTTCATGAAACTCCAGCCCTTTGGCACTGTGCAACGTCATGAGCACAACGCCCCGACGTTGGAGTTGTTTCTCTTTATCGTTTTGGGCGTCGCGATCGCCGATCGTGAGTTCGCTGAGGAAATCCACCAAGGTGCCTTGCCCGCCGTTGTCGCGGTCGAACTCGGCCGCGGCGTTGATCACCCCCGCGACGTTGTTCCAGCGTGTTTCCAATTCGTCGGGTTCGGTGTACAAACTTTCCAAGTACATGCGAAAGCCAACTCGCTGCACCAACAGTTCCAGCAAAGGTCGAACCGTCATTTGGCCCATCTGACTTTGCAACTCGCGAATCAATTCACAAAAGCTAAACACTGCTTGGCGAGCGGCTGGTTTCAGATCCGGGCACGCGGCCGGATCGTTCATTACTTCCCAAGTATCTCGACCTGAACGAACGGCGGCGTCGCGAAGTTTTTCCACGACGCTGCTGCCAATGCCGCGTTTTGGGCTGTTGATGATTCGCAGCAACGCCACCTCGTCACCGGGCGTGACCAACACCTGCAAATAGCTGAGCAGATCCTTGACTTCCCGACGATCAAAGAACGATTGGGTTCCGATCAAGATATACGGGATGCCACGTTTGCGAAATTCGGTTTCAAAGACACGGGGCTGTTCGTTCGTGCGAAACAACACTGCAATGTGGTTGGGTTCGACACCCGGTGTTTGCAATCGCTGCGAGATATGGAACACAACATCTTGCGCCTCTTTGGTCTCATCTTTGTATTGATGGATTTCGGGAGGCGGACCGGTTGGCCGGGCGGCTTGCAAGACTTTGCCATGTCGCACAACATTAAAGTCAATCAAACGGTTGGACCATTCGATAATCGGCCCGGTGGAACGATAGTTCATCTCCAAGCGAACGACCTTGGCATCCGGCCAATCGTGGTGGAAACGCAAGATGTGCTGCACTTCGGCGCCACGCCAAGCATAGATCGATTGATCGTCGTCACCCACAACGCACAGGTTGCGATGTTTTGCGACCAACGCCTTGGCGATCCGATATTGCGATTGGTTGGTGTCTTGGTATTCGTCGATTAGCAGGTGATCGAACTGCGCGGCTTCCTGTTCCAAGATCGCGGGATGTTCTCGGAACAGCTTTTCGGTCAACAGCAACAAGTCATCAAAATCGACCACGCCGCGATTCTTTAGTTCGCGCTGGTAGCGCCGATAGACGGACGCGGCCAGATGCTCTTTGTCGGACTGAGCCGAGATGGCGGCTTGTTCGGGGGACAGAGCCCGCGACTTCCAGCTGCCGATTTGGAACAACAGGTCGGCCGGCTTGAGGGACGCGTCGCGGACACGAATCTCTTTCATCACGGCCGTGATCACGCTTTCTTGGTCCGACCGAGTGTAGATGGCGAACTTCGCCGGATAACCAAGTGCGGTGATCTGCCGCCGCAGAATCCGCACGCACAGCGAGTGAAACGTCGCCACCAACGGCTTGGCTTTTCGCTTGCCAATTTGCGCCTGAACACGTTCGCGCATTTCGTTGGCGGCTTTGTTGGTAAACGTCACGGCCAAGATACGTTCGGCCGCAATGCCCGACTTGATCAGCAGTCCGATCCGCACCGTGACCACACGAGTTTTACCGGTTCCGGCGCCCGCCAAAACCAAAAGCGGTCCGCGCAGCGTATGAGCCGCTTCCCGCTGAGATGGGTTCAATCCGTCCATTGTGCTCAAAGCCGCATTCGTTTACGGCAGAACTATGCTCGAGCCCGACGGTTTCGCATCGGGAGGCAACTGCAACCCGGAGCCGTGGACCGGCGGATCGGGCGTTTGCACAAATAAAATTCGCAGCTGCGTCAACACGTCGGTCAACATCTCTTGTTCGTCCGCCGACAAGTTGCCCTTGGTCTTCTCTTCCAGGACTCCCAACATATCGATCAGATGCTGGGCCAACGGTTTGTAGATCATGGCCTTGCCGGTTTGCGGGTCCGGAATTTGTCCCAAAGCCGACAGTACTTGCATGGCCAAGGTGTTGATCAGCAGCGGAATCGACGCAGGCGGGAAGCCCATGTCCTCTTCATCGTGAGATTGAGCCGACGCGGCTTCTTTTTCCGCCTGAGCTCGCGATTTCCAATCGTCATCCACGTGTAGTTCTCGCTCGCTCATCACTATGCTCGTTGCTGGAAGTTGAATAGGGTGTGTCGCTGGGCCATCGCCTTGCATTCTAACAGGCGACTCTCAGCCGAGTAAGTGCTGGAGGATCGAGAATCCCTGGCGCAAATCCGTGCAAATCCAGTCCGGTTGGGCAGCCGCCAACTCTTCTCTTTGGGCGCCGCCCGTCAGTACCGCCAGAGTTTTGGCCCCGATCGCTTTGCCGCACGTGATGTCGTGCACCGTGTCGCCGATCACAACGACCGATTGGGGGCAGAATCGATGCTGCAAATGCGACTGAGCCGCATGGGCCGCCTCGCGAGCCACGTCATCGCGGTGAGCATGAGCATCTCCGAAACCGCCGAACGCAAAGAAATGCTCCAACCCGGTATGGCGCAGCTTGGTCTGCGCTCCTTGGCGAACATTGCCCGTCAAGAGTCCGAGCGCGACTTGCGGATGTTCGGCCAACCAGGGGAGGAGCTGTGTAACGCCCGGCAAGACCGTCGCCGGCTGTTGGTGGAGGTTCTGATCCAGTTCGCGCAGATAACTGTCGATAAAGGCGGCGAATTCAGCATCGGTTAACTCTCGACCTTCGGCGTTAAACAGTTCGGTCAAGATCCCGCGATCGGTTCTTCCGTGCAAGCGAAGTTCGATCGAACGGCGCCGCCCGAAGACTTGTTCGAACACGGTATCGATCGCTCGCCCTCCCGCCCGCTGCGAAATCAACAGCGTGCCATCAATGTCGAACAACAAAGTCGTGAGCGTCTCGCTGTTGGTAGCCGAACCCATATTTTCTTTCTTGCGACGGCCGAGTGATCCCATCAAACAGCTTAACAAAGTTCCAGAGCGCTGCTCAGCCCGCTCGAACGACCCGGCATCACGAGAAATACACGCCGGCAAAAACAATGGTTGGCGAATTCGCGGCGCGAAAGCAACGACGACACGGCGGTTTGTCGAAGTTTGGGCGGGTGGACGAATGGGGGTTGGGAGCATAAAACCTTGGAGATACCCAGCGTCGTCCTCCGCACGCTCCTCCAGGCGAAAAATCGCTCGGTGTTCCAGAACCTATTTCGCAAAGGAAATCATCGTGGAAACCGTTTCGGCTCAAGAACTGACTCGTAAAAAGTGCCTGCCCTGCGAAGGCGGCGTCGAGCCCTGTCCGCTGGACTTTAGCCAACGCCAATTACAACAACTTGTCGGCTGGAACTTGACGGCCGATCATAAGCGGATCGCCAAACAATGGACGGTTACGAATTTCGTGGAAGCCATGCGGTTCTTCAACGAAATCACCAAACTGGCCGAAGAAGATGGCCACCATCCCGATTTGCACTTGGTGGGTTATCGACATGTCACGATTGAGCTGTGGACGCATGCGATTGACGGACTCAGCGAAAACGACTTCATTCTCGCAGCCAAAATCGATCAACTACCGGTGGCAACCAAGCGAGCGTAAATTCTCGCAAGACCACTCGGGGCTCGGGGCACCATCGCTACGTTGTGAAGGATGTTTCCCGCGGGAGAACCGGCCCGAAGGGACCGAAACAACCTCTGCCGGTGGGCACGATATTTCCCGCGGGAAGATCGGCCCAAAAGGGCCGAAAAAACCTTTGCTGGTGTGAGCGAGTGACCGGTTCGGCGTACGCCTCGATCAGAACGGCCTGAAAGGCCGCCACAGCCTCTGCCGGGGTCGCGAGGCCCCGGTTGGAGAACGACCCACTTTGCTAAAAGGCCTGAAAGGCCGACACAAATTCAACGAACGAAATCCGTCATGGCGCCGGCACCATCGGGCAACCTGTCGTCGAAACTGTCGAAGACCAAGGGAGGCCTCCGCCAATATGGTCTTAACGGGAGTCGGTTTCATCCCTTTGCTTCGGATATAAAGACATGTGGACCAGACTAAAGCTCGTCACCAGACCGCCGTCGGTCGTTGTACTCGTTCGGTTATTGGCCGTGGCGATGATGCTTGGCATTCTGCAAATTGGAACAAGCACCAGCTCCGGCCAAGACGCCGCGAGAGTCGACGATGGAGGTTGGCGATACACCCTCGAAACTCCAGCCGACGATTGGATGAAGTTGGATTTTGCGGATCGGTCGTGGACGGAAGCGATGGGCGGGTTTGGCACACCGGGGACGCCGGCGGCTCGGATCGGCACGGTCTGGAACACCAAGGAGATTTGGTTGCGCCGGAACATCACGCTAACCACCGTTCCGAAGCGACTCGCATTGCTGGTGCATCATGATGAAGACGCCAAGATCTATTTGAACGGGTCACTCGTCGCGGAGCTTGCCGGCTACACCACCAATTACCAAATCATCGAATTGGGACCCGAGCAATCCGCCTTGGCGCAAGCCGGCAAGAATCTCGTCGCAGTCCATTGCCGCCAGACCGGCGGCGGGCAGTACATCGATGCCCATCTGATCGACGCGGCCGCTCCACCGGAGTTGCTACCCGTACAACGAGCGGACGTTCCTTTCAAATCCGAACTAATGACGCCATGGGGCGAGTCCCTGGACAAAGACCAACCCTGGCCCGAGTACCCGCGACCGGCTTTTGCCCGCGGCAACTGGGTGAATCTCAACGGACCTTGGCAATATCGCATCACCCCAGATCACCAGACGGACGCTCCCGCTTCTTGGGAAGGTACGATCGTGGTTCCGTTTGCGCTGGAGTCCGCTTTGTCGGGTGTCCAGCGTTTGCTCAAACCGAATCAGTGTCTGTGGTATCGCCGTACGTTGAACTATGATCCGCAACCCGGTCAACGCACTTTGCTGAACTTCGAAGCCGTGGATTACGAGTGCCAAGTCTTCGTCAATGCAAAAGCGGTCGGCAGTCATCGCGGTGGGCATACGCCATTTAGTGTGGACATCACCACGGCCATTCAGGCCGGTGAAAACGAGATCATCGTTCGTGTTACCGACCGAACCGAGATGATGCAACTGCGCGGCAAACAAGTGCTGGACCCCAATGGCATTTGGTACACGCAAGTCTCGGGCATTTGGCAAACGGTGTGGCTCGAGTCGGTACCGGAGACCTACGTTCGCGATTGTTTGATCCATACGGACGCGGTTGCGGGAACGGTGACCGTGACGCCACGACTGGTTGGCAACCGCGCCCACGAAGCCGTGGTGCGTTTCGAATTGCGGGCTGGAGCCCAAACCGTGAGTTCGGAATCCTCAACGGCCGGCCTCCCATTGGTCCTGCAGGTCCCTCAAGCGCGGTTGTGGTCGCCAACCGATCCTTTCTTGTACGACCTCAAGATCGAACTCCTCAATCCTGACCAGAGTGTGGCGGACCAAGTTCAAAGTTATGTCGGAATTCGGTCGGTGGGCAAACAGCGCGATGAAAACGGTCATTGGCGGATGACACTCAACGGGGAGCCGCTGTTTCATTGGGGGCCGTTGGACCAAGGCTGGTGGCCGGATGGACTGCTTACGCCTCCGTCGGACGAAGCCATGCGTTTTGACGTGGATTATTTGAAGGAAGCTGGCTTCAACATGATTCGCAAGCATATCAAAGTGGAACCGCGTCGCTTCTACGAGTACTGCGATCGCGTTGGAATGTTGGTTTGGCAAGATCAAGTCAGCGGAGGTCCCGGCCCGCCATGGACTCGTCTTGATCCTCGCCCCACCGATGCCGATTGGCCGGTGGAGGATCACCAACAATATCTAACCGAATTGGATCGCATGATCTCGCTCTTGGAGAACCATCCCAGCATCGTCGTCTGGGTTCCGTTCAACGAGGCTTGGGGCCAGCACCGCACGACGGAAGTCGGCGACTGGGTGAAACAACGCGATCCGAGTCGCTTGATCAATATTGCCAGTGGAGGAAATTTTTGGCCCGTGGGCGATGTCGTTGATCATCATGAATACCCCCATCCCGGATTTCCGTTTGAGCCCAACCGCGACCGCGACTTTGTGATGGTTGTTGGGGAATTTGGCGGACATGGCTTGCCCATTCGTGGCCATTTGTGGAATCCCGAGATGGACAATTGGGGTTATGGCGGGTTGCCCAAAAACGCGGACGAGTACTTGGAACGATACCAAGAATCGCTGCGACGTCTCAGCGAATTACGGAAACAAGGCATTGCCGCCGGGGTTTATACCCAAACCACGGACGTGGAAGGTGAGATCAACGGATTGATGACTTACGATCGCAAAGTGCTCAAGATTCCAGCCAAACGACTGCGAGAATTGAGCGATTCGCTGGGATTTAGCCAATCACCCTAGGTTTCCGGTGGTTTGTCAACTTGTGCTGGCTAATTTTGTTTGGAATTCTGGACCAGCCCTTGGTGTTGACTTACACTTGAAGACGAATCGCTTTCGGTCCGCCGAGTAGTCGCAGGCACGGAGTCCAATCGCAGGATGCGGCGCCTTGCCCGACCCGAGAATAGAAAACTCCCGTGAAGAAAAGTTTGAGTTCTGAAATGTTGCCATTGTTGCGTGTGTTTGCCGCGGCTTGCCCGTCGATCAAAATCCTGGCGATCTTCGTGGGACTTTGTGTTCCACAGGTCAGTATGGTCGACCACGGTGGCGTTGCGTTGGGGGTCTGTGTGCCGCAGGAACTTGAGGACGCTCCGGCAGCCGGTCAGGCTGTCATGCAAGATGACTGGGAAACAGACATTGACGTGGCGCTGGCAGCGGCAAAAAAAGACGGCAAACATTTGCTGCTAGATTTCACGGGCAGTGATTGGTGTCCACCCTGTATTCGGTTGGAAAACGAAGTGTTATCTCAAGCGGCCTTCCTACAAGAAGCCGTCAAACATTTTCATCTCGTGAAGCTGGACTTTCCCCAGAACCAATTGTTGGTGCCAGCCAAGTTGATGGAGAAGAACCAAGAGTGGATGAAGCGGTTGGGCGTGGATGGGTTCCCGACTCTCGTCTTGTTGGATTCGCAAGAGCGTCCGTTTGGATTCATGGGATACACGGCCGGCGGGCCACCCGTGTTCTTGGAGCAATTGCAACAGCGTTTGGCCGCCAAAGCTCGCTTTGATCAACTGCAACAACAAGCGATGGCCGCGGAAGGCGCTGAACGCGGTCGTTTGCTGGACCAAGCCTTGGAGGCATTGGATCTGACCATCGGCCAGACCCACTATAAAGATTTGGTCGAAATGATTCTTGAATTGGATGCGGCTCATCAACTGGGTCTGCGTGAAAAATATCGCGGCGACTTGGATGCCGAGCAACGCAAAGCGATTCTGGCGGACTTGTTGATGTTGGTCCGATTGCGATCACCCGAAGATGTCTTGGGTTTGATCGACACCATGCTGGTCGAAGTGCCGATGACCCCGCAGTTGGAGTCGAGCGTCCTGCAGATTCGTGTCGACTTGGAACGCAAGTCCGGACGTTTGCCGGAGGCGATCCGCTCTCTGGATCGTTTGGCCGAGTTGTACGCGGAAGATGACGATGCTTGGCAGCGAGTCATCGTTCGCAAGTTCTATCTTTTGTTGGGGCAAGCGGATCAAACGCAAGCCATTGCGACGTTAGACACCGCTCTGCAGGCTCGGCCGAAGTCAGCGCGACTCTTCTTGGCTCGTGGAGATTGGCAACAATCGCAGAAACAAGTCGAGCAAGCGTTGTTAAGTTACGATCAAGGCTCGGCGAATGCCGTCGACATTCCCGATCTGCGTTGGGAGTTGGTCGCTGCCAAAGCCGATCTCTTGTTTGAAGCGGGGCAACAAGACCCGGCCATTGCGGAACTGGAAGGCTTCGCCGCCAACGAACGTCTCCCGGCAGATTTGCGGGCCAAAGCTTTGGTGCACAAGGCCATCTTCTTGCGGCAACAGGGCAAAGACCGCGCGGCCCTGCTGAGTGAGAACAAGGCCATCGGCATGCTCGAATCGCCCAAACGCAAAGCGGAACTCGAACGTTTGATCCAAGAAATCCGCAGCAGTTTCTAGCCCGCTATCGGATGCGAGGTACAGCGACGGGGACAGGGATCAAGTCAAAGGACAGGTTCTTGGTCTCGCGACCTTTGTCGGGTCCTTTGACGGTCCGTGGTTGATAAAACGGCGCGACACCCGGAATGTTGTCGACGACCTTGGCTTTGAACTTGTCGACAACCTCTTGGCTGGCGGGATTGATCGTGGGATTGGGAGAGTCGGGGTCTTTGACGACCCAATCAAACGAACCCACACACACGATACTTGAGTCGCGATCGTGATACGAATACGCTTCGAAGCCCTCGCGACGCAGCAAGTCTGCCAAGTAATTGGCATTGGACTCGGCCTCCATCAACTTGCTTTCCGTGAGGCCTTTGCCGCTGCGCAGCAGGTTGTTGAACTCCTGGGTCTTGGTTTCAATTTCATTTTGGTCAAACGTGGTGTCGCCGTTGAAGGTGGCCACTTTAACCGTGTAGTTCTTGGGGTTATCCAACAGGCTGTACTTGTTGCCTTTGTTCATCTTGATCACGATCGGATCCACGACTTGTCGTTCGAAGAAGTCGTCCGGCAACAGCGGATTGGGGACCACAAAAGCGCCCCGCATTGGCCCCAGTTTCTTGTTGGGGGCTTCATCCTTCGAAACCGCGCGAACCCATTCGCGATAGACACTCATGCGTTGAAACGAGCGGCTGTTTTCGGACACGTGTAGCGACTTCGGGAACAAACGCTTGATCTGCTCGAGCATCTTTTCGGCTTGGGGATCTTCGGCGGTCGAGAAGTGACCGACCAAAACCGAAACATCTTCAATTCGCACCGGATTGGCGGCTCGCATTTTGGCCGGAGTCAGGTCGTATTGATCCACGAGACCTTCCGATTTCGCCACCGAATAGCCCAAGCCTTGAATTTCGTTGGTGTAATCGAAGGTGTGCTCGTAAAGATAGGCCTTGAAACCGATCGAGCGCAGTTCTTTGCACAAGGCTTCCGCCTGATGTCGACCTTCTCCTAGAAACGACGCGCACATGATCAGCCATGGACCATCGGTCATTTCCAGCTGATAACCCGTTTCTGCCTCTTCGTGGTTGACTCGACGAAATGGGCTGGCGAGCCGACTTAACAAGCGGGGCGAGGCCGGCGCTGCTTCCGTCGTTTGCTCTTGCGGCTTGGATCCCGACAGCAGGTTGCGAAACGGGGATTGCGCCGAGGCCTGGACCGTCCACAAGACGAACCACAAGACCACTCCGACGCGGCAGCATTGTCGCAAAACCAACATGAGGATTTCCTCTCGCACGAAAAAAATTAGAATCGCCGAGGGCGGACCTTAGCAAAATCGCGCGTTCGCGAACAAGAGCGTTTTGCGCCGCTTGCTATCAGTTGCGGTAATTGCGATCTGCGGCAACTTCGAGCACGATTTTGACGCGTAACGAGTCGGTCGATTGAATCTGACCTGCGAAGTTATTGGGCAAACTGCTCGTAAAGGCCTGCGGTTGCCCGGTCACAAGTGACTCCACCGAGACACGGCCGAAACCCATGCTCTCGCCTTGGAATATTTCGAAACGAAAAATGGATTGTTTGGGAGTACTCTCCGCCGTGCTGGTGACGTTTCCGTTCAATGTCCAACCCTCTCCAACCGGCACTAGCTGCAAATCGGTGAACTGATAGGGACCATCGGATTGGGGCTCGCCCAAGGGTTTGGCCAAGTCGGACAGAGGAGCAAACGCGGGCAGCGACAACAGCTTCCTTTCGATCTCGTCCACATTGGGATTGCCCATCAAAGTCAAATGGTGGCAAAAGCGAATGTTGGTCCATTCGAACTCCGATAGAGCCTGCCGAGTTGGCAGGCACACAAAGTAGCCATTTTCGATGTCAATATCCACAATGGAACACACGTGGCCCAAGTTCGAGATTCGAATCGTGTCTTGCGGGCCCGAGCGAAAAAAAACCGCGGGCAGCGACAAATTCTGGAAATTGACGGTACGAAATGGAGGGACCTGATTGGCTTTCGCGAAATCATCCCGCATCCGAGCAATCGACTCCGAATCGGTTTCCTGTCGCTCTTGGTAGAAACTCTGGACCCACTGGTACATGAACGAGCCGATCCCCAGAAACACGATCACCGCCAAAACAACGACGTCCCGAACACGAAGGCGACGCGGCACTGACGGGGCACTTCTTGGGGAGTCACTCGGCATGGGATAGTACTTCCAGAAACGGAAAACCGTTCACAATCCGCGAGCCACCAATTTGGCCAACTTCAGCACCCGGTCAAAATGCAGCTTAGAAACTGCTTGAACGCTCAAGCGAGAACCTTTGCGCAACACTTCCATGCCGGCAAGCTCGGGGTCCGCCTTCAATCGCTCCAGCGGCACCACGGACGTAAATGTTTGGACCCATTCGATATCGACCGCGTACCAAGTCGGGTTTTCGGCCCGACTCTTCGGATCGAAATAAGGGTCGTTCGCGTCCAAGGCCGTTGCATCGGCGTAAGGCGCGGAACTCACTTTGGCAATTCCCGCCACACCGCTGGGTTCGGCATTCGAATGGTAAAACAAGACACGATCGCCCGGTTTCATTTGGTCGCGAATGGAGTTTCGCGCTTGATAATTTCGCACGCCGCCCCAATCCGTCGTTTGGTTGGGGGCGTTTTCCAAATCGTGAATCGAAAACGTCTCTGGCTCGGACTTCAGCAACCAATAGGCCGTTGCCATCGCTTAGTTCACTCGCATTCGTCCACCGCGAAACGCCGCTGCCATGGCTTCCGGCACGCGGGCTTCGGCACTGATGAGTTTCGCTTGATTAAGTGCCACTTCCGCCTTCATTTCTTGTTCCATCGCAATCGCTTCCGCGCGGCGACGTTCGGCGTTGGCGCGGGCCACGCGGGTATCGGCTTCGGCTTGATCCACCTGCAAACGAGCTCCGATGTTTTCGCCCACCTCGATGTCGGCAATGTCGATCGAAACGATCTCGAACGCTGTCTGCGCATCCAAGCCCCGCGCCAACACGGCCTTCGAAATGGTGTCCGGTCGCTCCAGCACGTCACCATGCGTAATGCTGGAACCAATCGACGATACAATACTTTCACCAACCCGAGCAATAACGGTTTCTTCCGTGGCACCGCCGATCAACTGATCCAAGTTGGTCCGAACCGTCACCCGAGCGCGAACCTTCAGTTCCACACCGTTTTTGGCCACAGCACTCAAAAAATCTTTGCCTTTGCGTTGATCAGGGCAATCGATCACTTTCGGGTTCACGCTCGTTTGCACCGCATCCAAACAATCTCGACCGGCCAAGTCGATCGCTGCTGCACGATCGAACCCCAGATCAATCCGTGCGCGCTGCGCTGCAATGATCGCCTGAATCACTCGCATCACATGGCCACCCGCCAAATAGTGGGCTTCCAACCGAGCGGTGGTCACCCCGTTGGGCTCGGAACTATCCAACCCAGCCTGAGTCGCCATGATCTTCGCGTTGACGATGATTCGCGGGTCCACTTGACGAAACCCCATCCCAATCAGACTGGTCATGGAGACCCGAGCGTTAGACGTCTTGGCCTGAATCCACAAGCCGATGTATTTCACGACCAACAAAAATACGACAAACCCAATCAACGCGAGAATACCGACGCCTGCAATGATCGCCAACGTCCAAATGTCGACGCCCCCGCCCCCACGCGGCCCCTGCGCCAGCAACCCCGTCGCTTGGCCAATTCCGGTCGAGGTCATCGTTTGGAAACCATCAATAGTCATTGCTGCCATACGTCACTATTCTCATCGGGTCTTGATCGAAAGTACCAGCCCAGTGCCCTCAGGCACGGCTCCCACCGTCCGCCCATTTTACCGAGCCCACCCTGCCGAAGCTAGGGTTTGTCCTAAAAGGGGTCGGACTCTCGATGGTCGTGTCTTGTGGTTCGGAATTCTGACTGCCCGGCAAAGGGCCGGCCACGGGTCTTCTCTTGGGACAAAGTCTGGCACTTTCCCCCCAGAGGCTATTAAAACGCGATTCTGCTTTACTTGTCGCCTGCCGGTTCGACGGACTACAATCGGGGCGTAACTTCTGGTTTGCGAACGTCCTCTCCTTTGGCTCGATCGCAGTGGTGGCTCTTGAAAGGCATGTGATGAAGAATCGAAGCTCCGAAACTGCAATATCGAAGGCGCGCAAGTCGATGGGTGATCGCAGGAGTTCTCTGTTTCGAGCATTCTTGTGCGGTGCACTTTTGTTTGGACTAACCGCGAATTGCCAAGGTTGCGACGACCAAGGCTCCAGTCGCATCAGCCGGCCCGACCCGTCCACCGTCGAAGCGGTTCCGGTCGGCCTGCCATCGGACGTGGAGTCGTTTCCCAAACTCGATCTGAAACAAGACTGGCCTTGGTGGCGCGGGCCCGGACGCAACGGGTACGCCGCGGAAGGCGCCGCACCGCCCACGGAACTGAACCCCGCCAAAGCCAAGTGGCAAGCATCGGTACCTGGCCGCGGACATGGCTCGCCCATCGTCGTTGGCAATCGGATTTTTCTGTTGACGGCCACCGAAGATCAACAGCAACATTTGGTCTTGGCGTTCGATCGAGCGACGGGCGAACAAGTTTGGAAGACCGAAATCAACCAAGGTGGTTTCCCGGATCAGAATCATCCCAAGAACACCGAAGCTTCACCAACCTTGGCCTGCGACGGCGAAAAGATCTTTGCGGCGGTGTACCATCACGACAAGATCGAACTGTCGGCTTTGGACTTGGAAGGCAAAGTGGTTTGGCGCGCGGACTTGGGCCGTTATCGACCTCGGCAATACGAGTACGGCTATGCGGCCTCACCGGTTTTGTATCGAGACCTGGTGATCGTGGCGGCAGAATACGACGGCCCTAGTTCGATTCAAGCGTTTCGACGATCGGACGGCCAACAAGTCTGGAAAACCGAGCGACCGGAAAACATCACCTTCTCCAGCCCGACCATCGCTCATTTGCAGGGCCGCGACCAATTACTGATCAGCGGTGGCCAACGCATCGTCTCCTACGACCCAAGCAATGGAAAGCAATTGTGGGAAGTCAAAGGAGCCGCCACCGCAACCTGCGGCACGGCCGTGTGGGATGCACAACGAGTCTTCGCCAGCGGCGGTTATCCGCAATCCGAAACCGTGGCGATCGAATTGGGAACCGCGCCGAAGCGCCAATGGTCAGTGAACCAAAAATGCTACGAACAGTCGATGATCGTCATCGATGGTTGTCTCTATGCCTTGACCGACAATGGAATTCTATTTTGTTGGAACGCCGCCGATGGATCGGAACTGTGGAAACAACGCTTCCGCGGTCCGGTCAGCGCGTCACCCGTTTATGCGGGCGGACACTTGTATTGTGCCAACGAGAGTGGTTCGCTGTATGTCGTCAAACCCAGCGTCGACGCCTGCCAATTGGTTATCGAAAACAAGGTTGGCACCGACAGCTTCCCCAGTCCCGCCATCGCTGGGAACCAGATCTTCCTTCGCGTGGCCTCCCAAGTTCAAGGTCAACGTCAAGAAGTTTTGTATTGCTTCGAGTAGGTGATCACAGGTTTAGAACCGTGAGGCACGTCAACCTTACGGCACGCGGTAGATTCGCTCAACGCTAACATGCGGCAGATTGAGTTTGCCGTTGATGCCCTTGATGCCAATCACACCAACTTTTTGATCCAAGAACGTATTGAGATTGACGCCCGGTTGCGCCGAAATGTGGCAAATGGAGCGACCGTTGTTGTCTTGCAGCACGTACTCGTTGGATCGTTGTCCGCGAGCCACCAACAGCTCTTTCAAATAACCCACGGCGTCGTAAGCAGTATTCGCCGGAGGACTGGGCGCGGGGCCGTTCGGTGCACTGGCCGCGCTCGGTGTAAATCCATTATTCGACAACGCACCGGATGCGGCCGGATTGGCTGGTGGGGCAGCAACCCCCGAGCCAATAAACGAACCGGCCGATGCCCAACGCTGGCCAGCCCACGGATCGTTGGGATTGGCCGCGGACAGATCATTAGCGTTCCCGCGCGTGTATTGCCACTGCATGAGTTCTTCGATACGTCTCCCGAGACTCGCCGCCGCTTCTTGCTGAACGGTCGAAGGCGCGGCATACCAGAGCGCTCGACAGTGCTCGAGCAATGGCAAGAGATTCCATTGCTGAGTCGGAAGTGCCGAGTCTTGATTCAATCGAGTTTGAACCCACGCCAACTTTTGGTTCCAATCCATCGTAGCCCACTGGGGGTCCGGCAACGTTGCCGGCGCTGGGCTGTTGATCGTTGGTGGTTCCATCTTCGGAGGTTGTTCGAAGGATTGATGGGAAGCGTTCGCCACGGCGTTGGCAATGGGGTCCTGTCGCAATTGATTGACCGCGGCGTCCCACATGTCACCTGGCGTCGCTCCGCGAACCGTCGATGGATTGTCGTGGTTCGCTCCGCGAACCAATGATGAATTGTCAGGTGAGCCACGCCCCATCCCGGATTGCTCCGTCAAGGGTTGGACCAGCGAACCGTTGGCCGAGTTCGATCCTGGGTTCGTCGAGTGCCCAGCAGGATGTGTCGGAAAGCCACCTGGACCGGTATTTTGCCACGGCTGTGGTTCCACGTAGCCCAGAACCGGTGTGGTCTGTTGCGCGGCTCGCCATTGGGAGGCTTCTGGTGACGTTCCTCCCGGTTGGCTCGGGACGTTGCCCGGCCCCTGATCAAACCCGGGCTCAAGTTCCAGCGCTGGAAGTTCTTCGCCATTCGGAGAATGCGCCGTTGATGTGGCGCTGTTGAGGGGTGGCATGTAGCCACTCATGGGCGCATTGGCGGGTGCTTGCGGACGATTCGCCATCGCGTTTGGCGACGGGGCTTGATAAGCGCGACCACCTTGACGCAAATCGTCTTGATGAACCCAACGAAACTCGCCCGCCGGCGGCTCGATCTGATACCAAGTCTGCGCGCCGTCTTGCTCTTCAATGATGAGGCTCGAGATGACTGCGACACGCTCATTCAACTTCAACCGCACTTGCGAAACCGGTGTGTGATCTTCGTCAACCTGCGTTCCCACCCAAGTCTGCGCGCGGTCGGTCTGAACGACAAACACATCGGGGTCGTTGGTTGCTTTTAGATGTTTGGCATCGACCAGCGAAAAGCTGCCCGCCGGCGGACGAATCGCCAGCCAGCCGTCGGGATCGTGTCGCCAAACTTGCAGTTCGGTTTGTGGTCCTACGAAAGCGGTCGGATACCCATCGTCACTGGGCATGCTACGAATGGGCGTCCGCGGATTGATGGTCGTCACGGAGTACGGAAAACTGGTCGCCGGAGAAGTTGATGGGGATCGCGTGTCTTGTGTCCGCGGCGCGGTGGTACCACCGGCCACTCGATTCGGGGCCGCTCGATTTGGGGCGACACGATTCGGGGCGACACTGCCAGGCAGCGGTGCCGCTTGCATATTGGAGCCACGTCGCTGTGGGAGCGTCGCTCGGCGCCCCGATGGATTGTTGCTGGGACTCGATTGGGAAACGCGAGGCGGCGCGCCACTCCGTGATTGCGTAACCCCGGCGGAGTGAACTTCGCCATTTGCGAAGACCACGATCATCAGCAAGCCCCACAGTATTCGAAGACTGTGGGAGCGTATTCGCCAAGCTTTTTCCCGCATCCATCCACCTAACTTGATCGATTTGCTCGAAGCAACCCTCGCGGCGGTTCGGCCGAAAACGTTGTCTCTGATCGAATTAGCGGAATCGCGGAAAAAAGACAAGAGAAGTTCATGCCAATGGACGACAGGGAGGGGATTTTGGCACGATCAAGCCAAGTGAAGCCAGTTTAGCAAGGCACGCTGCCCAGCGCCGGCCCGATGGGTTGGCACAAACTCTGCCGGACTTGCGAGCCATTGCCTGGAGCATCGCTGCTAGCTTCGCTGAGAAAAGAAGCCAGGCCCTTGGCGTTCTTGCCAACACGGGCCGCGCAAAGTAGAACTCGGCAGACCCTGACACAAGCACAACGTGGAGGACCTCCTCGTGAAACCGGTTTATTTGGACTACAACGCTACCACGCCCGTCGCTCCAGAAGTGGTCGAGGCCATGTTGCCGTTCCTGAATCAGCATTTTGGAAACCCTTCGAGCAATCATCCGTTGGGCCGAGCCGCTGCCGAAGCCATTGAAGATGCCCGCATGTTGGTTGCGGCCGCCATTGGAGCCGACCGCGAAGAAATTTTCTTTACCAGCGGCGGAACCGAAAGCAATAACTTGGCCATCATTGGCCTGATGAGCGATGCGCCCGCGAACAGTCACTTGATCACGTCGCAAATCGAACACCCCGCGGTCCTCGAGCCCATCAAGTGGCTGGAACGACAGGGCCATCGCGTGACTTACGTCCGGTCGAATCGCGATGGGGTCGTCGAACCCGAGGCGATCAAAGCGGCGCTGCGCAGCGACACGCGACTGGTTTCGATCATGCATGCCAACAATGAAACCGGCGCGATCCAGCCATTGTCGGCCATCGCGGAAGTGCTACAAGACCGCGAGGTAATCTTCCATACAGACGCGGCGCAGAGTCTCGGCAAGATCCCTGTGCAAGTGGATGAATTGGGAGTGAATCTGTTGGCCATCGCGGGCCACAAGTGTTATGCCCCCAAAGGTGTGGGAGCGCTGTATGTTCGATTTGGCACCGTGGTAAATCCCTTGTTGCGCGGTGCACCACATGAACGAGGCTTGCGGCCCGGGACGGAAAACGTCGCGGGTATCGTGGCGCTGGGTCGAGCCTGTCAACTGCTGAACTCACGCGGCGAAGAAGCCCAACGGCAGATCGCTCAACGACGCGATCAGCTGGCTCACTCGTTGCAGGCCGATATTCCGGACTTGCGAATCAACGCCTCCGAGTCGGCGCGGTTGCCCAATACGTTGAGTGTGGTTTTCCCGCATGTCTCCGGGCATCAACTCTTGCAACAAGCCCACCATGTCTACGCCTCCACGGGCTCCGCCT
>JAEUIP010000299.1 GCA_016795075.1 Planctomycetaceae bacterium | reverse complement strand
ACCTTGGCGCCTGCTTCGTAGCTGGCCAGTCATCGCCCCATTGGCGTAAAGCCAATGGTGGCGGTCTTGTACCTGAGATCAAATCCGAAAGGCTTGATTGCAGACGTGCCTGAAGCGAAGTCGATTCTACGGCCTGCCTATCCTTGGCGCCTGCTTCGTAGCTGACCAGTCATCGCCCCTTTGGCGTGAAGCCAAAGGGGCGGTGACGGTCGGTTTTCATCCGCGGATCGGCCTTGCCATCTGTAGGCCAATGCTACACCAAGATTTCTCGAATCACTTTGCCGGCCACGTCCGTAAGTCGATAGCTGCGTCCGTTGTGGAAATACGTCAGGCGTTCGTGGTCCAGGCCCAGTAGATGCAGGATGGTCGCATGCAGGTCGTTGACGTTGACTCGATTTTCAACCGCTTCATAACCAATTTCGTCCGTCGAACCGTAACTCACCCCGCCTTTGATCCCCGCACCCGCCATCCACTGCAAGAAGCCTTTGGGATTATGATCGCGGCCTTTGCCGTTTTGCGAAATGGGCATTCTTCCGAACTCGCCACCCCATATCACCAGCGTCGAATCGAGCAATCCCCGAGCTTCCAAATCGGTCAACAGTCCAGCCACTGGCACATCCGTCGCCGCACAATGGTGTGTGTGGTTCTCGGCAAGATTGTCGTGGGCGTCCCATTCCCCATCGCTGTAAACTTGCACAAAACGCACGCCACTTTCGACCAGTCGCCGCGCCATCAAGCACTTGGAACCAAACGACTGTGATCTTGGATTGTCGAGTCCGTACAACGCATGCGTTTCTTTGGTCTCGCGATTCAAATCGACAACTTCCATGGCGGCTTTCTGCATCCGGAATGCCAACTCGAATGACTGCATGCGATTCGCAAACTCGGCGTCTCGCGTATGACGTCGCAGGTGTTCGTCATTTAATTTGGCCATCAAATCCAATTGCGATCGTTGATCCTCTTTACTCATCGCGGGTTGGCGGTTGAGATTGAGAACCGGAGCACCTTGCGAGCGAAACAAGGTCCCTTGAAAAGTCGAAGGTAAGAACCCGGCACCCCAATTGTGTGGCCCGCCCTTGGCTCCTTCGGTATTGCCCATCACGACGTAACCAGGCAGGTTTTGGTTTTCGCTGCCCAAGCCGTACGTGACCCAAGCTCCGGCCGTGGGAAATCCAGGTCGTGGCAATCCGCTGTTGATTTGATAGATCGCCGGAACGTGGTCGTTGGATTCGCTGTAACACGATTTGATCATTGCCATTTTATCGACATGTTTCGCGACGTTCGTGTACTTGTCACAGACCCACTGGCCGCATTCCCCATACTGCTTGAAGGAAAACGGCGACTTCATCAATGGCCCCGGGTTACCAAAGAATGCTTGAATGTCCGTCCGGGCGCCGTCGCGTTTGTCCAGTTCCGGTTTGGGGTCGAACATGTCGACGGCACTGGGGGCCCCTTCCATGAACAACCAAATAATCGACTTGGCTTGCGCCGCAAAGTGACCCGCACGAGGTTGCAATGTTGTCACCGGATCGGATGAACCGTCATCCAATTGCCCTCCAAGCAGATGTTGCTCGGCCAAGAGACTCGCTAGCCCAACCATGCCCGCTCCCGAACCAGCTCGACAGAGCCATTCGCGGCGACTCAACATGTTGGCGACGCGGCCACAAGGAAACAGCGGAGAATTCAGGGGCATGCCCGTTACCTCAATCCACGTAAATGAATTCGTTCAAACCAAACAACGATTGGCAAAAGTCCGCCAGTGCTTCGCTTTGCGGATCCTGATCGGCTCGGTCCGCACGAGTTTTCGTCTGGGCGGTGATAAACGCAACCGAGACCTCCACTTCCGACTCATTTGGTGTGCGCGAGAAGCAGGATTCAAATGCTGCATTAACGATCGATTGAAGTTCCGGCTCGGTCCAGGATGACTCGTCACGTTTCGTTGGTAGCAACTTGCGTGCAAAATCGAGTGCAACGGCGCGGACAAAGGTATCATTCAAAATCACCATGGCTTGCGGTGCCACGGTGGTGTTTTGTCGCCGCGAGCAACTGACCATCAAGTCCGGGCGATCGAAGGCCTGGAACATGGGATAGGGAATCAATCGTTTATGGAACATGTAGACACTCCTTCGTCGAGTGCTCGCGTCGTCAGGGGCGTTCTGCGGATACCCCTCGCCCTTGATGTTCCGAGCGAGATTGGCCTCTGGCGCGATGTAGGGTTTGAATCCGGGACCGCCCGCTTCTAGATTCAACGTCTCACTAACGGCCAACATGGCATCGCGCAGTGCTTCGGCTTCGAGCCGTTGCGGTCTCATGCGCCAAAGCAGACGATTCGTGGGATCGATCTCCACGCCCCGTGGATCCATCGCGTCCGCGGTACTCGCCTGCTGCCATGTGGCGCTGGTTAGAATCTTGCGATGCAGAGCTTTGAGTTGCCAACCACTTGCCACGAACTCGTGGGTCAAATGCTCGAGCAACTCGGGATGGGACGGTCGCTCTCCTTGTACGCCAAAATCACCGGTCGTTGGCACCAAACCTTGGCCAAAGTGATGATGCCACACTCGATTGACGATCACTCGCGCCAACAAGGCGCCACCGCCACGTTGCGTGTCCGTCATCCAATCGGCCAAGGCGCGCCGTTGCAAGGTGCTCTTGGGTTCGCCGATTTGCCGATAGGCGTCTTTCGCAGTTTGCCAAAAATCCTGCGCGTCGCCGCCCGCCGAAAGGGCCGCCGGAAATCCGATTTCTACTTCGATTTCTCGATCATAAAAATCACTGCGACGAAACAGCCACGTGGGTCGACGTTGGTTGTCAAAATCCCGAAAGAAAAAGCCTTGCTTGCCACTGGGTAAGGCCGCGCTGACTCGGTCGCCGCTGTGGAAAACGCCCAGCAATTGATAGTACTCTCGCGCAGAAAACGCGTCGTACTTGTGATCGTGACAGCGAGCACACGCCACGGTAAGCCCCAACATTCCTGACCCCAGTGTCCCGATCACGTCATCCAATTCGTTGTAGCGATTCAGTAGTCGCTCGCTTTCGATGAACGAGTCGGGCAGTTTGAAAGCCGGCCCAGCGGTCAGGAAGCCGGTCGCGGCAACCGCGGCATCGTTATCCGGTTCGTATTCATCGCCTGCAATCTGCCAACGCACGAACTGGTTGTAGGGCATGTCCTCATTCAAAGCTTGGATCACGAAGTCTCGATAGGTGTACGCGTGTGGACGGTCTTGGTCGGATTCTTGACCGTCGCTGTCCGCATACCGAGCCACGTCGAGCCAATGTCGGCCCCACCGTTCGCCATAGTGCGGCGAAGCGAGTAATTCGTCCACCAATGTTTCCACGGCGGTTGTGGGAGCGACGGCATGAGCCGCAACAAATTGGCTTGCCTGTGCGGGAGTGGGTGGCAGTCCAATCAAGTCAAAATAGAGCCTTCGCACCAAGGCGTTGGCCGTAGCCGGTTGTGCGGGCTTGAGTCCCGCCTGTTGAAGTCGCTGCAGGACAAAGCCATCGATTGCCCCCTTGGACCATTCGTCACGAGAGTCCAAGGAAGGGGGCGAGAATTCAGCAAGTCGCTGAAAGGCCCAATGCGATTGGGCCGTTTCCAACTTCGGATCAACCACGTCGGCGGACGGTGGCCAAAAAGCTCCTTGATCGATCCAGACTCGCAGCAGTGTGATTTGGGTCTCCGTAAGCGGCGGTTTTCCTTCCGGCGGCATCAACCGGTTTTCATCAAGGCCCGACACCAACTGAATGAGCAAGCTATCGGCGTTTTTCCCCGGCACGATCGCGGCTCCGCTGCCACCTCCTTGCATTGCCTTGGCTTGGATACCGAGATGAAGGCCGCCTTCTTCCGAGGTACCGGCATGACATTCGTAGCAATGCTCCCGAAAGATAGGCTGAATGTCGCGCACGAAGTCAATCGACTTGGTCTCTACCAATCGCTCATGAAGGTCGGAAGCCACCGGATTCCCACTATCCTGAAGTTCCTGACCTGCAACCCATTGGTTCAGCCAACCAATACAGATCGCAATGAAAATTGATAAAGCGTTAAACGAACAAGACATGAGTGCGGCCTTCTGGATGGTTCTGTGCGATTGTACCTGGGCAGGTAGTGGGTCGCAATCACGCGAAACGGCTCGCAACAATCACGATGGCGTCTTGCACACCACGACACCACAACGTGAACTGGGAGTTGCTCAAGGACCAAGCAGAACCTAATCGAACAATAAATGAACCGAACCATTGGTCCGGACATAGCCGCTGGGTATTCCAGTGGTCGAGAGACTCGGAACTTCGCTTGGAGCCAAGACGTTTCGAATCATGAAGACATGATGAATTGTCAGGTGCTGTGATTGAATTACGGAAATGTGAAAAATAGAATCGGCCCGGCTATGGCGGCGACCGCGGATACGATGGTCACGCGTGGTTATTGGAGATGGCAATCAAGGACGTTGGAGTTGGATCCATGAAGTTGAAATTGGTCGGTAACTGCATTCTATTCGTGTTATTGGCGATAATGGGATTTTCGGACTCGGCTTTTGGCCAAGACGCAAACCTGGACTTGATCGCAAAACTCGCGAGACCCAATGGCAACCCGCCCAGTTCGCTCCCTCAGATCGTAGTCCGCTTGGACGAAGGAGTGGATGCCAAGATCGTTGCTGGCCTCTTCGATTTGCAGGTGGTTCGCACATTGCCAGGGGCGAACTTTCATGTGTTAGAACCACAGCAAAAACGGAAGCCGACAGACGTTGGGATTCGCGAAACGATCCGGCGCCTGCAACAAAACCCAGCGGTTTTGCTGGCTGCGCAAAATCGCCGGGTGGACAAGCGTTTTCGCTTTGTCCCCAACGATACTTTTTTTGGTCAAAATCGCTTGGGCGGACAATGGCACCTAATCAATCAGCTATCTTCCATCGACGTCAACGTTGCAAGTGCCTGGAGCCAAGACTTTACCGGGCTGGGGGTGGTGATTGGAATTGTCGATGACGGCTTGCCAGTAACCCATCCCGATCTGAGTCCAAATGTGCGGCTCGACTTATCGTACGACTTTGGACAGAACGACGCGGACCCGTCGCCGGTGACCAGTTCGGACAACCACGGTTCAAGTGTCGCGGGCGTTGCTGCGGCTCGCGGGGGAAATACAATCGGCGTTTCGGGTGCCGCTCCGTTGGCTGGTTTGGCTGGACTGCGAATCGATTTTGCAGCGTCGACCGATGCCGATTTTGCGGCGGCGACGCTGTTCGAGTCGTCATCGATCCCGATCAAGAATCATAGCTACGGATTTTCGCTTCCGTTTATCGATGACCCGATCCATGCCGCCGCCGTGGAAGCAACACCGGAAACGATCCACTGCTTCGCGGCAGGTAACGCGCGAGGTAGCTCGGCACAGGATTCGGGAAAAGAGCAACTTCACAACCTACCCAACGCGATCAATGTGGCGGCTATATCAAGTGATGGTGAGTATGCATCGTATAGCAGTTTTGGCGCCAACGTGATTGTCACAGCTCCCAGCGATGGTGTGCTCGGTGTCACAACGACCGACCGAGTTGGATCTGCCGGTTACAACGATGGGTCGACCAGCAGCGACTATCGCAATTCCGACGGCCCCAACGCAGCGGACTACACCAGCACGTTTGGTGGAACTTCCTCCGCCGCCCCTTTGGCCGCGGGTGTATTGGCTCTGGCCCGCGAAGCGAATCCAGCTATGGATCACCGGATGGCCAACCACCTGCTTGTCTTGACGGGAAACAAAGTGGATCCGAGTGACAACTCGGCGACAAGTGACGGTGGTTGGCGCGCGAATGGGGCCGGTCACGAGTTCAATCAGAACTACGGGTTTGGAATGATCGATGCCACGGCCTTGGTGGATGCCGCCCGCCAGTACTCCGGTGTTACTGACTTGAACACCGAATCGACAGGTGTCATCAACGTTGGTCGCTTCATTAGCGAAATCACGCCCGTTGTGGTCAACTTCAATTTAACGGGTGGTGATCCGTTGGAAGACTTGTTCGTTACCTTTAATGTGTCGCATACCTTTCGCGGAGATCTCTCCGCATTTTTGACGTCGCCCTCCGGGTTTCGTAGCCGCGTCTTTATTCAGGCGGGCGGCGATTTCGGCGCGAATTTGCAATGGAAGTTCCGGACGGTCGCCTTTTGGGGCGAAGATCCGGCAGGGCAATGGAAGCTAGAACTGTTTGATAATTTCGCGCAAGACTCGGGAACGTTTCATAACTTTCAAGTGCACGCCAATATGGGCCAACTTGTTCCCAGCTTTGTCTTGGGTGATGCCAATGGCGATGGATTCTTTGATTTTGGTGATATTGAACCGTTCGTTTTGGCGATCACCGACCCCGAGTTGTTTGCGATCACTTATCCGAACGTTGATCCCAACCGCGTCTTGGATTTCGATGGGGATGGTTACCTAAGCTTTGGCGACATCGAAGGCTTTGTAAACGGACTGCTTGGATGAACTTTCAAATGTGTGGTGCCAGTCCCTGGCAGCCTATCGAAATGTGGGTTGCCAGTCCACTGGCAGCCTACGGGTGAATAGACTTTTTCGATTTCATCGGCAACGTGGGGAAACATGCTGCTGTTGAAAACTTGTTCACGTGAAAGCAGGTCTGGGGAGGCCGTGAAAAGTGCTTCGGGCGGGGTGAAATTGCAGAAGGAGATGGTGCATGGGGCGGGCCGCCAGTGGACAGGCGACCCACATTCACCACACATCTTGTGCCAATGTGGGTTGCCAGTCCACTGGCAGCCTACGGGTGAATAGACTCTGTCGATTTCATCAGCCACGTGGGGAAACATGCTGCTGTGAATACTTGTTCA
>JAEUIP010000298.1 GCA_016795075.1 Planctomycetaceae bacterium | reverse complement strand
TCGACGGCCACCAGCACATCATCTCCCTGCTCCAGGGAAAGAAATTCGTTAACGGAATTCAGCAGGCCGCCGCCTAAACGAATATTCCTAAACGCAACATTTGACAATATCTCAACGAAGTAAGAATGACACCGATAACAATGTCCTTTCTGCTGCCGAAATCGACGATTGATATGGAGCGTTCTCGCTTGGCGGAGACAACAAGCACGTTTGAATTTCTTCAATGTTTTGCTGGAACTTTTGAGATTCGCAACCTTTGCGGTGATTCAATCTTGCGACTGACTGACGCCCCTCTGTTCAGGCTTGCTAGGGACCTGGTTGAGGGATTGCGTACGATTGTTCGCGCTAAATCGACTGTGACCATTTTCGATTTTTATGGCGAATTTGAACTTGAGATTGTCAGAGTCGGGCAGCAAGAAATTTGCATCAGAAAACTCGGGACCGAGGAAAATGTAAGAGCAAGCTTTTCCGACCTTGCAGATTCCTTACATGCCGCGTTGAGTTTGTTCCTCGCGAGTATCGATACATTGTTTCCGATCGCCGCTGAGAATGCCGATTACAAAGAGTTGCGATGCCAGTTAAAAACGCCAATTGAAGTAGCCAACTGAAGTTGAACTACTGCGCCGCCAGCAGCCAGCTCATCGACCTCTACCTCAGCCCCCAACTACCCACCCGAGTGAACTCGCAAGCCAACACGTACTTGACCTCAACTTCCAACTCACCATCTCACCCACTCACGACTTTCCAAACTTCCGAAGAAGCCTTGCTGTACCCCCAGGCCTCGCGTTCATCGGTGGTGGACCAATCTTGGGAGCGGATTGGTGTCACGGGCAATCATCCGATCTGGTCCGAGGACCGCCACGACTACATCGCCGCGATGGACCTGCGCGTTGGTGAGCGCTTAAAGAACCTCTCGGGCGACACCGTCTACGTCCAGCAAAAGCTCCCCCGCCCCGGACCCACCCCAGTTTACAACCTAGAAGTCCAAGACGAACATGTCTACTACGTCGGTGCAAATGGAGTGTTGGCGCACAATACTGGAGATTTCTGCGATTCCAGCAACAACGACGACTATTTGTATCGGGGAGTAAGCGGTTTTTATGAGCCGCAGCTAGATGAGGCTCGCCGGGGAATTGCTCGCCCGCGCGGAACTGTAGATAATCCACAGGAGCATCATGGTGGGCGAACCGAAAATTCTGCGTTGACTTCTTGGGATACCTATCCACCCAACGCGATTGATTCCGCGCTCGACGGTCCTCCCGGAGTTGTGCTCCGAATCAGGATGAGTCAGATCGCTCCCAATCGAATCCGGCGACCTGGTTCAATAATTTACGAGGATACCGAGGTGATGATTGAGGGATTGATTGAGAATGCGGACGTTTTGGACGTCTATGATCTCATACGACAGTTCGGTCAATAAGGGTTTGCGATGTCGAATGCAACAATGACCATCGAACAACTTAAGCAGCGATTGAGGGAGCTAGGCGATGCTGAACATGTCATTGCGGGCCTATTAGCTTTGTCAGAACTGAAAGAGAATATTCCACTCGAACACTTCGGTAAGCGAGCGGAACTTCATCGGATCTACGCGCGACGTGAACGGACCGCGAAGAAATCTGGATATGTCGTGCCAGGTGGAGCTTCATTGGTTGATGGACTCGCTGGTTCGACAGCTGAAAGAGTGTTCGGAATTCAAATAAAAACTTCAGCTTGGTACGGGATTATTTTCTTGGAGGATTCGGAGTCCCTAAAATGCTTGGGATGCATTTGCAGTCGTGACACTACCGATAGCAAACCGTCATAATTTGATTTGCCAACAAACGAACGCATGACAGCAAACGAGGTGCCACCCATGAATGGCACTGTCACGAACTTTCTGCGGGGGTGGCAGTTCGGCGTCACTTTCCAAAGCAATGAACGAGTCTTGATCCATAATAATTCTGGGTGGGGTTCCTCCATCGTGGTGACTCGGTTGCTGCCCCGCCACCAATCAGCTTTACGCCGATGGGGCGATGACTGGGCCGCTACGGAGAACAGGCCGTATGTGTTTGGGGCCGTAGGTGAAATATAGGTGCCACCCATCTATTGACTCATCGATAACAAAGAGACCACGTTTGCCCCCGACGGTACGGTTACGCGAAAGACACTTTCCAACGCACCGCCAGTAGGTGGCGAGGGAAGTAGTGATGACGGTGGAGCCAATCAAAATTCAGGCGGCACGTCGTCCGGCAACAATGATTATCTCTACCATGAGTTCCTTAACGAATCGAAAATCAAACGCTCGAAGTTCGAACAGGAAGCTGTGTGGATGGACAGCATCAGCGCTGGGCACGGACATTTCTCCTTGGACACCGCCGATACCACGGCCAATTCTGCTGGTCCTTCCTCATCGAACACCGAGACTCTCCGTATTACTCGCAACTTGACGGTAACTGAAAGTCTTGGTTCGTACTTTGGCATCGATGACGCCGCCAGTGGAACGGGTGCGGCAGGCGGAACAACCACCGGTTCATCGTCCGACGGAACTTTGGGAACTTCGAGTCCACCACCTGGAACGTCTCCTCCACCTTCCGGTTCCGACGGCGGCTCGAGCACCTATTTGCCGGCCACGGGTGATGGCTCGCTGACCGGCCACTTCGAGATGAAGACCAAGGACGAATCGAAGTCGGACTATCAGTGGAAACAGACCAATTTCAGCCGGTTCGCGAATGTGACCTATAGCCATGTCCAAAAGGACGTAACCAAAATTGGCAATAAGGCCATCAACTCGGAAACCAAAGAGTCGGAATACACCGCTGACTTTCTTGACAACGGTCGCACTTCGTACAAAACGACGAAAACCAAAACCACATTCTCCGAATGGAATAACAACACGTTTGGTAGCAGCGTCCTGGACTACCGACTGGCTGGGTCGACGGAGACGGATTTCTACTCGAACTTCAACGGCGAACACAACAGCACGACGATCGATGAAGAACGCGATACCGGGGAATCGATCCACGACAACGTTGGTAAGACCATGACGTCCGAAACATCCGCCTCAGCGACGGCGAACGGATTCTCCAGCCAAACGACCACGGAAAATTACGTTGTGGTGCCGTTGCTGACCATGAACGCGATTATCCAGAAAGTCACAACAGAGACAATCACCGAGGGCGTCTCGGGCACGCATTCCTCGAACATCAATCTGTTGGATATGTCGGGCAATGGGAATCCGTATGCCAGCGGAATCAAGTTGAATCGCACCACGGGAATGACCTCGGTCTCGACCTTCACGATGCAGTCGCCCGTCACGCAGAATTCGCCGGGTGTTGCGGAAGAGAAACATTGGGGCGCTAACTTCCAGGTAAGCGAACTCAAAACGTTCGCTTACGGATCGTCGGAGGACCCGGAAGAGTACAGTGCCATCGTCAAGACATTGTGGACCCGCGTTTGGGGCGGTTTGAAGTTGGTTTTTGGAGTATTCGAAGTCGTCGCAGGTGTCGCGGCGGTGAAGACTGGAGTCGGCGCGCCCTTCGGCGTGATCGCCATCATCCATGGCTTGGACACGATGTACGCGGGAGCCACGCAATTGGTCAGTGGCGACGAGCAGCAGACGCTTACCAAACGCTTGGCCAACTCCGCATTCTTGTCGCAGTTCAAACCGGCCAATGAACAAGAGAAGAAGGAGCTAGAAAAGTTCGGCGAAGGTGTTGATGCGTTAGTCGGCATCGTCGGCGGCCTCGGCGGCGCTGGAGCGATGTTCAACGGAGCAAAACAACTCAAAAGCGGAGCCGCAGTTGGGAAAATGGCCGCTGGGCATAAAGCGATCGATACGGCCGGTGATGTCGGGGCGAATCTGAGAACCGCCTCATTTTCGTCCAAAACGGATGATCTCGGGCGGTCGGACATGGGCGCAACATTTTTTTCCCGAGACACTTGGAAGGGACCGTTTGGTGGTGCGAAAGTTGCACACGGATACAAGGGACAAGCACACACAGGACCACCGAAATACGAACTCTCGGACTCCTGGTTCGGGCGTTTGATTGGTGCTAAGAAAGTAAGCTATCCAGACGCAAACTATGGCGTAGTGAAGAACTTGTCTGCTGCCGAGCATGCGGCAGTAACTCGTCACGAGCTGGCACACATCAGCTTTTTCCGTTCCTATCCGGAAATTACGCATTTAGCAGGGCGTGGTGTTGGCACACCTGGCAAGGGTGTTGCAAGTTTTATCATTGAGTTTCACGGTAACATGGCAGAACATTCTGGTAATATTGGAAAGGCGTTCTTTGGTGCGTTGCTTAAGGACACTGAGTCGTTACCCATGTTTATTGACGGCGCTTACGCAACTGGTTTGGGATTATCGGGGTACTATATCTGGCAACACTTCAGCAAGTAGCTAACTAGATACCGATATCGATAGGAATTCGGAATGACGTGTTTCGTTGTGTCCATTGCGCTCGCTGCGGTGTTTTTCATTGTGTATTTTCCTTTCTTGAGTTGGCGAAGATCCATGATACGAATTGGAAGGTGGAAATGCTGGAAAGAAGTGCGAAAGGAGCTTGAGCAAGGAAACGGTATTTTATATATTGATGAATACGGCAAAGGCATGACCATTTGGTGGTTACCGAAATTCCCGGTCGAAGAAGAAGTTGATATAACGAAAAATCAAAATTGTATTTGGTTACCGACCGAGGATGGATTTGCGACCTATTGTCCGTTTTGGTTGCGTTTCGATTTCCTCTTCCGACGTCGATTTCCAAAGTCAAAGCTGATAAGATCCGGTGTCTATTCTTCTTTTCCTTAGGATGTCCGGCAAGCGATCGGGCGCGTATGTCATTCGAATTAATTGTATGCAACAATTATCCTCTTTGAAAGTTTTACGTCCATCGTACCATGTGTCCGAGGCTTAGGCTTAATCGCAGCCGCTGGGCTGATCGCTTGGGGCGTGATGGGCGTCGGCAGAGCGTCGCCTTCGTCTGCTCGGTCTACCACTCGCGACATTAGCCACACGGCCGCACCAACAGCGTCAACCCAGTCCGGCTATTACTCGCAAGTCCAAACACCCATCGCCGACCTGCAAGTCCGCATGCGGGTGGCCGCGTTTAATCCGGTAGTCACTTCCACCCAACGGGCCACGTTCCAGGACCCCGACCCAGCGACTTGGCGGATGTTGGAATTGGAAATGCCCAAATCGTCGGGCGGTGTGTTGGATATCACGATGCTACGGCCATTGGAGTGGCTCGATGCTCATAACATCGTTGTGGGCGGCAGCGTGGCGTTGGACATGCCCGAGCTTGGTGCCCAAGGCAACGCCCAAGTCTTAGGTGTTTACCCGTGCGCAGAGATCAAACCCGGTCCGGGCCAAGTCATCACGGCCACCTTTGCTCATCCGTCAACGTTTCAAGTCTTGGACGTCACGATTGGAGAAGGTGACGACGCCGAGACGATCGGGGTGACCGACAACCATCCGTTCTGGAGCGAAACTCATCAAGCATTTGTCCCGGTCGGCCAGTTATCCGTTGGGGACGAACTTCTCACCCTCCACGGTCAGAAAAAACGCCTCACCGCCCTTCTCCCTCGTCCTGGCCCACCTGAAAGAGTCTACAATCTAGAAGTCCACGGAGAACACACCTACTACGTCGGCCACCAACAACTGTTGGTGCATAATAATTATCCAGACGAAATTCCATGGTCTAGTCCTGATGTTCGTAGATTTTCGCGACAAATTCGTGAAGGACTCGCAAACTCTTTGGATGATGTAGAAATCGTTGTCGGTAGTCGCTCACAAGCTGAGGAACTGTTCTTGCGGATGTTTCAGGCCGACGGATACCGCAACACGACCGGCTGGTCGGGCGAAATGCTTGAGGAATTTGGTAAACGCGGGATTTATCATTGGGACGAAGTTGCTGAAGTACTGAAGGACGGCTCAAAGGTTTTGAAGCGACACTACAATGACGGTAACCTTCACAATTATGTTCCGCATTTACAGATCGAAACATTTGATGGCCGCAAGATTCGAATTCTCTTCGGAAAAGACGTGAGGAATTTGTGACCCGACTATCGCCTAAACAACTGACTGTCCTAAACGAAGGCCATTCACTGGCATGCCGTACGGAACCACGGGACGATCTAAATTGTTGGTTAGTTGTTATTCCATTCAAAATAGATCCTGAAACAGGATTATCGACTTTACGAAATGTAGCATCTGACTGGCATTATTGCATTCGTCACTTCGGCATACCAAGCGACTTTGATCATCGAAAATACGATTTGCACTCGGAATATGAAACCAACTTCACTCGTGAAGTTTTGTGTACAATTCCAGAAGTCGAAAAACTGCTCTGCACAGTTATCGAGAATTTTGACGTCTTGGACAAGACGCGAAAGTGCAATTGCCCGATCGGCTGAGAAGCACCAATCATGAAACGCCTACGTGGCCAACCGGTGAGAAGCAAATTGGGGACACACAATCTCCTCGAACAAATTCAAAGAGTGTTCTAGTGGTCGAGTACCCGGTGATCTTGCCTGGGCCGGGTAAAGTGGTCCTCACCACCTTCCACCACGCCAGCAGCGACCTCATCGACCTCTACCTCAGCCCACAACCACCCTTCGGAGTGAACTCGCAAGCCAACACGTCTCTGACCTTAACTTCCAACTCAGCAACTCACCAACTCAGTACTTTCCAAGCTTCCGAAGAAGCGCTGCTGTACCCCAGGCTTCGCGTTCATCGAGCATGGATCCATCGTGGGAGCGAATCGGAGTCACAGGCAATCATCCGATCTGGTCTGACGACCGCCACGACTACATCGCCGCGATGGACTTGCGCGTTGGCGAGCGCTTAAAGAACCTCTCGGGCGACACC
>JAEUIP010000297.1 GCA_016795075.1 Planctomycetaceae bacterium | reverse complement strand
AACGTCTGAATCTTTGGAACACCAACTCGGGAACGTTGGTCATCAACCAAGAGCACGAATCAGCGGTGATCGATGTGTCTTGGAGCCCGAATGGCGAGAGCCTCGCCACGGTGACTCAGTGGGGGGAACTCCGTATCTGGAGCTCGGGTCCACGGGACGAGTAATTGTATTTCCGATTCATTGTTCTTAATTCTTGGTTCATGCAAGAATTCTTCATGACGCATAAGGCTAGGGTTTTGAGAAAAAGAAAGTTCGTCCGTGTCATGCCGTGTTCATCCGTGGCGCCTATTTTGACCCGTATGTTGAACACTTACGGCGACTTGAATTCTGGAAACGCCTTCAGGATCGCGCTTAGTCGTTGCATGGCGCGGACAAACCGTTTGCTGGCGGCGGCCGGTTCAATGTTTAGCGAGATGGCGGCTTCTTCGTTGGAGAAGTTCTCGTAAACTCGCAGCAGGATGATTTCACGGTCGGCCGGTGCGATCTCTTCCAGTGCTTGGCTCAGTTTCTTGTGTCGTTCTTCGCGAAAGAACTTGCCAGATGCCGACGTATCGTTGTTGAGTAAAAGATCAGCCAAGGTCAAGACACTGTCGACACTGCCAGCTCCCCCGATTTCCTCGCGCCGCACATCGCGGATTTCAGCGACCAAGTGCACGCGATGGGTGGCGATGATCCGCTCTTGCACGATCATGCGTAGCCAATGAAAAAGGGGAACGTTACGTTCTTTCTGGTAGTTGCCAAGTTTTGCCATCACGTCCAGAAACGCTTCTTGCAACACGTCTTCGGGGTCAACTCGGCTGGCCAAGCGACGATCCAATCGTACGGCGATCTGTTGCCGCAAGCGAGCGCCGTAGAGTTGGTGCAGAGTTTGAATCGCCGTTGTTGTGTCGCCGGCTTCCCAAGCGGCTAACGCTCGGGCATCAGGTTCGCAGTTATCGTCACTCATCGTCGAGCAAGACCCGCAGGGGGAGAGGCATAGCACCGTAGTTGGTCGGCGGTGGCGGCTTAGTGTAGCCCGACCCGCGACTTCCTTCAACGTGACCGCGAAGTCGTGGCCTCAATGAGCCTCAGACGTTCACCGGTTAGCAGAGCGTGGTTGGGCGGGAATTCGACCAACCAGGCGTCGCTAAGGATTTGTCGCGAAATAAATTCCGGTTTTCGAACGTCTAAAGCTCCGGAATGACTCTCGCTGGCTCTGGCGTTTGAATGATTAATGATTATTGAAGAATGAAGATTTTAAAATGTACCCAACGTCTGGTTTCCCGCATTCCGTGAGCACGCAATGGCTGTCCGCATTTCGCATTTTTCAATTTCCATTTTTCATCACTCATTTCTTAGCAGTGGGAATTACCAAACGCTCGCATTTTGCCGCTTTTCGGCGCAGGCCATTTGGTGGCTCAGTCCAATTGGTGGCTCGGCAGATTCGACGATCGGGGTTCTCGGATTAACCAAGGTCCGATTCGCCCAAATCGGGAAGTTATTTCCAGACAATTCCTTAGCGGCGCTTGGTCGATCGGATTCCCGCTCGACCAAGCTCTGCTAACGGGTTAAAGCGATCTCATGCCAGTTGCTCGCGAAGATGTTCCTTAAGGCGAAAGTTGTCCGATGAGGATGGTGTAGCCATCTGGGTCTTGCACGCGCAGTTCGCCGTGGGGCATGTAGAAAGGATGCGCGAGGTTGTACACCGCGTGGCGCTCGGGCATCGGACCTTCGAGGCCGCTGGGGCGTTGCCCGGGCGGGATTCCGCCGTCCTCCAGGCCATTGGCCAACAAATGCAAACGTAGACCAGCCACGTCACTCGAGTACATATAAAACAGAACAGCTTGCTGGCTCGGTACGATCGGGCCGCTGGCGATCGCCAAGAAGAGTTGGGCTTGTCCCGAGACCAGACCTACGAAGTTCGTCACTCCATCCGGCCGACTGTAGCGACTCTCGCACTCGAACCCAAGCAGCGTGTAAAAACTTGCCGCCGCGTCCACGTCCTCGACGTGGGCCATCGCAACCATTCGATTCACTCGCAGCTCGTCAGGACAATTCGGGTGAGGAACAGGTTTGTTATTCATGAGGCGAACTTCTTAGCAAATGGGACAACAACGTCGCGAGGGCGATTCATGACTTCTGTGACGAGTAACGAATCCGAGGCAATGAAAAACGAACGGGACATCACCCGTTTTCCGCATCGCAGTCTCTGATCCTAAACCAAATCGCCTTTTTTGTCGCGGGTTCGTAGGTTTGTTCGCCAAGTCGAGGTACCCAACGACTCGTCTCTCGCGCGAACGCCCTACCGTTCAACGAAGGAATCATTGCGATTCCCCATCGCTCGGCGACGCAATGTGGGGCGATAGGCCTGAACCGTTCGGCAAAATAGGTCACTGCCCAGCTTTGCTCTGCGTCGTGGGTAAACGCGATGTGTTTAGCGTGATTCAACTTCCAAACGGATTGCGGTAAAATCGCTGGGTTGGGGCCTTCGCGTTTTTCTTGGAGTCGTTTGGTGATTGGGAATTCATTGACTGGTGGAACTTCATTGGGATTTTTTGGGCGGCTCAAGAACTCGTTGTTTGGTGTATTGGTTGGGTTGCTGTTCGTGCCGGGCGCGGTGGCGCTGTTAGGTTGGAACGAATATCGAACCGTCCAGCGGAGTCGCGGTTTGGCCGAAGCGGCGGGACTGATCCAATCAATCCCCGACATCCAACAGCCCGCTCCGCAATTGAACAACTCCTTGGTCCATCTTAGCGGCATGGCGCGTGCGGACGGCGAGCTGCGCGACGTTGACTTTCAGGTTGTCAGCAAAGGCTTGCGCTTGCAACGCCAAGTTGAATTGTTTCAATGGCATGAAGAAACGGAATCTGCCAAACAAAGCAACTCGTCCCGCGGCGAAAAGCGCGAGGTGCGCTACGAACAGAAATGGTCTCGCAAGCCAATCGATAGTTCGAAGTTCAAACAACCCGAGCAACATCGGAATCCCGCGCCTCGATATCGCGAGCAAACTTACGACGCTTCGAAGATCCAAGTTGGCGTGTACGAATTGAGTGACTCGCTTAAATCGGCGATCTCGAATTGGACCGATATTGCCCTCGATATCGATTCGATCATGTTGGCGCTACCGGAAGAGCAATGGGAACACTTTAGCGGTGACGCCAATCAGTTGTACTACAGCACGACGGGCGGTTCGCCTAATTCGCCACAAGTCGGTGATCTCCGCATCAAGTTCACGGAATGTTTGCCGACCGATGTGAGCGTCGCTGCGAACCTCCAGGGCGGTCGGTTGGAAGACTTCCGGACCAGTAACGGGCAGTCGATCGAACGATTGTTCATGGGCCAAATGTCGGCCGCCGATATCATGGATCGCTTGGTCACGGAAAACACGATCGTCGCGTGGGGGATTCGCTTCGGCGGGACCTTTCTGTGTGTCGTCGGTTTTACATTGATATTGGGTCCCATCAGTGCCATGACCAGCTTCATTCCGATTCTAGGGCGACTGACGAGCGGACTGGTTTTTCTTGCTGCGGTGTTGATGTCCGTGGTCCTCTGTTCTATGACCATCGCAATTGCTTGGATTGCCGTGCGCCCGGTGCTCGGTGGGAGTCTGTTGGTCGTGTCCGGGATCGGAGTGTTTTTGTTGTTCCGCTTGCGGGCCGCGAACACACCAAGCAGCCTGCCGCAGGCAATGGGCCAGTGAGATCTGTGGGGTGGATACCCTTTCCGCGATTACGCAGGCTCGGTGATTGGCTCGATGAGCCCTCGTGGGTTAATTCCGCTCGCGACCCCCTCATCCCCGGCCCTTCTCCCCCAAGAAGGGGAGAAGGGAGACCATGAGGCGCGGGTTCGATCGGCTTCGAGAACGTGTGTGGCCGAAACCCCGGCGCGTCTGCCCAGGAAAGGGGAGAAGGGAGACCATGAGGCGCGGGTTTTGATAGGGTTTGAGAATGTTTGTGGCCTCCACTCCGGCATGTCTCGGTTGGTTGCTGAAGAGACGCTTTTCGCGATTAAGCAGGCTAGGTGATGGGCGATCCTCGCGCCGGGTTAATTCCGCTCGCGACCCCCTCATCCCCGGCCCTTATCCCCCAAGAAAGGGGAGAAGGGAGACCATGAGGTGCGGGTTTTGATAGGGTTTGAGAACGTGTGTGGCCTCCACTCCCGAATTTCTCGGTCGGTTGCTGGAGAGACCCTTTTCGCGATTTAGCAGACCATGAGTTGTGGGTTCGATACGCATCAAGCAGATGATCTCCGAACGGTCGTTCGAAAACGGCTCTGCGAATCCTCGACTTAGCGGTATTGCGTCTGAGCCCAAATGGATCGCCGTTGGAAGATTGCGGGAATCGCGGTATAACTACGCGTGACAGCGGCGGAAGTGTCGCGTGAAATTACCCATTTTACTACAACCAAACATGACGAAAACGATAGCAGAATCTGGCCAGCCCTGTACCGAAACTCGCGTTGAGATGGATTCGATGGGTGAAGTTCGGGTCCCGAAAAATGCCTATTATGGGGCTCAAACCGTACGCGCGGTCGAAAACTTTCCGATCTCGGGATGGCGATTGCCACCGGCGTTGATTCACGCGATGGGGTGGGTCAAATACTCGTGCGGCGTGGCGAATCGCGATTTGGGTTGGCTGGGGAAAGCCACCAAAAATCCGTTGGATGCGGCTCGAATCCAGGCCCTTTTGGACGCGGCCCGCGAGGTGGCGGATGGCAAGTTCGATGATCAATTTCCGATCGACGTTTTCCAAACGGGTTCGGGGACTTCGAGCAACATGAATTGCAACGAGGTGATTGCAAATCGGGCCATCGAGTTGATTGGCGGGGACCGGTTTAGTGAGAAAAAGCAGATCCACCCCAACGACCACGTCAACATGTGCCAGAGCACCAACGACACATTTCCAACGGCGATTCACGTCGCGGTGGGGTGTGAAATCAAGGGGCGTTTGTTGCCGGCGCTGCAGAGATTCCACAGCGTGTTGGCGGAAAAGGCTCGGCAGTGGGAGAAGATTATCAAGATTGGCCGAACGCATCTGATGGATGCCACCCCGCTCACGTTGGGCCAAGAGTTTGGCGGGTTCGCGCGGCAAATCGAATTGTCGATCGGTCGAGCCGAACGGGGCCTGCAGGCGGTTCTGGAGCTGCCCGTAGGCGGAACGGCCGTCGGTTCCGGCATCAATAGCCATCCGGAATTTGGCCGTCGAGTCGCTGCGGAACTTGCGCGACAAACGGGAATTGCGTTTGTCGAAGCGGCCGACCACTTCGAAGCAAACGCCAATCGGGACGGTTTGGTCGAATGTCATGGGCAACTAAAGGCCGTCGCAACGACGTTGTTTAATGTCGCGAACAATATTCGGTGGTTGGGAAGCGGACCTCGTTGCGGCTTCTTTGAAGTTATCTTGCCGAGCCGCCAGCCGGGGAGTTCGATCATGCCCGGCAAGGTCAATCCGGTTTTGTGCGAAAGCATGATGCAGTTGACAGCGCGCGTGATTGGCAACGACTCGGTGATTTCGCTTTCGGGTGCGTCCGGTGGTCAGTTCCAACTGAATATCATGATGCCTGTGATGGGACAGACGACGCTTGAGAGTATCCATCTCCTGAGTAACGGTATCGACGCTTTCATCGAGTTCTGCGCGGATGGCTTGGAGGCAAATGTCGCTCAATGCGAGGCAGCGGTGGAGCAGAGTCTGTCGATGGTCACCAGTTTGAATCCGTTGATTGGTTACGACTTGGCTTCAAAACTGGCGAAAGAAGCGTTCGCCTCGGGCAAGACGATTCGCCAATTGTGTGAAGAGAAGCAGGTGTTGCCACACGACGTGCTGGAACGAGCACTGGATCCATTTTCCATGACGGTCCCTCAACCGGAGTTACCGTCTTAGACCATAGGCTTTTTTAATCTGGGAACGCAAGGACGAACCGATGACAACCAAGGATGGGATGACGGGATGGCGGCTGGCAATGGTGACGGCCGTTGTGGGCGGGACATTGGGGCTTTTGGCTGTCGGCATTTGCTCGGGTCAAGCGGTTGAACAAGCAGTCGACAAACCCACGTCCGAAAATTCAACCGATAACGCGCCGGACAACGCGACGACGGCTGATGCTGCCGTTCCAAATGACAAGCGGCAAGTGTTGGATCCGGAGCGTCAAAAGGAACGTTGTGAAACTTTCTTGCAGCAGAATCAAGCCGCCACGTCCGCGAAAGAATGGACGGCAGTGGTCGAGGCGATTGAACGCGATCTCGCGACCTACCAGTATCTGACGAACTACGAGGCGTACCTCAAGACGTTGGCGGCCTTTGCGCTGAACCGACGTGGGGAATCGCGGATGGAGATTGGCTTCGAATTCGCCTTGGTAGGCAATCAAGGTCCCATGGATCAAGCCTTTGATCAAGCGTTAAGTGACTTTGATCGTGCCATTGCATTCAATTCGGCGCAATGGAAGGCGCATGCGAATCGCGGCATTGTGTTGGGCAAGCGGCGACAATGGGACGCAGCGGCGGAAGCGTTTCAGAAATCGATTGGGGCAAGGCCAGGTCAAACCCACGCGTACTTCAATCTCGCGGAAATCGAGTATCAGCAAGGTCGTTATTCCGAGGCGATCGAAAACTATGGGAAAGTATTGGCGACGTCTCCCAACGACGTGCAAGCGCTCAATGGTCAAGCGTTGTGTCTGATCGCCGATGGACGTGGTGCCGAGGCGATTCCGATCTTGGAGGAACTGGTCAAACAACGAGGAAACGAAGCTTGGTTGTTGGCCAACTTAGGCGATGCGTACCAATCGCAGGGCGAATGGGAGAAGGCCGACCTAACGTACTTGCGGGGTCTTGAGCTTGAGCAACACTCGGGACTGTATCGTCGCTTGGCTTGGTTGTATGCGACGTGTCCCGATCCTCAGTGGAACCGTCCGGAAG
>JAEUIP010000296.1 GCA_016795075.1 Planctomycetaceae bacterium | reverse complement strand
ATCGGGCCGCACTATTTCGCTGAGACAATCACGCGACCGTACGTGCACGTTGGGTTGGGTTCGTACGAGCGGCCGAACCTGGCTCGCATCATTTGGACCAACGGCATTCCGCAAACACTACTGCTGCCGCCCGGGCGACAAACTGTCGAGATGTTGTGCATTCTCAAAGGTTCGTGTCCGTTTATATACACTTGGGATGGCAAGCAGTGGCAGTTTCTCTCCGATTGTTTATGGGCTGCGCCGATCGGTCTACAAGCTCCCGGCGGTGGACTCGTTCCGACCAGAAATTGGGAATACATGAGGTTGGGTCCGGACACTTTGTCTCCAGCGGACGGGACCTATCGAATCATGTTGACCGAAGAACTTTGGGAAGTCGCTTATTTTGATCAAGTCCGATTATTCGCGGTCGATCATCCGGCCGATGTCGAAGTTCATATCAACGACAAAGTGGGTCCACCGGAAATCGTACAACATCGATTGTATCAAGTAAGTGAGAAAACCGTTCCTACGTCGGCCACCGACCAAAATGGCAACGACGTGTTGCCGGAACTGAGCGCCCAGGACAATCGCTTCGTCAAGAGTTTTTCGCGACGGTTGACTCAAGGATACGTGGAACCGCACGATCTGATCCTGGACTTCGGAACGACGGATCTGGAGAATCAGACGTTGTTCTTGACCGGTTGGATTCAACCCACCGATACATCGATCAATGTCATGTTGCAACAAAATCCTGATTTGCCTGGTCCACAGTTTCCAGCCATGTTCGTGATTGGTACGGATGGACAATGGCAGCCGGCCTCGCGGCCGATGGGCTTTCCAGGTGGAAAAACAAAAACCATGGCCGTACCGCTAAACGATTTGTTTCCGACCTCCGATCAACGCTTGAAAATTACGAGCTCGGCCGAGATCTATTGGGACCATGCTTACGTCTCGGAGAACACCGCTCCGGGTTCGTTACAGCAACACGAAGCGACATTGGTCTTTGCCAAATCGTTCTACCGTGGCACCTCGCGGCGGTTGCCCTTGGCCAAAAACGGACCCGAAAACTTTGACGCCAATGACATCGCCACCGAATCGGTCTGGCCGCCGGTAAACGGGGCGATGACGCCTTATGGAGACAGTTTGGAAGTGCTGACCACCCAGGACAATCGACTGGTGACATTGGGAACGGGCGATGCAGTGGAACTAAGATTTCAAGTACCACCCACACCGATTCCGGCCGGTCATCGACGGACGTTCTTGCTCTACACCGTGGGTTACGACAAAGATTCCGATTTGCACACTCTAGAAGGCCAACGAATCGAGCCGTTGCCAACCGCGGAAATGACTTCGTATCCGGATTATGCAGCTGGAGGATCGGTCGCACAAACCATCGGAACTCGCCAACAAAACTGGTATCGATTCTGGCGGCAAATCCAAAATCCACAAATCAAAGTTAGCCCCGAGGAAACTAAAGTCCCACGCGGCGAATACCGCAGGTAGACGACGCCGAGCACCATTGTAAGTTGACTGAGTTAGCAAAGTTGATTCGAGACCAACGAGGCGAACTGTGCATAAAGTCGCGTAGTTCGTTGCTCCGAGTAGCCCCGGTTCTTAAGCGCGACGCCCTTTGGTGAGTTCGAAACGTTTCATGGTCAGTGGCACGGAAAGACGGCACACACGTTGTTCCGAAAGAAAAACGGCCCGGAGCCTGCGCTTCGGGCCGTTGCTATGTTGGTGAAGCCGTTTACATGCGCCGTCTTAGTCGGCGTTCGGCATTGTCGATGACTTTCCCCAAGATGCCTCGTGCCTTCATGACGGCGATGGATCTTTCCATCACGTTTACCGCCTCGTCCTGAGCTCCGGCGTCTTCAAGCGCTTCGGCAAGTTTGCGCAACTGCCCAAAGTAGCGGATGTGCCCGATGGTATCCGCCGCCGCCTCGGGCTTTTTCAGCAACACATCGATTTGCGTCTTGGCCGCCTGACTGGTTTTCTTGCCCAGGGTTGAGATTCCTAGTTTGGAGCGATCGGAACCGGTCTCCAACACTTTGAAATCTCGCAAACTGGGCGAGCTGAGCGCTACTCGGGCATGTGAGGTCGCTGGATGGTCCGCACAGACATCGACCATATGGCGCAACGTGTCTTCTGCCTTGTTCAGAATCGGTGCGCCACCAAAGTTCAGTACACGGGCAACGTCTTCTGTGAAGTAGTCCGGCGCCAACATCGCCTCTTCACTGCTTTGGGGCGGAGCCACATACAAACGCAGCACGTTGGACACGATGATTTCACCGCCCATGTCGACGGCCGCCTGCAACTTGTAGAACCCGGGCTCATCGATCATCCACCCGCTGGTCGCGTTGGATACCATATGCGCGCCGTAAATCGATTCACCCGGTTCGAGCTTTTCAGCGTGCCCTTGATGACAATGCGTGACCATGGGCCGCCATTGACGAGTACTCCCACCTTCGCGTTGAATGAACACCGTGACGTGATGACCGTCCTCCAGTAGATCAGGATCCTGCATGACAACGTCTGGGCTTGTGTTGGTCAGCTTCAGCTCCATTGTCACCGGTTCCAGGAACTGATAGGCGTTGACGTCGCGATTGGGTCGGATGGCCAGTTCCCAGTTGCCGGTTTGGCGCAGCGCGTTCGGGGCTTCGAACCCGTGATTCACAAACCAGTCCGAATTGCCCATTTGCACAAATCGACGTGGTGCATGACGCATGAACACCAGCTCGTCATCCGAGAAGCGAAAGCGGAAATCGCTGAAGAATGCGTTTTCACCGCCCGCAACGTTGTACGGATAATTCATAAACGACCTCGCCTCGGGCTCGTTTGCGAGTGGTATCCATGGATCGCCAGGCGCGTGAGGCGTGCCAAGCGCCTTTTGCCAAGAATGAGCAAGGTTAAAGCCATGGCCCATTTCGTGCACCGCCGTCCAGAATTGCATCCGATTGCGCCAGGCCGGTGCGTTCGGATCGCCCGCTGGAGCATCTTGGATGAAACTGTCGGTAAAGATTGCCGTCCCCTGACGATGGTTGTCACCGATATCGTCGAACATCACACCACCTAGCGACGCGCCTTGGTCGTGCTGCGCGGCATAAAGGACCCACATCGCCCACTGCGGCTTGTCGGCAAAACGAGACCAATAGGTGACCATGGCGTTGTGCATTTCGGCATCCGACCAAGTGCCGTTGGCATTGGCGCCGGAGGTCGGGATCACCGTGGTATTTGGGGACATCGTCACTCCGAAACCGGCCCGTTCATAAACCGTGGCCAGTGACAATGTTTCGGCGGGCAGATCCGCGGGCCTGTTCGGGTGGGTGGAAGTATCATAAGCGGTCACTATGGTTCCCGCGTTGGCCACACGATCGACTTCAAATTCGACATCGTCAAATTTATCGGACTGAAAGGATAGCTCATACGTACGTGGCGTAATGCCGCCACCGGACAGCTCGATCGAGAATTTGTTGTAGCGGAAGCCGCGCACGGCCCGCGCCCGAAACGTCACCGTCGTTCCTGGTATCGCGCCGGAATCCCCGTCCCTGTAAACAATGTTGGCCGTCACAATCCGGTTGTTGGTACCCACACAACGGTCCGACGTCACTTCGGCTATTGCATGCGCCGTCTGGCGCGGAAACAGTCGCGAAAGTTCGATCGAGATACGGTTCTGCGGCGCGAATCGATCCACGTCCACGCGCACGGTGATGTTCAACATATTGAATGGCAACCGCGGACCCGGATGTTGCGGTTGCGGCACGGGACGACCGGGAAAGATTGGCCCAGGTGGCGGTGTCGGCAACGAAACGACTCGGGGACGATAGTTGTAACGCCCACTGACCGCCGCACAGAACTTCGGAAACGGAAACGGTATTGGCGTCGGGATGGGCGTCGGCAAAGGCCACGGTTTTGGCAAAGGACCGGGGAACGGATCGTCAGGATTGGGAGTCAAGCCGTCCGGACCGTGTTCACTAGACCAATCGCCAGCATCCATCTGACCCGGAACGTAGTCCGGATGTTCCTCTGGTACGACGGTATGCGATTGGGCCTGGGTTTCAATCGTTGGGCCGACCGCGCCGGTTTTTGCAGGTCGTGTCATGATCATACTCCTGTAGGTAAAGGCTTGAAACTTGAACATCCCGGCGCCGCGTCCGGTGAAGTTGCTACAAATATCCAGGTCGCTGGCTCGTCGAAGAAACCTCGAATCCATCGCTGCCCCAAGCGATCACGACAAAGGGAGTCGTCGCATCAACCGTAATGACCTGGGATAAGGGTGGCATGTTGGGCATGTCGGAAGTGGTCGCTTGCAACGTCACAGTCATTCGATCAGGTAGGGTCAATGGCACAATGTGCGCAAGCCCGGTTGTAAACTTGCTTCGCGCTGTAAACTTCGCGCGAGTTTCACCGTCGACAACCACATTAACGCCTTGACCAGTAAACCCGGTCGTGAACTGAAATTCGAAGTCAGGCATGATAGGCATCCACTGGAAGCGGTAATTACTAGTTCAATTGATCCGATCAAACATTGGCGCGATGTCGCTCGCGAATTTCACTATCGCGATCGCCGATACCTTCGATTGGGATTTCTCGTCAATTGAAGTCGCTTACCGTTTCTTAATCGGACAACTTGTTATCCCCGACTGTTTTGTCCCACAACATGTCCCTCTACCTTTCTAGACGAGTTCTTTCAGTTACCGTGGGACAAAATTCCGGAAAAATTCTGGTGCGAGACTACAATCACTCAAACAGCAAAAAATCGTGTCGAGTTAAGTCTCGTTTAGAAACCTCAACCAGACGACTCGCGGATTCTCGTTTCTTTACAAACTCAGGTCTCAAGTTTGTTCGTGGAACTATCGGTGTTTTTCTCCAGGCATCGCATTTTGTCGCGTCGGTGCCCTCGCTTTTTTGCAGCAAGGATCCCGCCACCAAACCAATCGGACCAGTCCGAATGAGCGTCTTCGAAAGCTGGAGTTTTTCCATCAACCGCCAAACAGAGGAGTTGACACGTCTTTGGTTAGCAGTAAACCTAACATTGGACGAAGGTTTCCCAAGCCATGTGGCAACGCTGGAGATGAATTCAATCATGAAGTGGAAATTGAAGGCATTTATCCAGAACACCGTGGCGTATTTGCCGGACGAGACTTCGTACAGCATGTACTATTGGATTCAACGGCATTTTGGGGGCCTGCGTCGAGTCAATCCGACTCGAAAATTGCAAGATGGAATCAACACCTGGAAACGCATTCTTCAGCAAAACCAAAAACCCATCGGCAAGGTGTTTTTCGAAGTCGGCACGGGTCGAATGCCGTTGGTGCCCATGGCGTTTTGGCTCATGGGGGCGGGAAGCACGATTACTGTCGACGTGAATCCTTACATGAAGGAACAGTTGGTCCGGGAAAGTCTCCAGTATATGGCCAAGCATCGAGAGCCGATTGCCAAACTCTTTGGCTCGTTGCTCGATACCGCACGGTTTGACTCCCTGTTGGCCTTGGCCCAACGACCATCGTGTTCCTTGGCCGAGGTTCTCGAACATTGTAAAGTCAAGTACATTGCTCCGGGTGACGCGGCCAAAACGGGCCTGTCCGAAAACCAAATCGACTACCACACGTCGTACACCGTCTTCGAACATATCCCGCGAGAGATTCTGCAGGCGATTTTGACGGAAGGGAATCGACTCATGCGGCCCGGTGGTTTATTTGTCCATCGCATTGATTATAGCGACCACTTTTCTCATTCGGACAAGAGCATCTCGGCGATCAACTTTTTGCAGTTCAACGAAAAGTTGTGGGACCAGTACGCTGGCAATCGGTACATGTACCAAAATCGACTGCGTCACGACGACTATCTGCAATTGTTCGAATCTGTCGGGCAACGATTATTAGCAACCGAACCCGATCGCAACTCCAAGCTGGCAGAATTGGTGCAAAGCGGAGCCCTGGCTTTGGATGATCGATTCAAATCCAAACCCGCAGACATCCTGTCGATTACCGGAAGCTGGATCATCACCGAAAAAGGCTAAACAAAAAAGTCGATCGCCAAACGGTAGGACTCATTGAAAGCGCGAACAACATCGTCGGCCAACAAAAATCGGCCAATAAAGATCAGCCAATAAAAATCGGATTGAACCACCCGGTCCAATCCGATCAAGAAGGATCTCTAATTACTGGGTCGACTAGCCAACCACTTGGTCCCAACACTTGCCAGGCTGCATGATGTTGTAGCTCAGGTCTTCATTTGGCAGTACCGGCGGTACATCGTCAAACGACTTGATGTTGTCGAAATCGGCCAGTGCCTTGGTGCTGTTGAACGCTTGGTCCCAAGTAATTTCTTGTCCCGTATAAGTCGCCATACGGCCCATGATGGCGGTCATGGTGCTCTTGGCACCGTAATCGCCTTCGTTGGGGATTCGGCCTTCGCGTAGATCGGCAAACAAGTGGTGATGCTCTTGTTGCCAGCCGTTGACATTCCGAGGCGCTCGCCAGACTTCCTTCCCATCTTTGTCGTAAATTCGACCCCGCGACAAATCCGCCCAACCCTTCGAACCGTGAGCGTATTCGTCGACGGAATTCCAGCAACCCGGAATGTGGCGACATTGGCTCAACATCACGGCGTTGTCGCCATAAGTGAATTCGACAAAGTGATGATCGTAAATCTCGCCGTGCTCTTTGCCGGTTCGAACTTGACGACCACCTTGGCCTTGAGCCTTGACGGGATAGTCGTCGAACAACCAGTTGATCACGTCGATGTTGTGGATGTGCTGTTCGACGATATGATCGCCGCACAACCAATTGAAGTAGTACCAGTTTCGCATTTGGTACTCCATTTCCGATTCGCCAGGTCGGCGAGCGTTGGTCCAAACACCGTCGCCGTTCCAGTAGGCCCGCGCGAAGTTGATGTCGCCAATTGCGCCATCCTTCAGCCGGGCGATGGTTTCTCGGTACA
>JAEUIP010000295.1 GCA_016795075.1 Planctomycetaceae bacterium | reverse complement strand
CAGGGCAGGGGGGAGGCGTCGGCGTTCAGCAGCACGTGCCGAAACGCGGACAAGGCAGCAGTATAAGCAGTCGTCAAAGCAAAATCTACCGGCTCGCCAACTCATCCAAGCGACGTTGGGCCATGGCCACGTAATCGGGATTAAGTTCGATCCCCAGGTAGTGCCTTTGCAATTCGCGCGCGACCACGCCAACTGTCCCAGCTCCAAAAAATGGGTCCAGAACCAAGCTGCCTGTGGGAGCTCCGGCCAGAATACAGGGACGAATCAAATCCGGCGGAAACACGGCAAAATGCGCGTCGCGAAACTTCCCCAACGGCACACTCCAAACCGTGCGTTTGTTGCGGCCCAGCGGATGAAAGGCTTGGTCCCAGCGACCGTCGTGCAAATTGGCTTGGCCACCGTTTTTGCCTTGCTCGGGTGTGCCACCCCGTTTGCCAAAATGGCCACGACCGCCTTTCATCTTGCTGTTTTCGCTAAAAGTCGTATGTGGTTCGCGGATCGCATCGGCATCGTAATAGTAATCCGGCTCCCGACTGAACAAGAACAAGTACTCGTGATCGGTGGTCGGGCGATTCTTCACGGCACTGGGCATGGCGTTGGGTTTGTGCCAAACAATATCGGCTCGCAATAGCCAACCATCCTCGGCCAAGGCCAGTGCCACTTTCCAGGGCAAGCCTAGCAAGCGGGAGCCTTGATACTTGTCCCCCAAGTTCAACCAGAAAGTTCCGTCCGGACGTAGGACTCGCCTAGCCGCCGCAAAAACTGCCACGAGATTCCGGACGTATTCCGTCGAATCTTTTTCGCGGCCAATTTGCCCGTCGTGCTGATAATCTCGCTGGCCAAAATAAGGTGGGCTCGTGACAATCGATTGAACACTGTCAGGCGGCAGGCTCGCGAGAACGTGCCGCGCGTCACCACACAAAATCGAGTTCGGCTGTATGGTTAGCGATGTCTGGTCCATACCCGGAATTGTAAACGCCGTCGAGCAAATGTTCAGCGGGGCAGGCGTTCTTGAATCGCTACCGCAGTTAAACAAAAAACGCCACGAAACAAGGTCGTGGCGTTTCTGAGTTAAACTTGGCAGCGACGTCGTTAGGCGACGACTCGTAAGCCAGACATTACACTGATCCCACCCGAACGTTGTTCGAGGATTCCTTCGATAAACAGCTCAAAAATTCGCAAATCCAACGCCGACGCGGCATCGCTCTCCGGATGGAACTGGGTTCCAATGACAAACCAATCTTCTTCCAAGCTCTCGATCGCTTCGACGACCCCGTCACTGCATCGAGCGGTCACTTTGAATGGCGAGGCAATTTCATCAATCGCGATGTGATGCCGAGAATTCACGCGGATCTCGCCGTCGCCGTAGACTTTGTCCATCAGTGAACCTGGTTCCACAACCAACCCATGGCGGTGAGCATTATCATGGGAGTCGCGGTGAGGCAAAGCTTCCGGCAGGTCGTCCGGAATATTGTAAAAGAGATTGCCCTTGTGCATGACGTTCAATAGTTGCAGTCCGGCCCCAATCGCCAACAATGGCATGCGTCGACGGCTGATCGCTTCAACCAAGTTGCGGTCAAACGTTTCTCGGCGTGGGTCCATCAACTTCATCGAAGGGTGAACTACATAACCGTCCCTGCGCGGATCGTAGTCGTTTCCGCCAATCAAAACAAATGCGTCTAGAGTATTGAGAACTTGTTCCAAATCGACCTCCGACTCGAGGGGAGGTAACAAGACCGGAATTCCACCAGCTCGGGAAATTCGGTCAAAATATCCAGCGGTAACAACCGAGTGACTTGGGTGCTTGCCTTGACCTTGGCGAAAGTCCGTATTGATCCCGACCAACGGTTTTGCGACCATTCAACAACTCCCTTATTTCGATAGGGGCTCATCTTGAGCCAGTGATAAAGGAGGAATAGAGCTTGGTACGGCAGAGAATCCCAACATTCGCGATGAGGTCCAACCCTGAACCCACATTGCAATCCAACCAGCGCCACGACAAACGATGTCTGCGACTATCCAGCGTCGAGAGACGTCCAAACGAGGGGAACCATGCAACCTGATGTGCTTCGCCGAACCACTGCCCAACCAACAATCGAATGCCCGATTTGAAAAGAACCGATCTCGTGTTTTTCGAAATTGACTCTTTCAATTCCTAGCGAATTGTGGCTACAATCCGATGCGAACGCCAGAAAGCTCCCTCTTCCTTGAACCCGACCCACGTATTCCTAAGTACTACGAGATGAAAAGTTGATTCGATTCCGCGTTCAGAACCACAACCAACACGACTGGCGAATTGTGGGCCTTCCAAGTTACTTGGTCAATCAAATCGCGGATATTCCCACAAAAATAGTCAAGTGACACAAGATGTAGGGGCAAAGATGCTATCACTCAAGTTTTCGCTAGCGAAATCCGGATCGGTCAGATCGGTCGAATCAGACAGATCGGTCGGATCAGACGGATCGTCGCAATGTGGCGCGGATTTTTTCCAAGCGTTCCGCTAATTCGCGTTCGAACCCTCGATCTGTGGGCTGATAATAGGTCCGTTCTACCCCCAAATAGTCCTGCGGCACGATTCCATCAGGAAAATCGTGGGCGTAAAGGTACCCCTGGCCAACTCCCAACTTCTTGGCGCCCGCGTAGTGCCCGTCCCGCAGGTGATTGGGGACAGGCAACACCTTTTTTGTCTGCACATCCTCCCGAGCGGCCCCGATCGCGATCGTGCAGGCGTTCGATTTGGGAGCACAAGCCAAGTAGGCCACCGTTTGTGAGAGCGTCAATTGCCCCTCGGGCAGCCCGATAAACTCACAGGCCTGCATACAGGCAACGGCCATCAACAACGCTTGTGGGTCCGCGTTGCCAATGTCTTCACTGGCCAAAATCACCAGCCGACGCGTCAGGAACCGAATGTCCTCGCCGGACTCGAGCAGTCGAGCCAACCAGTAAATTGCGGCGTCTACGTCCGATCCGCGCACGCTCTTGATCAGAGCACTTGCCAGGTCGTAATGCTCTTCGCCGGTCGCGTCAAACTTCAAGGCACTTCGCTGCATGCACTCGCGAACCAATTCAGCCGTCACCACCAACGGCCGCTGAGAACTGGACAAGACCGCAATTTCTAGCACATTCAGCGCCTGCCGGGCGTCGCCGTCGCACCACGTACATAGCTGCGAGACCGCGTCGGGAGCCAGCGTCACTTGGGTCTCGCCGAGACCACGTTCAACATCGGTCAGCCCGGTTTGCAACAATTGAGCAATTTCGGTTTCGGTTAGACCTTGGAATTGAAAGATCTGACTACGACTGATCAGCGCCGAATTAATCGCAAAGTAGGGGTTCGAAGTCGTGGCGCCGACCAAATCAATGACACCACTTTCCACGTCGCCCAAAAGCGCGTCCTGCTGAGTTTTGTTGAAGCGGTGGATTTCGTCGATGAACAACACCGTCTTGCCGCGTCCCGTTTCGACTCGTTCTTTGGCTTCGTTCAAAACTTGCCGCAGTTGCGCCACGCCATCCGTGATCGCACTCAGCCGTGCGTAGAACTTTTTGCCAACTCCCGCTAACAAACTAGCGAGCGTCGTCTTGCCACAACCGGGTGGGCCGAAGAAGATGACGCTGCCCAAGCGATCGGCATCGATCAAACGACGCAGCAGTTTCCCGGGGCCCAACAGATGCGATTGGCCCACAAATTGGTCTAGTCGCTGCGGTCGCATCCGCGCGGCCAAAGGCATGGCTCGCCGTGCATTGGCTTGCTCTTCGGCATCGAACAAAGATCGCATGGGGTAAGCCTTTCCGAGCTGCGAAACGGATCGTTAAACAACTGCTAAACCCGAGTCAGCCGCGCCGCTGTTAATGGTTATCCGCTGGAGCGGTCACCCCAACGATTCGTCGTGGCCAACAACGAGACCCCCTAATGTTCTACCGACAGATTCCCATTTTCCATAGCAGGCGACCCATGTTCCGACATTCCCAATCTCGGTCGGGCGCCATTCGGCTTTGGCTGTTGATCCCTGCGATTGTTTTGATCGTCCTGTTATTGATGGGAATCGTTATCCTGGCGCTGACCGTCGAAGATTGGAACCGCGACCTGAGCACGAATCAGGCAGCCACTTCTCCAGATCACCCCGACGCCAGCCTCCGTTGCGTGGTCTTGCCTCTCGAGATCGACGCCACCGCCGAACTCGTTCAGAGCCGAGCAAAGAGTTTATCCGGCTGGAATGTCGCAAACACCTCCACCAACCCAGCGCATGTCATTCGCTTGGAACGAACGACTCGTTGGTTGCGATTCGTCGACGACATTACGGTCGAACTAAAAACGGTCGACGGTGGCACTCGAGTATCCGTCTCCAGTCGCTCGCGGGTCGGCAAAGGGGACTTGGGCCAAAACCCGCGCAACATCCGCGAATTGCTCAAAGCGATCCAAGGAAACTGATCTTCAAGGAGTATGTTTCGCAAGTGCCGCCCTTCGTAGCACGAGCGCCCCGATCGTGCCGGACATAGTAGCACGAGCGCCCCGATCGTGTCGCATTTCGTCGCACGAGCGCCCCGATCGTGCTGGACGCAGAGCCAAGATCCGACTCATGAGTCTTCCCAACTGCGAGAGCGATCGGGGCGCTCGCTCTACCCTCTTCTCTCGTTTTGCCTTACTGCGGCAAATAGCAGATAGAACTGGCTCACGGTTTTACTCCATTGCGGGAGCGATCGGGGCGCTCGCTCGACTATCTTCCACGCTTTCTCGCCCCAGAGATTCTCGCAACTCGAACGCAAATAAATGAAAATTTTGCGCGAACGATGCGGCCGACTTGGCGTCTAATCGTCTGTGCAACCACAGATCGCGGTGGCACAAAAAACAACCCAAAGGTCTGAACGTCTCGCCACCACAACTGGAATGTTGACCATGTTACTCCATCATGCATTCGAGCCCTTGCTTGGCTTCGGCCATCGACCGACCGCAATTGCGGCGATGCTCGCGATGTTTGTGGGACGAAAACCGGCGAATGCGGAGGGAACACGGGATTGGCCATAACGGCCAATCGGACAACGACGAAAGTCTGTCTGGCCCGGTGTTCCCTCCCCCCAGGAACACCGGGCCTTTTTTGTTGTGGTGACAATCATTCGATCGACTCGAGTGAACCGTGAAGTCGTCAGGGACTGGTAGCTGAGATGGTTTAGCAGCGGTCTGAAGAACCGTAGACGAGGATTCGAGCACCTCCCAGTCCACTCGAAAAATTGGGCTAGCCGATGGGTCGGCGCTTTGACTTGCAATCAAGGCTACTGGGTTCGATTCCCAGCTTGTCCACTGGGCAAAAAAATTGTTCGGGCAAAGGTGCAGTTGGTAGCACGCCTGCTTTGGGAGCAGGAGGCTCTCGGTTCGACTCCGAGGTGCCCGACTGGAACGCTGACGAAAAACGTGGTGACCGTTCGAACGACGGAATCACTAACGACAAACAGTAGCTTCGTTTCGAACTACGGCAGCAACGATCAACAATAGGGTAGTCGCGGGCTGGTGGCCCATACCCGGCTGATAACCGAGTCGCGCTGAGTTCGATTCTCAGGTCTACCACTTGGAAATTGCTCAAACCCCATCAGAAAAGGAACGCTGAATATGATCCGCATCCCGCGAATTTCCGTCACGGATTGCAAACGCAACTCAACCATGGCCGAAGGCCAATTGCGAGGTTGTGGTGTAGCGGCTGCACAGCGGACTTTTAATCCGCCGAGCGTGGGTTCGAATCCCACCGGCCTCATTGGATAGGCACTGATGGTCTAGTGGCATGTCAGACTTCAGACCTGAAGACCTGAAGACTGAAACCTGAAACACGGTGGCCGTCCTGTATTGGTCCAGGAACTTGGATGTGACCCAAGTCAATATCGGTTCGATTCCGATCGGTTACCCTCGCGGTGCGGTACGCCAACGGCGAGCGACTTGTCTTAGGAACAAGTGATTGGGGGTTCGAATCCCTCCCGCACTATTTGAAATTTGGAAGTTGAAATTAGGAATACGGAAAACACTGGATCCCACCCGCTACATTTCTACGATCGGGCGATCTTTTACCAGATATCTTTTACCATCGACGGTGCGACTGACGGTCCGTTTCGTTCCAAAGGAATCATGAAGCCGCTTGTCGACTCGACTTGGCGGACCTAGTATAGTCGATTGGGGTGCTTCAACTTCGATTTGAGTCCTAAGACCAACTTGGCTGGTATCATTTGTTAGACGTTGGCTCCTTTACGATCCTGGCGGTTGTTCTCTCGATTGGGATCTTGATTCAAGCATCTTCAGGGTTTGCGGCAGGTCTGTTGGCGATTCCCGTGCTGTTGCTTAGTGGCTATTTCTCGATCCCCGAAGCTCAGGCGGCTATTTTGGTTTCCACCACGCCGCAGAACTTTTTTGGCGTTTGGTCTTTTCGGAAGGAGATCCGTCCGGGCGATCTTGTCATGCCAGCGTGCCTCCGTTTGCTGGGGCTACCGATCGGAGCATTGACCTTATTCTATGTGGAAGCCTTTCCCCGTGAGATCGTCCACCAAGTTGTCGGGGTTGGAGTCGTGTTGACGGCGGTGGCGATGATCGTCGTTCGGCCAACGCCCCAAGCCTCCATCTCGCAAGTGTATACCGTCCCGACGTTTTTTCTGTCCGGACTGTTGCAAGGGCTGATTGGGATGGGCGGTCCCCCGATGGTCTTTTGGGCGCAAGCCCATGACTGGAGCACGCAACGCAGTCGCGGGTTCCTGTTCAGTATGTACTTGATCAGTCTCTTCCCGGCGTTCTTGACCCTCTATCTCGTCTTTGGAACGCGCATCGTGCCTCCAATGTTGACAACCGTGATTTTGGTACCCTGGCTGTTGGTCGTGACGTGGTTCGGCCTCAGGATTGGAACGCGGCTAGGCCGCGAACGACTCCGTTACTTCACGCTCGGATTGCTGATCTTATT
>JAEUIP010000294.1 GCA_016795075.1 Planctomycetaceae bacterium | reverse complement strand
GTGCCGGTCTCGGGACGAAACATCAGTGGCAAGCCATTGCCATGTTCGTCGGCAAACAACACCAAACCGAACAACTTGCGGTTCGCCTCTTGGCGCGCGACGGTCACGCGCAGTTCACACGCATCACTGGGCAAGGTCGCGATCGCTTGCAACATGGGAGGTTGATTCGGAGGCACATGACCACTGTGCCCAGTCAACGGATGAGCAAGTAAAACGTCATTCAGAATGGTGGGAGTCCCTCGTAGCGATTCCAACTCACGAACCGGGGCAATCCTCAGCGTGCCATCCTCCCGCAAACTTAACTCGCGTGGCAGCGACTGCACGGTCTTGTGCAACAACTCGCCATGCGGCCCAGCGGTCGTCAACCAAGCCCACATCACGCGACGGCCATCCGGAGTCAACACGCTCTCGGGCGCAAAAAAATCCGTCCGCTGAAACAAGCCCCAAACCACTTGCTCGTCGCGTTTCCAATTCATCCGCCGATGAACTTCCGGAACAAACTGTTGTCGCTCGGCATTCCAATCGCCTAAGTAGTACCGACACCCCAGCGGATGACTGATGCAAAGCAACATCCACTTGTCGCCGATCTGAAAGAAGTTTGGACAAGACACATCTTCTCCAATCGCAACATCTGGCAACTCATGCGCCATAAAATCCCCGACCAGCGTCCATGTTTTCAAGTCGTCAGATTTGAACAGCGGAGGATTGGGTCCACCCGAAATGGCATAATAAGTATCGCCGATACGAAAACAGTCGGGATCCCAATGATTGATCTTCGCCGGTTCGCCTGTCTGGTCGCGCACATCTACCGGAAACGGTTTCTGCCACGCCGACAACTGTCGATCCTCGGCAATCGCAATCTGATTGCGCCCCGAACTCTCGCCGTGATAGATCACCGCAGGCAGATTGTCTTTGGTCAAAAACCCCGTGCCGCTGAACATGCCATGCCCGGTAAAACTTGGTTGCAACTTGGTTGTCTGCCAAGTCCAATGCAACAGATCGGGGCTGGTCACATGGACAAACGAAAACGACTGCCTTCCCTGCCAGGGATGCCGAAGGATGTAGTGAAGGTGATAAGTGCCATCCAAATAAAACGCCGCGTTAGGGTCACCCGGCATGCTGTCCTCTCCTGGATGCATCAGATGAATGAGCAGCGGTTGATCGATGAGCTTCGTCGCTGGCGAATCAACTCTCGGCTCTTCGGCCTTTAGCACGCCAATGTGAGTAAGAATTCCAATACACACCCAAGTCCAAGCAATTCGTTTGAACATCTTGCAGCTCCTCCGACACTTCTAGCCGTGGCCCCATTCGACGCGTTCACAAACCTAACAGGACCAAAATTTCCTTCAGTCACATTTTGAAAGCCTGGGCGACTTTCACTAGGTAACTTGAGCCATCGAAGATAGTCTATCGCCCTTTGAAGCGGGCGTCAGTAGCTCAAGAATATCAGAGCCCCCAAGAAAACGAAGGCTCCGCACCCCAGCAGCACGAGGCCGGCGATCGCCAGCGAATGATCTTCCCGTTTCAGCGACAGGTTCAGCAACGTCAAGCCGATCCCTCCGACCATCAATGCCAATCCCATGCCGCGGGCTTTTCCGCCAGAAAATGTATGACCCGGGCTATCCATTCGTGACACCCCGGTCAGGGCATTCACACGTTTCGATTTGCCCAGGATCCAGAGCTCGCCAAAACACACCCCATAGAGTCCCCACACAAACGCCACGATGGCAATGATATGCAGTTGCGTTCCTGTCCAGCGGTTACTTTCTTGCGCCATAACGTCTCCGTCTTCGGATCTCAGCTCGATCGAAGAAATCTCTATCTTTCACTGCCGGATGGACCCGCGGACCGCAGGGCACGATACTTTTCGACTTCAATAGCCTTTTCCACGAGCGTATAGAATTCGATCACGCGTTCCAGTGCCTCGGCGATTCGCTTGGCATCCGCCACTGGAATCGAGGCTTCGCGTTGCTTCAGCCCCTCATAGCCGGCCACCAACAACGGTTCGGCCTCCTCCAGAAGCTTGGCTTTCGCAGTCGCGTCTATTGATCCTCCATGCATGCCCAGCAGCGATCCGCCCAGCAGCGATTGGGTATGAAAGGTGCTCCAATTATCTGGTCGTATCGCTTGCGCAATCGACAATGATTCACGCAACAGCACTTCGGCTTCGTTTGGTCGTTTCAGTTCCAAGCAACATTGACCGGATCGAGCCAAGACGCCCGCTATTTGAACACCATTGGACGGATACAGCTTTCGCCACTTCTCCAGGGCCAGCGGGAACAGTTGGTCGTATTTCGCGGACTCACCGGCTATTGCATAGGCCGCCAGCACATTCGCCATGAGCAACAGAACGTTCGGATGTTCGGGACCGAGTTTTTTCGTCAACCCTTCCAGAGCTTGTTCGTACAATATTATCGCTTGGCCCAAATCACCCGCTTCGCGATAACCAGCAGCGATGTTGTTCATGCTCATCAACGTATCAGGATGGTCGGGTCCCAATTTTGCTTTCCTCAGTTCCAGCGTCTGCTCGTACAAAGGCATCGCCAACTCCAGTTTTCCTACCGCCTGGTACGCCGAAGCCAAGTTATTCATGCTCAACAACGTGCCTGGGTGATTGACACCTAACTTGACCTTAGACAGTTCCAACGACTGCTCAAACATTGGCATCGCTTTGTCCATTTGACTGGCGTTTCGGTAGGCCAGCGCCAGATTGTTCATACTGATCAAGGTATCAGGATGGTCGGGACCGAGTTTTGTTTTCTTTTTCTCCCAAGTCAATTCATACAATGGCAAGGCCTTATCCAACTGTTGAAGTGCTTCGTAGCAACTCGCTAAGCTGTTCATGCCAAGAAGCGTATCTGGGTGATCTTCGCCAAGTTTGGCCTTCCGCAATTCGAGCGATTGGATGCATAACGGCAAGGCCTCTTGGGCCCGGCCAACGGCCAGATAGGCCACAGCCAAGTTGCTCATGGTAGTCAGAGTTGCAGGATGATCTGGCCCCAAGCGAGTCTTCCGCATTTCCAAAGTTTGCTGGAACAGCGGCATCGCCTTATCGATCTGTCCCGCAGCCCGATAGCAGCTCGCAAGACTATTCATGCTGCTCAGCGTCTCCGGGTGATCCGCGCCTAGCTGTGCTTTCTTCAACTCCAGCACTTCTTCATGGAGCGGAAGAGCTTTTGTTAGTTGTCCGGCATTTTGGTAAGAAACGGCTAGGTTGCCCGCGAACACCAAGGATAGCGGATGGCTTGGGCCCAGACTTGCTTTCGCCTTATCCAGCGTCTCCTCAAACAAGGGAAACGCTTGGTCAAATTTACCTGCGGCTCGATAAGCTGCCGCCAAATTGTTCATGCTCTTCAGCGTATCCTCGTGCTCAGGGCCAAGTTTGATCTTCATGAGTTCTGCGGCCTGCTCCGTCAGAGGCAGAGACTCTTCCAGTCGCCCCAGCGATTGGTAACAGCCGGCCAAATTGTTCAGGCTTAGGATGGTGTCGGGATGATCCGCACCCAGTACGTTTTTTCGCAACTCCAAAGTTTGTTCGAACAGCGGCAAGGCTTGGTCGTGACGGCCGGTCTGGTAATGACTTGTCGCCAACAAGTTAATGCTATCGAGTGTCTCGACATGATTTGTCCCGAACTGTTCGGTTCGTAATTTGAGCAAGCGTTCGAACAACTCGGTTGCTTGTTGCGACAAACCAAGCCCCATTAGAGAAAGCCCCAAAGTCTCCAGCATATCTCCCAAAGCCACAGGATCGCTGATCGCCGAATCGTCCAACTCCTTCACGGCGTCTTCCAAGTTGCCCCCGAGGGCATTGCGCAGATCCGAAACCTCGCGATAAACCGCGTTGGGATCAAGGTCCGCAAAAACCGAACCCAAAATCTCATTGCCCTTGCGCGCGAAAGCCAAATTCTTCTCCGCCAACTGCTGAGACATCTCGGCCTTCTGCCGTTGAGTCGACTCGGCTTCCCATGCCGCATTCGCATCCTGCTCCGCTTGCCGGGCGCGCGACAATGCCCAACTGGTACCGACGATCCCGCCAATCAAGGCCAAGGCAAATAAAGCTACCGAAGCGACTCCCACCCGATGCTTGCGAACAAACTTGCGCATGCGGTAATTCAACGAAGGCGGCCGAGCGATCACGGGTTCACTTTGAAGGTAACGCTGAACGTCCGCTGCAAATCCAGAAGCCGAATCGTAACGTCGCGCGCGATCTTTCTCTAAAGACTTCATCACGATCCAATCCAGATCCCCAGCCAAGATCCGATTCAGTCGCCCACTGTCCGTACGACGTTTGTTGGTGATCGCTGAAATTTCTTGTTCCGAACTACTTCCCAACCGACTGCTGGGCTTGATCGGCTCTTTTTCTCGAACCAGCTCCAAAAGTTTTAACGCCGCCTGGCCCTTAAGCGTCGTTTCATCCAGTGGTGTACTGCCTGTCAACAATTCGTACAGTATCACCCCCAATGCATAGATGTCCGTGCGAGTATCGATGTCGAGGTTGTCCAGACTCGCTTGTTCGGGGCTCATGTACTTGAGCGTCCCCAAGATCTGACCGATACCGGTGAACAAAGATTGGTCGGTCAATCGCGACGTGCTTTCCACCGCCTTGGCCAAACCGAAATCAATCACTTTGGGGACCGGCTGACCGTCTTGCAGACCTACCAGGATGTTGGCCGGCTTCAGATCTCGGTGAATGATCCCCTTTTGGTGGGCATGCTGTACTCCAGCACAAACATCCATAAACAGCCGGAGACGCTGGTCGATACTCAATTGGTTTTCGTCGCAGTAACGGGTTATTGGTACGCCGTTGACCAACTCCATGACGAAATACGGGCGACCTGCGAGTGTCGAGCCGGCATCGAAGACCTTCGCAATGTTTTGGTGATCCATCATTGCCAATGCTTGTCGTTCGGCTTCAAACCGCGCCAAGACCTCCGTGCTTCGAAGTCCTTCCTTGATCAGTTTCAGCGCGACGATGCGGCGCACAGGTTGTTCCTGCTCAGCCCGCCAAACGTCACCCATGCCGCCTTCGCCCAACCGCTGTTGCAATTTATACGGACCAATCATGGTGCCGATCGTCGTTTCCGGTACAGACATTGTTGCGTGGCGACTTTCCACCATGACAGCAATCAACAATCGCCCGGCCGCTGCTTGCTGTTCCTCCGGCACTCTTTCGAGAAACGGTCCCAATTCCGGATTTGCACCCGCTTTCCATAACGCGGCAAACTCGTTCACCAAAGCTGTCAATGAATCATCTTCGTTAGGCATGACCGTCTACTCAGCAAACGTGCAGAAATTCCGAATTCTTCGACTTGCGAAACCTATCAAACCGAAGCAGTGGACGAAGCTATGGTACCATAAACACGACGAAGCTAACGTCTTGGTAAAGAAAGAGCAAAGAGGTCCAAATAGGCCAACACCGCCTCTGCCAGTGCGAGTCAGCCACGATCGACCGGCAAACACGAGCCATTGCGACACCCAAAATTCGGGCGCTTTCGCCTCATCTTGGCGTCATCCCAATCTCGTGCGTGGCATTTGCATTCGAGCTTCATGCGCCCATCACCGCATCAACTTCAGCTCTGCGTCTTCCCAATCAGATGCGGTGCATTCTCTTCCGAGCGGCAACTCACGTCCATAATCGGCACGACTCAAAACGCAAACCGGCACGCCACGCGTGCCGGTATTCGTTCCAAAGGCTAATTTCGCTCCAAGAGCAATTAGACTCGATCGCAGCGTTCCTAACCCCGACGACGACGGCGAAGGCTCACCGCGCCCATCGCGACCGCCAACAACAATGCGGAAGACGGTTCCGGCACCGCCGAGAAGAACGAGACTCCGTTGCCGCCCGATCCACCGGTCCGATAGTCGATAAATAAATCCACACCACCAAAGTTGCCGATCAAATCGCCATCGTTGAAATTTGAGAATTGCCCCAGCATCGCTCCATCGACCATCGCGACGTCGAAAGTCTGGTTGTAGCCCAAGGTAAACCCGTCGATCAGTTGAACATCCAATGTTCCGTCGAGGAAGAAATCTCCGGCGACGAACAATTGATCAAACGTCCCGCTGTTCAAGCCGCCCAATTCGATCTGAGTAAACGTCCCATCTCCCATGATGAGGTCCCCGCCAAAGCTAACCGCTCCGGGACTGTTGCCTGGACGAAGATCACCGAAGGTATGGACCGTGCCGGTACCCACGCTACCACCGTTGTAGGATCCGAAGAAGACCGCACTGCCGTTTTGGCTGATTCGGACGTTCATGTTCCCAGCCGACATGGTCACATCATCGTAGAAAGTGGTCGTGCTGTTCCCGGCGATGGCAATCGTTCCGGCCGAACCGTTGGCAACATCACCGTAGACGTCCGCTAACCCGCCGCTGAAGGCCATCACGCCATCATTGACCCAGCCGCCGTCAGTGGCGGCGAACTCGCCACGGCCCGAGATGAAACCACCGGCATCGTTCTGCAGCCCCAGATTGAACTCGACGCGTCCACCGGTATTGTTGATTTGGCCGGCATTGATGTTTCCAGCACCTTCAAACGCCATGAACTGGTTGGACGAGACACGGATTTGACCATTCGAAAGATTGACGATGCTGGCCCCCAACAAACCATCACCAAACAGCCGCCCGGAATTCACAACGATCACGTCGCTGGAATCAGCAGCAGTGGTGAGTGCGGTGAAGGACGAAGCGGCATGCAGTCCGGATACATTGACCGTACCGGCCAGCGAACCACTGACCGCGTTGATTCGTTTGAAGCTGGTCTGATCCGTGGTCCCGAACTCGAATCGACCGCCGCTGACATTGACTTGGCTGCTTGCATTGATCGATGTGTCTCCACCCACCGAGACCAATCCGCCATTGTTCACATTCAGCGTTCCCGTGCCCTCAAATCCGACAAATAGATCGTCCGCATTTGTCCACTTCGAAT
>JAEUIP010000293.1 GCA_016795075.1 Planctomycetaceae bacterium | reverse complement strand
ATCCTTGCCGTTACGAACCAGTTCGATCTGCCGGGCGCAAGCTTCGAAGAAATCCTGTTGACTTAACGTATCGGCGTCCCTGACCACGGCAGTCACCAAGACATCGTCTGGCAAGCTGACGGCAATGCCCAAGTTCGTATGCTTGTACTGATGCAAGTGTTTGCCATCCGACGCCAACGAACTGCGCAGCTTCGGGTGCTTCTTCAGTGCTTCGATGACGCACCACAAGCTCATGACAAAACTGGTGGGCCCGCCGGTTTGCCGAGTCGCCGCTCGGGCCGCCTCGATAGCGGTCCAATTGACGTCCGTTTGGACCGTCACGGGAATTGTCTGCTGCGCGCTTCGCGTCATGCGGTAGTTGAGAGTCAATTGATGACGCGACAACGGCACGACCGCGTACTTCTCGGAATCCACGCTTGGGATCGACATCGCTTCCACCCCGCCACTGGCGATGAAGCGATCCACATCTTCGGGCATGAGCTTGTTGCCCACGGCCGGAATTTTTTGGGCGACGGCCAACAGCCCTTTCTCTTTGAGGTATTTTCTTGTTCGGGGCGGAATCTTTACCCCCGTGTCCGTTTCACGCGCGGAAGTCTCTTCTTCGTCGCCATCTTCCGAGTCCAGCGTGGGGACCGAGACCGCTGCTTCATCAATCACCGGACCGTGACCGGCTGACATGGCTTGCGTTCCTTCGGCGACCTCCATCTTGGCGATCTCGGTTCCAATGGCCAACACCGAACCTGGCTCGACCGTCCATTCCACCAAGATTCCATCGTACGGCGATTCCACGTCGGTTGTCGCTTTGTCGGTCTCCATGACGTAAATTGGGTCGTCTCGGCGAACGGTGTCGCCCGGCTTCTTGAGAAACTCCACCAACAAAGCTTCTTGCAAGCCTTCGCCCAATTGAGGGATTAGGATCGGAATGATCGGCATGAATTCGCTCCGCAGGACAAGTCGAAAGACCAAAAGGGGACCAAGGGTGGGAATATTTCAGCGATGCTGGACAAACGCGGAAAATCGCCGGAAATTTTAATTGCCAAGCCGGCTTCGTCCAAGGACGGGTTGGCGCCTCGCCGACTCCATCGTCACGCCCACCGTTTGGCGAGGGTCTCGAGTCTTTCTCCTGACAAGGGACTGACCCGAGGGTGGGTAGGCAAAACCCCGGACAAAAGGCCATAGTAACGACAAAAGGCCGCCAAAACGGAGTCTTGGCGACCTTTTGAAAATCTCTGGTATACAAGCAGCAATGGGAGCTGCTGGGAGAAAGACCTGCACCAGACGTGCTGAGCACTGCCTGAGCGGTACAGGCCAACCCGAAAAATGGTCCCTCAGCCGTATTGTCCAGAGGTTTACATTATAACCGTCAATTGCTCGGCGGCTACACACCAATGTATCGGGCGAGCCCGAAAATTTCCCGAATTATTCCCCGCGGACCCTGATCTTTACCAGCATCTCGGTTCCGATTTTCCGCTTAATCGTCAATCTTCGTTGAAAAACGTCTGCAACTGCCGGATCTCAGCTTCGGTCAGCGCCCGATCGAAAATCATCAATTCGTCCAAGTCTCCGACGTAGTCCAAGCCCAACATGATGGCCGTCCGTTCCAAGTCCCATGCGAACTTCAGTGGGCGTTCCATCGTTCCTTGAAGTTTCCCATCGACGAAGAACTTGCAAGTGGCGGGTTTTTCATCCACCGAGTTGATTCCCTGAAACGTCCAGGCCACATGGGTCCAGCGATCCCGCTGTAGGGGCGGTCGAGGCACATGGATCATGGGGCGATCCGCCACCGGCCAATCTTCCCACTTCACGTCCTTCGGATTCCAGTAACGATATTCGGAAAACACTCCCAAGCGAAAAGTACGCGGCGAATCGATGTCGAAGTCGATAAAGAACGATCCGTCATTCCAGGCCTTGTCCGTGATCTGCAGCGGATCCGAGTACCCGTCTTTCAAATCTTCATCCGGAGTCAATCGCAACCACAACGAAACCGTCCCTTGCCAATCGGTCGAACGAAAGTTCATGTTCGCGCCGCGATAGAACAAGACTTGTTTGTCTTTGCCACGAAACCGCAGCGCATCACCATGGCGCCCGTCGCCCGCGACGATCTCGACATCCGCGCGATGTTGACCAACCTCCGCGGTTTCACGCTGAAGATTTGGAGCCGTGTACAACGCGCGATCGTGCCGGGCCATCTTCGCGTCGGTGCCACCATCAAACGGAGCATGAAAATACAAACTGGATTTGAGCGCAGTAGTGTCTTCGACCGGCGATTCCTGTGCGATTGCAATCGCGCTCCAAGAACCAATTAAAAAGCCGACGATCCCGCACAGACGAAACAAGCTCATGGTACTCTTCCATTCAGTTCTGTCGCAGCGACCCGTAATCGCGATCGGCGGTTGTTTCAGTTAACTCACGAACAAATCGTTGAACCGCGATTCTATCATGCGTAGAAGGACCAACCAGTCCCCGGGGGTGCCGCCTTCGTTCTGAAAAAAGACTTCACCCATCCGAGGTGTTTCGCTGCGTCCGCTCAAGTCAAAACTTGGACCAAACAATAGGGTCTCGCCCAATTGCAGCGAGGCTTTGCCGCCCGCCTCAGAAATGGGTGTTTGTTGCTGGGCCAAGCCGTTGTGGAACGGATCGTTGGCATCTTGATTCATGGCGTTGGCGAACTGCGGCAACATGGGTCCATAGCTGGCCAACGGCTCGATATTCACTACCACAGAGCCGCTGAGTTCGCGATCCACGGCCACCCGAACTTTAGCAGTGACCTGTTTGAAGCGGCGTTGGCTGCGACCTTGATCACTTTGCCAAACCCAATGCAGAGTCTCTTTGCTTCCGCAGACCTCCAAATCGCGAGGCTGGCCGTATTTCAAACTAAGTCGTGTATGGTCATGGACCACGTCTTCCGGCTTTAACAATCCCGCGGTCAACATTTGTCGTTGCAAGTCGTTCAACTGATCCTCGGCGATGGGGATCGGTTGCAGTAGCGACCGCAAGGGTGGTGGCAAAGTCTGGCCAAGCACGCCGATACGGATGGCGTTGGGCGTTAGCTGCATCCGAGTCGCAAACGGGATGGATTGTTGGTCGGAGTGTTTCCAGAGTTCCTCGAGCAACCGACGGCGGTGGCTCGGGACCAAGACGCGGGCATATTCCACCGCAATCGAATGGCTGGTCGTCGTTGGCTTCTGCAACAGCGAAATCGGATCCGTTGTCGCTTCTTTTTTTTGCGGCGTACAGCCCAACATCAGGCCCATCGACACTGCCGACCACATGAAGTGCCGACGCAACACCAGGCCCGACGCTTGGTCGGGTGACGGTGCTTCGTGATCGTTTCGACAATCCGGGAGGCTCATCCGATTTCTCTCGTGGATCAATTACTTGGATAAAGGGATTCGCAATTTGTCGGGTTTCTTTAGCAACTGTTTGTTGAGCGATTCGGTCAGTTTCACTTCGTGTTCGTCGGCATGTTCTTCCAACCATTTACGGGCGGCTCGTGTGAGTTGTTGGGCAATTTCGCCGCCCACTTTGCTGACCCGATGGATTCGAAACTCGTGGATGGTTAGCTGCGTTGTTTCGACATGTGGAGCCAAGATGATCGCGGGTTCCGTCGCCAAATCAAACTTCACACCCAAGCGACAATCCAACTCGATCGTCACGCGCGTCGTGATGTCGGCCTGCAGGCTGTACAGTTGCACACCGCGTTGCCATCGCGCCTGCCGAGCCGCTAAGTCCACGGTCAAGTCACACGCAAGTTGGAATGCCAGCCGGCCATCTTCGAGGTTCCGGACATTGGTCAATCGAATCGCCAAGGTCTGCTCGGGATCAACCGGTTGCAGTTCGTATTTCGTCCATGTCCCATGTTTCATCACCAACGGTTCGGAACGTGGGATCAGGGTCTTGATCACTTCCGTACGATTCCATTTGCGGTCGTCAACATAATGAGCTGGCAAGTGTTGTAGTGCCAAATTCCGCAGTTGCTGGTTTAGGCCATCTCCCGCATCCATCGCCATCAAGGTCTGCAACGCCTGCTGTGGCTCGTCGCGCCCCATTCCCGATGTCTGTTCCGCGAGATGGTGTGTCGGTGAGGAAGTTGACAGCGGAACTAGCTCATGCGATTGGGCCAGCCCATAGGCAGACCACGAGAACATCATCGTGACGAACATCGCTCCATTGGTCTTTTTCAAGAGCCTTCGGTAGACCGCTATAAAGGACGCTAGTCCTCGCGCAGTTGGCCCATCGTGAGCCAACCGCCGAATGGGCGTCGGTCGTCGCATGAGCCATGCGATGTGGGTTGCCAGTCCTCTGGCAGCGGTCCCGTTGTGAGCCAACCGGTACGTACCTTTCCGATGGTGCAATTCTCTTCTGGGTGAACTCTTCACCTAGCCTGTAGCAAAAATGGCATCCCAACGCCAGCACAGTTTTGCGATTGCTCTTATCACGGAGCCGTGCATTTGGTACCAGAGCAATGTAGGCTGCCAGTCCTCTGGCAGCAGTTCGTGAATGTAGACTGCCAGTCCTCTGGCAGCAGTTCGTGAATGTAGACTGCCAGTCCTCTGGCAGCAGTTCGTGAATGTAGACTGCCAGTCCTCTGGCAGCTAATCGTCGTGATGAGCCAAGTTCCCATTGGTAACGGTCGTAGCGTGAACAAAGACGAATCGAAAACTGTTCCCAGTCCGCAACGTTCGCGGCCGTATCTCGGCATCACTTTCAAGTGTTGTCGTGTGTACTGGCGGATCTATTTGGCTGCCGATGGCAAGCGATTTAGCGGCCACTGCCCCAAATGCGGCTTCCCTGTTCATGTGGAAGTCTCTCGCGATGGTACCGAAAGCTCCTTCTTCGAAGTTTAGTGTGTGGTGGTCGAACCGTCTATTCAACGTTTTTCGCGGAAATGCAGCCTAACTGGTCGCGACATCGGACCGGGCGAGGTGTATTTTTCGAGTCTGGTTGAAACTCCGACCGGAATTCAGCGACATGATTTCGCGCGAGATGCGTGGACCGGCCCGCCGGAAGAGTGCCTTGGTTGGTGGAAGAGCCGGCTCCCTGTGCCCTCTCAGTCCAAGATTCGCTGGGCTCCTGATTCGGTATTGCTGGCCTACTTCGAGAAATTGCTGGTGACCCAACGGTGGGACGTGCTGAATGTGTTGGTGCTAGCCCTGGCCCGAAGACGGATCATGTCGGTCGAATACCCGACCCGGCAAACATCGACTGCTGACGATCCCGACGCGAGCAATGAGTTGCTCTTGACCGTGCGCGGCACAGGTGATACTCACCGCATTCCGCAGGTTGACTTTTCTTCCATCGATGTGGTGGCGATCCAAGCGGAATTGGATCAACACTTGTTTACTGATCAGGTTGAAGACGATCCCATCGAGCCGGAACCCTCTGCATGAAACGCAATTCGACACACCTGCGACTGCCGTGGATCTGGCTACTCTTGTGTTTGGTCATGGCTCCTGCAACCGGGTGCCAACTGTTCCAACCACGCGAAAAACTGACTCCGGTCCCGGCCGTATTCGATTCCCAGCCTCAAGTCGGTGATCTGTTTACGACTGTGAATCGTCGTACCCAAAACGTCCGACAATTGCAGGCCGAGACCACCGTGGGCATCAGCGGTGTTCCCGCCAAACTCAGTGGAAGTTTGCTCGTCGAGCGTCCCAATCGATTGCGTCTAAAGGTGAGCCCGCTGGGCATGGACTCCTTGGGTGCCGATATCGGTAGCAACGAACAACAGTTCTGGGTCTGGGTCAAATCGGGCGGCGTTATGGCCGAATCCGTCCTGATGTTCGCGAACCACCAAGAATACGCGCAAAGCCAAGTGGCGACAGTCATGCCGCTCGAGCCTCGCTGGATCACCGACGCCTTGGGCTTGATCACGTTCGAGTCCACAGGGCAATATCAGGGCCCCGTCACGCGGTCGGACGGTCGCTTGGAAATTCGTGGCCAAGAGCCGACCTCGCGTGGTATGCAGGCCTCGACGATGGTTTTTGATCCGAAGACCGGTCTCCTCAAACAAAAGGCGCTTTACGATTCGCAGGGGCAGTTGATTGGCTACTGCGACATCGGCGAATATCAATACTTCCCCGAAGTGGACGCGGCGATCCCAACGTCGATGACGCTGAATTTCCGACCTGGTACCGACATCGCATCCACGGCCACGATCCAATTGTCGAACATTCGTCTGAACGGTTTGTACGTCGATTCCAATACCGCTTGGTCGATGCCAAACCCCGTGGGAATCCAACGGGTCGATCTATCCCGTACGCCCATTACACCATTGCCCACGCAGACGTCCATGGCCACCAAGCAAGTATCTCATACGGCCGAAAACGAATCTTATTTGCCCTTCCGCGGCAAGTGGCTCACTCGCTGAGACCTCAACCCAGCAGCAACGTAGGCTGAAATAATCGACCGGAAGCGGCTTTGTGAGTTCCTCAACGTGCAATCGAAAAAAAACTTTCGCGGCTCAAATGGTCCACCGACCATTGCAACGACGTCAACAATCCAGTAATGGCGTCGAAATTCGCGGTATTCGCAATGGCGTATTATCTGCCTTTGAATGCCGGATTTTAGTAGTTGACGGATGAGAAGCCTGCGTTAATATCAAATGCAGCCGCGTCTCCCCCAGGTTTCATTTTTCGAAGCCCACTCGGAAAGCTCCGAGAAATTCGAAAATCCCCTTTTGAGGAGATGCTCCCGTGTCAATGTTCTCTGTTCGTGTTCGCCGCGGCTTTACGCTGGTCGAACTTTTGGTGGTGATCGCGATTATCGCGGTCTTGATCGGTTTGTTGTTGCCCGCCGTCCAAATGGCTCGCGAGGCCGCTCGCCGTACGCAGTGCCAGAACAACCTGAAGCAGGTTGGGCTTGGCCATCACAATTACCACGATATCCACAATCGATTTCCGGTGAATTTCGGGACCGGCTTCAACTTT
>JAEUIP010000292.1 GCA_016795075.1 Planctomycetaceae bacterium | reverse complement strand
GGTGGCAAATGTTGTTTGGTGAAGGTTTGGTTCGCACGCCGGAAGATTTTGGCAATCAAGGACAACGACCGACACACTCGGCTTTGTTGGATTATTTGGCGGATCAACTAATCGATTCCGGGTGGGACGTGAAGCGGACCTTGCGTCTCATGGTGCTCTCGGCGACCTATCAACAATCGGTGGTTGCGGATTTGCAGACTTTGGAAGCCGATCCGGAAAATCGTTGGTGGACTCGGGCGAGCTCCCATCGTTGGCCCGCCGAAACGCTACGCGATCAAGCCTTGGCCGTCGCCGGGCTGCTGGATGGGAAAATGGATGGCCCCCCGGTCAAACCGTACGATCTGGCGGAAGCATTTGCGCCGTTGCCAACCGACGGCGGGCCGTTGGTTTATCGCCGCAGCCTATACACGTACTGGAAGCGAATGTCGCCCTCACCGGTCATGATTGCCTTGGATGCAGTCAAGCGAGACGTTTGCCAAGTCAAACGCGAGCGTACGACAACACCCGCCCAATCGTTGGTGTTCTTGAACTCGCCGCAATTCGTCGAGGCCTCACGGGCGCTGGCCGCGCGGTGCTGGCAAAATCAGCCATCGGACGTTCAACAGGCACTGATCATCATGGTTCAAGAGATGTTGTCGCGCGATCCGAGTCCTCGAGAACTGGAAACGCTCACGCAGTTGTACCACGACCAGAGGCAGCGGTTCGAACAATCGCCTGATCGTTTGCAGGCCTACTTGAACATTGGTCACTATCGCATCCCTTCCGATTTGCCGGCGGCGCCGGTCGGAGCTTTGGCGGTGGTTGCCAACACGCTGATGGGCTTGGATCAGTGGACCACACGAAGATAAAACACGATCGTTCACTTAGAATGAACGGGCTGCGTTCCAAACGTCAAATGGGGCGTGAAACGCGAGCCGGTGAGTTTGACGAACGACCATTTGCAAACAGCGGGTTAATCACGAGACTTGCTCCCAGCACTCGAGATCCCGTGAACGGATACGAACAAGCGACCATCCTTCATTCAGGAATTCATTAATGCTGCGCAGAAATTTCCTGGCCAATTTTGGCTACGGTTTGGGAGCCATGGGACTGTCGGAATGTTTGGGAGCGGTCAGCTCTGGGGCATTTCAAGACTCCACCTCCGTGCAGGAAACCACCGGCAATCCGAAGACTCCCGGCGTGTTGACATCGTTGCACCACGAGGCGAAAGCCAAGCGAGTGATCTTTTTGTTCCAATCAGGAGCGCCCTCCCAATTGGAACTTTTTGATCACAAGCCTCTGCTCAAAGAACGACAAGGCGAGCAACTGCCCGATTCCGTCCGTGGCCAGCAACGCTTGACGGGGATGAGCGGAAATCAAAGTAGTTTACCGTTGGTTGGTTCGGCGTTTGATTTTGCCCAACACGGCCAAAGCGGGACCTGGATGAGCAACCTGTTACCGCATACGGCGGCACTGGCGGACGATCTCTGCGTCGTTCGTTCGATGTACACCGAATCGATCAATCACGGGCCCGGGGTCACGTTATTTCAAACCGGCAGTCAACTTCCGGGACGTCCAAGTATGGGGGCGTGGTTGGATTACGGCTTGGGTAGTGAGAACGCCAACTTGCCCTCTTACGTCGTGATGGTAACCAAGAACAAAGGCGGGCAACCGTTATCGGCTCGGTTGTGGGGCAGCGGATTCTTGCCGGCACGGCATGATGGCGTGTTGTTTCGCAGCGGCGCCGACCCGTTGTTGTATCTGAACCTACCCGCGGGCATCGATGTCACCAGTCGCCGCGCTATGTTGGATGCGCTTGGTCAACTGCAAACCGAAGAAGCCGAACAAACCGGCTGGCACGATCTAGAATCTCGTATCGAGCAACACGAGTTGGCGTTTCGGATGCAAAGTTCGATTCCTGAAGTTACGGATTTCTCAAGCGAACCTCAACATGTTTTGGACCTGTATGGCCCGAGTGTGACGGACAAGGGCAGCTACGCCGCCAACTGTCTGCTCGCGCGGCGACTGGCCCAACGCGGGGTAAAATTCATCCAACTCTTCCATCAGGATTGGGATCATCACGGCGGGTTACCCGGTGGGATTCGAGGCTTGTGCCAAGAGACGGACCAACCCAGTGCCGCGTTGCTGCAGGATCTCAAGCAACATGGCATGCTGGACGACACCTTGGTGGTCTGGGGCGGCGAATTTGGGCGAACGAATTATTGCCAAGGAAAGTTGGCCGGCAACGACTATGGTCGTGACCATCATCCTCGTTGTTTTTCCATCTGGATGGCGGGCGGTGGGATTCGCGGGGGAACAACCTACGGTGAAACCGACGAGTACGGCTACAACATTGTGCAGAACCCGATGCATATTCACGACTTGCACGCGACGATGTTGCATTTGTTGGGCATCGAACACACTCGCCTAACGTACAAGTATCAAGGTCGGTACTTCCGTCTGACGGATGTGCATGGTCGTTTGATTCGTGACATTATTGCTTGATGGGAAACCGATGGCGTGAGTTTGGAACCCGTTTTTTCTACTCGGCAGATCACCAAAGACTACCACATGGGAGATGTGGTGGTACGTGCCTTGAAAGGCGTGGACGTTGCGCTGTATCCGGGCGAATTCGTGGTCCTGTTGGGTCCGTCGGGCAGCGGCAAGTCGACTCTGTTAAATATTTTGGGTGGATTGGATCAACCCACGTCGGGACAAGTTTTCTATCGGGACCAGGAGCTGACCACCTGGAATCAGCGGCAATTGACTCAGTTTCGTCGGGAACACGTGGGTTTCATTTTCCAATTTTACAATCTTGTCCCGAGTCTGACGGCCTACGAAAACGTGGCCTTGGTAACCGAATTGGTGTCGCGTTCGATGTCGCCGTTAGAAGCTTTGAAGATGGTGGCCTTGGAGCCACGTCGCGATCATTTTCCAGCGCAACTGTCCGGCGGTGAACAACAACGTGTTGCGATCGCGCGAGCGATCGCCAAACGGCCGGCCATCCTGTTGTGCGACGAACCGACCGGCGCTTTGGATCTTGCCACCGGAGTTTTGGTTCTCGAAGCGATCGAGCAAGTCAATCGCGAGCTCGGTACGACAACCGTCGTGATCACGCACAATGCGGTCATTGCGGGTATGGCCGATCGTGTGATCAAAATGTCCGATGGGAAAATTGCCGAAGTTGAACAAAACGCCGTGCGGCTGCGCCCGCGCGAGATGCGGTGGTGAGACATGAGCATCTTGGATCGCAAACTGCGCCGCGATTTAGGGCATCTGGCGACACAGGCGGTGGCCATTGCCATGGTGATGGCCTCTGGGATTGCGATGTACACCATGGCTTTGTACGCACTCCACAGTTTGCAAACAAGCCAAACGAACTATTATCAAAAGTATCGCTTTGCCAACATCTTTTGCAATGCCGTACGAATTCCTGCGGACTTGATGCCGCGAATTCAGGCCCTTTCTGGTGTTTCAGCGATTGATCAGCGAGTGGTGTTTGCCGCATTGTTGGATATGCCCAACATGGCCGAACCCGTGGCCGCGCGGCTGATCTCGTGGCCGGATTCTGGCAAGCCTCGGTTGAACGATCTATTCTTGGCGGATGGTCGTTGGTTGGATTCGGAACGAAGCGATGAAGTCTTAGCCAGCCATTCGTTTGTGGCAGCACACGGATTGAAGTTGGACGATCAATTGGAGTTTGTAATCAACGGGCGAAAACGTCGACTGCAAATTGTCGGTGTGGTTTACTCTCCTGAATACATCGTGCAGATCCAACCGGGGAGTTTGCTGCCCGACTACAAGCGATTTGGCGTGTTTTGGATGAGCCATCGTCATTTGAGTGCGGCGGTTGACATGCAGGGTGCAGTAAACGACGTGACATTGACGTTGGAACGAGGTGCGACCGAGGCGGCGGTCATTGAAGCCGTCGATGAACTGTTGGCGCCGTACGGGGGCACGGGCGCGTATGGACGCGACCAACATGTGTCGCATCGGTTTCTGGAGGACGAGATCAAGCAATTGACCATCATGGCCTGGGTCTCGCCAACCATTTTTCTCTTGGTCGCCGCTTTTCTACTCAATGTAATGGTCGGCCGAGTCGTCGCATTGCAGCGCGAGCAAATTGCGGTGCTCAAGGCCTGCGGCTACTACGACTGGCAAATCGGAGTGCACTATTTGAAACTGGCGTTGCTGATTGCCGTTGGTGGGGCTGGACTTGGGCTCCTCTTCGGCTATTGGCTTGGACAGAACACGACTCGAATGTATGCCGAGGTCTATCGTTTTCCCGTTCAACAAGGTTCGTTGACCGGGACGATTGTGTGGGGCAGCTTGTTGATCAGTATCGGCTCGGCCGTGATTGGCACTTGGCGATCCATCGCTGCGGTGATCTCGTTGCCACCCGCCGACGCCATGCGACCCGCCACCCCCAGTAATTTCTCGACCAGTTGGGTTGAGCGGATCGGCCTGCGGTGGCTACTCCCGCAAATCATCCGGATGTTGCTAAGGCAGATTCAACGCCAACCCATCAAGTCTTTGTCAACCGTGTTTGGGATGGCGATGGCCTTGGCCATCATGATCTTGGGTAGTTTTTCGTTGGATGCGATTCGTTATCTGATTTGGTTCCAATTTGATTATGCCCAGCGACAAGATATTACGGTTGTCTTCAACCAAGTCACCGAACACGATGTCGTCAGTGAATTGAAGTCGCTGCCGGGTGTGTCGGAAGTGCAGACCTTTCGGGCGATTCCGATGACGGTTCGTCATCAACATGCATCGCGAAAGATCAGTGTCATGGCCTTGGGCGATGAAGCACCGTTGTACCGGTTGGTGAACATTAAAGAACAGATCGTCCCGACGCCGCCCGAAGGTTTGGTCCTGTCCGACAAGTTGGCCAAAATCCTAGACGCTGACTTGGGAGATCGCGTGCAACTGACCGCTTTGGAAGGCACGCGGCACTCGGCCGAAATTGAAGTCGTTCGGATCATTACCGAATATGGCGGCCTCAACGCGTATGTCTCGCCACAAGTTCTGGCCCGGTGGAGTCATTTGCCGCGCACATGCTCTGGGGCCCATCTCATGATCGACTCAGCGACAACCACGGAGGTCTACCACCGATTGAAGAATATGCCGCAAGTCGCTTCGGTGAATTTGAAGGGAGCCGCGATGAGGAGTTTCGAAGAGAGCTTCGCCGCCAATATTCTGACCATGCGACTTTTCAACATCATCTTTACCGTCATCATTGCCTTTGGGGTGGTTTACAATCATGCTCGGATTTCGTTTGCGGAACAAAGCCGTGACTTGGCGACGTTGCGCGTGCTTGGTTTTACGAACGGAGAAGTCACCAGCATCCTGTTGGGTGAGTTGGCCATTTTGACCGTGGCGGCGTTGCTGCCGGGCTGCTTGATCGGGTGGGGTTTGGCAGCCATGTTGGTTTGGGGCATGGACACAGAATTGTACCGGATTCCCATGGTGATCGAACCAGCGACCTATTGGTTTGCGATGTTTGTTGTGGTCGTCGCGGCCTTTTTATCTGGGTTAGTCATGTTGCGAAAAATCTGGGCTTTGGACATGGTCTCCGTTCTCAAGGCAAGGGAGTAACGATGTTGCGACAATTTCGCGGTTGGTTGATGAGCTTGATCGTCGTCGGTCTGATTGCAGCCGCGGCCGTTGTTTCCCTTTGGCCTCGTCCACAAAAAGTCCAAGTTGCAATGGTGACTTCGGGTTGGATGGAAGTTGCGATCCAGCAAGATGGCGTCACCCGGATCAAGGACCGGTACCTGGTTTCCGCGACCGTAGGCGGCAAACTTTCGCGAATCGGTTTACGACCGGGCGATCCGATCCAACGCGGCCAGTCGATCATTGCCGTCATTCATCCGACGCCACCGGCGATGTTGGACGCGCGGCAAATCGCCCAATTGAGTGCCAATGTCGAGGCCGCCAAACGCCAAGTGGAATTGTCCGCAGCTCGACGCGCCCAAGCCGAAGCCCAACTGCGCCAAGCCGAATCCACGTACGGTCGTGTCAAATCGTTGCGTGATCAAGAAGGTGTCTCACTGGCCGAATTGGAGCTGGCCGAAGTCGACTACCGGACGAAAAGCGAAAACCTGCGGGTTGCCAATTTTGAATTTGAAATTCGTGGCTTCGAGCAGCAACAAGCAGAAGTCGCCCTGCGGCACTATACCGACGAAGAAACCAACGATCCGCTGCAGTTCGAAATCCGAGCCCCGATCGATGGCGTGGTCCTCCGCGTTCATGAAGAGAGCAGTACAGTCGTTGCCCCAGGAACTCCGTTGTTGGAAGTTGGCAATGCCGCCGACTTGGAGATCGTGGTTGACGTGCTCAGCACCGATGCGGTCAAGATTCAAGTCGTCAACGCTGTGATCCTCAATCATTGGGGCGGGGAGCAAAATCTGTTGGCCGAAGTGCGTCGGGTCGAGCCCGCTGCGTTCACGAAGGTAAGTGCCCTGGGCGTCGAAGAACAACGCGTTAACGTGATCGCAGATTTTCGCGAGCCAGCGGCGGCCATGGCCCGTCTCGGGGATCAATATCGAGTCGAAGCCCGCATTGTGGTTTGGAAAGAAAACCAAATTATCCAAGTTCCCAACAACGCCCTGTTTCGATTGGATGGCCAGTGGGCGGTCTTTGTGGTTCAAGATCAGAAACTAAAGGCGACTTTGGTGGAAGTCGGGAAACGGAACGACACACACGCCCAAATTCTTGCGGGGGTTCAGGTGGACCAACAAGTCGTGATCTATCCCAGCGATCTGTTGGAGGACGGCCAAGCCGTCGAGGTTCACCCTTAGTGGCTGATCACCAACAACCAAAGGTAGCCCTACTCACCGGAGCGTGTTCGTCCCTATCGTAATCAAGCTCAGGCACCCGTCGCCCCAGGCTGGCTTCAAGATTCACGTCCAGCACTTGGACCGCCGCGGGCGGCGAATTCGTGTTGAC
>JAEUIP010000291.1 GCA_016795075.1 Planctomycetaceae bacterium | reverse complement strand
CGGAGAAAGTTGCCGTCCAAGTCGATGGCCTCGCGATCGCGCCAAACTTCTTCTAGGACTGGAGTGACCAACAACAAATCCAGAGTTACAACGTCCGCCCGATCGGCACGCGAGACGCGGAACAATCGCGTCTCTTGGTCCGTGCCGATGTGGAAGCGAAACAGCCCCGCTTCAAGATCGTAGCCGATTTGCGCCACGCTCGTTCGAGCTCTTTCCAAGTCCTCGTCTTGGATCAACAAGTCGATGTCTCTGGTAAAACGCGGATGACCATGCACGCTCAAGGCCAAGCCACCACACAAGGCGTAGTCGATTTGGTTGTGCTCGAAACAGCGGGTGATCTTCAAAAGCTCGTCTTTCAGCTTCATCTCGCAACTCCCTGGTTCAACTAAGACAACAAAAAAGCTAGTTCGTCGTCGCCCAAAGGCTCTTGTTCCTGCAATTGCTGATGCAAGACCGATAGTGTGGCTTCTGACGGGTCGTTGGTCCGAGCCAGAATTCGTTGTTCGAGTTCGGCCACCGATGCGGTACAAGAAGCGATGAAGAACGGAACGTGACATCGCTGCGCGAGCGCCTCCATTTGTTGGCGATGGCGGCGCTGCAAAAACGTGGCATCGAGGATCGCCGTGAAGCCCGCTTGGAGAATGTCCGCTGCGATCTGGGCCAATTCGTCATAGACGTGGTCCCGGGCCGAGTGGGCGTAACGTGATGGAGCCCCAGCTGTCGCGGGTAGCAACTGACGCACGCGATCCGATCGGACTCGCAAACCTCGATGTTCTGCCACGAGCGTCTGAGCTACCGTAGATTTGCCGCTGCCCGAAAGTCCATGCATGATGATCAACTTGGGATGGCTGCCGAACGCGAGACGTTGGGCGACCAAGATATAACGTTGCCATTCCGGCAAGTTCAGGAACGCTGTCGACGAATCACAGGGCTCTGGCGCGGCGACGTCCAACGCCAAGTGATCGGCGTCTAAGTTGCCGCAGCTTACGCCTTTGAGGTGCCCGATCTTCGCGCGAACCATGGCTCGGTAAACCAAGAAGAATCGCAAGACATCCAGGTTGTGGTATTCACCCGTCGCTTCCAAGTACTCACTGAGAAACACCGCCCGCAGATCGGCTCGGCCATGAGCCTGCAAGTCCATGGCGGTAAATGCGGACTCGCTAAATACGTCGATCCATTGAAAGCGATCGTTGAACTCGATGCCATCAAACGCCGCCCACCGTTCTTGCCACATGACAATGTTCTGCAAGTGAAGATCGCCGTGGCATTGGCGAACATGACCGGTGCGCGCGCGAGCTTCGATCTTTGACTTGAGCTTCGCGAGATGAGCTTGAGACCAGGCTTGCAGGTGGGTGATGCGAGCCAGCCAAGTTTTTGCTTCTGGATTTGATTTTGAGGCGTGGTGAGAATCTGCTTCCGACCCCCTCACCCCCAACCCCTCTCCCCCAACGGGGGCGAGGGGAGACTGTACACCGGGCGCCATCTGAGCGAGGGGAGCTTGTACATCGGGCGCCATCTGAGCGCGGGGAGCTTGTACACCGGGCGCCATCCGAGTGAGGGGAGCTTGTACACCGGGCGCCATCTGAACGCGGGGAGCTTGTACATCGGGCGTTATCTTGGTACCAGGGATTGCGTTGAAGTAGTGAAAATTTTCGGTGCTGTCGTGTTCGATTCCGTCCATGTACCACGAGCAGCGAGCAAGGCTTAGCTTTGGTAGTTGGGCGTGACGCCGGGCCAAGTCGGCTCCGAAGTCCGCCGCCAACTTCCTCGTTTCGGCGGCCGATTGATCACCGTTCAGCAGATGCCGACCGACGATCTCGGATTGTGAAAACTGCCGCATTAGCACCGCCCATTCGATCACCTGCTCGGGTTGGAAATCGAATTGATGAGCCGCGGGATCGATCAGGATTCGTTCAGCAATCTTTACGATTGGAACGCAGGCCAAGTACAACTCGGGGCAGAATCGCCGGTTGTACTCCAATTCTAATTCACAGAAATGGTGACGTTGCTCCAAGGTGTGATAGTCGACAAACTCAAATTGAACCGGCTTCTTGATTTTGTAGGCCAATGGTCCGGTCAAGATCACCCATGAAATATGAGTTTCCAAGACTTGCCATCGCGACACTTCATGAGCGACGCAAGTGGAATCAAGTCGTTGGATCCAATAGGAGTCGTTGGAGGTTTCGTTGGCCACGACAGAATGTCCTTCGCTCAAATCTTGCTGGCGATCGGCTTGCCCATGAGACCGTCGATAAATTGGTTACCAAAGGCCTGGACTTGTGCCCAGTCGGTCAGTTCCAGATCTCGATCCAGGTCCGTTTTCAAGCCCGCACGTTTGGCCATCCAATAAACGAGTCGCTTCTTGAACCAACCGTACTGGCTGTAACGTAACGCTCCCGCAAAGACATGCGTGAGTTGCGGTTGCCAGCCCGTTCGTTGTACGAATTGGGCACTGATTTCATCGGCCGTGGTTCGCTCCGTTTGATTCGAGCTTCCCGTTCCAAAACAAACAGAGAAAAATGCCGTAGGGACGGAGTTCAAATGATCGCGATGTCGAGTAACCACGGCTTGAAATTTGCGGTCGTAGGCGCCGTAGTAAACTGGCGAACCCAAGATGACCGCTGTCGTTAAGGGCAAATCCTCGCGGCGGACAAGCAATTCCTGGCAGGTGAGCAATTGACACGCGATGCCGACCTCTTGCAATTGTTGCCGCAAAGCGGCCGCAATCTTTTGGGTCTGGCCATGACGCGAAGCATATGCGATCAGTGTTTTCATCCCGAGCCTGTAGCGTAATCGTTTCGGAACAAAGGGCATGCCTTCCCAGCGTGTCAATCTTCCCCACGACAGTCTATCACATGATGGCTGGCAAGCTAAGCCAACCGGAAAGTCCTGGTGATAGGCGGCGGTTCAACAAAGGTGGGTGTGCTGGCTAAAGTCCGGTGACGGACCGTTAACCGTGAATTGCCCGATGGAATGAATAAGGAGTATTGTCTCTGCAACAACGTCCAGGAAACTGCTATCGAAGTTCATCGGGTGGGATTTTGGCCGGCGTCACCAAGCGATATAATTCGAGTTGTCTGGAGGCAACCCGTTAAGACGGTAAAGAGTGCAACTTTCAGGGAGGAACTTGTCTGCGTGGAGCCTGGTGCCCCCGGAGTGACGGAAAATCACATCATAACCGAAGCGGACCCGTTGTTTCAGTCCGCGATACTGGGTACTTCCTGCCGTCAGTGGCATGCGGGAATGGCACTGGTCAATGACTTGGTGCAATGTCGGACGCGGCTCCGCAGACTTTGTCCAACCACGCCGGGTGTTTATTATTGGTTTGATCCCACCGGCAAGTTGGTTTATGTGGGCAAAGCCAAATCGCTTCGCCATCGCTTGGAAGGCTACTTCCAATCAACTCCCGCCGAAGACAAGATGCGGCGGATTCGCGATGTAAGCACGCGATTGGTCTGGGAAGAGACTTCGCACGAATTTCTCGCGTTGGTTCGCGAACAAGAAGTGATCATCGAACAACGACCTACTTGGAACGTTCAGGGGCAACCCAAGCGACAACGGTTTGCATTCTTGTGCGTTTCCACTCATCGGGCGGCGAACATCTATGTGTCGTTCGACGAAACGCCCAACTCGCAAACCTATTTTGGTCCGATTCTGGGCAGTGGTCGGCTCCGAGAAGTCGCCGAGGCCTTGAACCACCACTTCTTGCTCCGCGACTGTTCTGAGCGGACGCCCATCGACTTCAGCCAACAGTTATTGTTGTTCCCGATCGAACGCGACGCCCTCTGTTTTCGACATGAAATCGGCACTTGTTTGGGGCCATGTGCCGCCAAAATCTCGGCCGACGAATACCGCGCGTCCGTTTCTCGAGCCGTGGCTTTTTTGCAAGGTTTTGATCGCACGATCTTGCAAGAACTACAGCGCGAAATGCACCAAGCCGCCAAAGAACAGCGGTTCGAGAAAGCCAGCAGCTTGCGTGATCGCTTGCGATTGTTGCAGTGGGTCGATCGACGCTTGGACGAACTGCGCAAAACTCGCTACGAATACAACTGTGTCTATCGCTTGGCCGCCAGCAATGGCGAACCCTGGTGGGCCTTGCTGGTACAAGGTTGCGTGGTCGCGGTTCTGCGTCAACCTCGCCGTGAACGCGAACGTCAAGCGGTCCGACGCCGTATCCTAGCGGTGATGGACCAAGCCGTCGCTGCGGGAACGCCACTCGCCGACGAGCTACGTAGTCACGCCAAAGGGGGCTCAGGCACCAAGTCCAGGGCCTGGCGAGTCGCCAGCCCACAAACGACGGGTGATTGGGGGCAGTTCAGGACGCGCGTCCCGCAACTATTGATGCAGTCCCTCACAAGCCGCTGGTTCCGACGGCATGGTGACGAACACGACCAGCTGTTGTCGTATCGAGCCGCGTTGGAACTCGTCGAGAAATAACCATCCGTGGTGCTCGGCAAGCCGGTTCAAAATAAGTCGGGTTTTTGTCAAGATCCGTGAACCCAACTTCCGTTGCTGCTCATTACAATAGAGCCCGATTGAATAGGGCCCGATCCACTTCGGTTCGATTCAATGGGGTTCGGGAAACTGGGTTCAGAAAAATGTGGTTCAAACAATTGTGGCTCAAACAAATCGGGCTTAAAAGCCTAGAACTTGTTGAAGGGAAAGTCCGCGTGAAGATTCGTACGATTGCTCAGATCTTGAGTTGGGGTTCGGTTGGGGTTTGCGGGGTACTTGGTTTTAGTCTTGTGAGTGTTGACTCGTTCAGCGAGCGAACTTCGCAACCCATTCTGGCCTCGCCGGTCGTGGCACGCTTTCAGAAATCTCATCAAGAAGACATCGCTCGATGGATTTGGGGAGAGGACGAACAGGCGCGACGTGTGGCACTGCGTAAGACGTTTCAACTGCCTGACAATATCAAACAGGTGAAGTTAGCGGCGACTTGCGATAACCGATTTGAATTGTGGTTCAACGGCCACGCGGTGATGGCCGGTGAAGAATGGCAACAAATTGAAAGCTTCGACGGGACAAAACACGCTCGCTCTGGTCAGAATGTGCTTGCGGTCTTGGCGACGGATGAAGGCGGGGCCCGCGGGTTTATCTTGCGAATGGATGTGATCGATGTCGCCGGGAAGCGGACCTCCATTGTTAGCGACGAAAACTGGCAATCGCGCCATGCCGATGGCGACTCCACATTGCCGGAAAACTGGCAGACGCTGGAATTTGACGATCGCTCTTGGAAGCGAAGCCGAGCGATGGGGCCCGTCGGTGGCGATGGCTTGCCATGGAGCGGACAGATCGACGAAGCCAGTTTGGCGGATGCGGTTGGACAAGCGACGACGCCCGGAGAACAAATTGCTCGTGCGGCGGAGAACGTCACCGCTCTCCCAGGCTTCCAGGTGCAAAAGCTATTCGATGTCCCTAAAAACATGGGCTCATGGGTGGCATTGACCACCGGACGTGATGGGCGGCTAATTGCGAGCGATCAAGGTGGGGCCGGCCTGTTTGAAATCACGCCGGCCGACGTGAATGATCCGGCGGCCGTGACGCACGTCGAAAAACTGCCGATTTCGTTTTCTTCGGCTCAAGGTTTGTTGTGGAAAGACAACGGCTTGTTTGCCGTGCGCAATGGTTCGGGCTCGGGCTTGTATCGCTTGAGCGATTCCAACGGCGATGGCCAAGTTGATTCGGCAAAAATGTTGAAGCCACTCCAAGGTGACGGCGAGCACGGCCCCCATGCGGTATTGGAAACACCCGATCAGAAATCATTGGTGGTGATTGGTGGCAACCACACGGCCGTTCCCGAAGGTTTGCAACAGAGTCGCTTGCCACGAAACTGGAGCGAGGACCTCTTGCTCCCGCGCCGTTGGGACGCCAATGGTCACGCGGCTGGGATTTTGGCGCCGGGTGGATGGATCGCGCAAACAGATACCGATGGACAGGCTTGGGAGCTGCTCAGCGCCGGTTATCGTAACCAGTACGATATGGCGTACAACGGCGATGGCGAATTGTTTACTTACGACGCCGATATGGAGTGGGACTTGGGCTCGCCCTGGTATCGACCAACTCGAGTGAATCACGCCACGAGCGGCAGCGAAATGGGCTGGCGCAGCGGTACCGGCAAATGGCCAACTCATTACGAGGATTCGCTACCACCGGTGGTCGATATCGGACCGGGTTCGCCCGTCGGTGTCACGTTTGGTTATGGAACTCGATTTCCCGGCAAGTATCAACGGGCACTCTCCTTGTTGGATTGGACGTACAGCACGATTTACGCGTGCCATTTGACACCGGATGGAGCTAGTTACCGAGGGGAAGTCGAGGACTTCGTCTTCGGGCAGCCTTTGCAAGTGACGGATGCGGTCGTCGGACACGATGGTGCGTTGTATTTCACCGCCGGGGGACGAGGCACTCGGTCGGCTTTGTATCGAGTGATTTACACGGGTGCCGAATCAACAACGGAAGTCTCACGTCAAGATAAAGAATTCGCTGAACTACGCCAACTGCGCCGCGAACTGGAAGCCTTTCATCAACCGGGTCCGGCCGACGAAAAGCTGATTTGGGCTAACTTGAGTCACCCGGATCGACATATTCGCTACGCCGCTCGAGTGGCTCTGGAACATCGCCCAGTGGACTCGTGGCGCAAGAAAGCCTTGACGGAAAACAATCCCCGCGCTGCGTTGACGGCGTTGATGGGTTTGGCTCGAGCGGGTGCTCCTGACGATCTGCCGAACTTGGTCGCAGCGCTCTTGAAGTTGGAGCCGGCAAAGTTGGATGCTCTGGGACGATTGACTTGGTTGCGCAATTTCCAGTTGGCGTTTGCTCGCCAGGGAAGTCCGTCGGCGACGCTGCGTGAAAGCGTCCTGAGTCGACTCGAACCGCTGTACAACGTGAACGGCGACAATGAGTTCAATCAAGAACTGATTCAACTGCTGGTTTATTTACAAAGCCCACGAGCCGTCGAGTTGGGCGTGGCAACGATGC
>JAEUIP010000290.1 GCA_016795075.1 Planctomycetaceae bacterium | reverse complement strand
CTCCGATGGTTCCCGCTCCCTGCGGTGTCGTCAACATGACGCGCACGCCATCTGCATCAAGGAACGCAAGACTCGGCCCAGCGCGAAACAAAAAGTCCAAACCCAAAATTCCACTGTAAAACACCACCGCTGCATCGACATCACTCACGGTGATCGCAATTTGCCGGATGGTCGAAAGTTTCGCAGGTATCGTCATATCAACGCTTGACTTCAATCGGATAACGACGGGCGTCGCCCGGAACGAGCGGAAAGGCAACCATTGCCAAAACACGCAGCCGATTCCTAAGTGTACTTAAGATTGTTCCAGTAAACCGCTATAGGAATGGGACGGCGTTTTATCGTACCCAAGGTTGATTGTCGCGTCAAACTCTCTCTCAGGCCTCACGGGCGTGCATTCGACGAGCTTGTTCGTCGTGTTTCCTTCTTCCGCCCAAATACGGAAAAGATCCAGAAGCAAGCGACGAAACACCAGTCATTCCCAGCTCTTCAACGTTCGATCTACGATGATACGGTCGTCGACCTGCAACTCAAAAACAAAGCCCCAAACGGTAGTAATTTTCATAGACGCATCCTTTCTGCCAAGTCAGCATACCATGGGTCTAGTGATCACTTCCGATCGCGTGCGAATGTGCGAATAGCAGTCAACAGCTCACAATTGGAAAAAACTGCCGTCAAATCAAACCACAGAGATCACCGAGGAGCACAGAGGAAAAACGCAAGAACTCCTCTGTGCTCCTCGGTGTACTCTGTGGTCAAATCAAGCACTCAACCGACGTTTGCAAGCGGCCGAATGTTGAATCTTCGCGCGTACTCCATGCACGTGGCTGACCGCTCGGCAGATTCAAGCCGTACTTAGAATGCTAACGCAGAATTTCTCGCTACACACTCTTTTTCGCGAAGTCATCAAGCAATCGCGAAAGACCACTTCCACTCGCGCGTGCGAAGGTCTGTTTAGCAGTCAACAACTCACCGCTCGTACGAACCACTATCGAATCAAACCACTGAGTTCACCGAGGAACACAGAGAAAAATCGCAAGAACTCCTCTGTGCTCCTCTGTGTACTCTGTGGTCAAATCAAGCACTCGACCGACGTTTGCAAGCGGCCGAATGTTGAATCTTCGCGAGCGTAAGCATGCTGAAGAGGTTCAAGCGCTCCCGAGTTCGGCAGTACCCTGAACCGCAGTCGCGATGGATAAGTAGGTGTATCCTATTCGGTTCGTGATCAGTGTATTCAGGCGATCTAGCACGGCCTCTCGGTTCGATGTCTGAGTCGTCAGTTCTCGTAACGCAAGTGCCACCTGCATTGCTCCACCACCTTCGAATGCATTTGCCGTCTCGGCAATCTACTCTGATTCGTATCTATTGACAAACATTTCAATCCCAGCCATATCGCACAACAACTCTGCTTCGGATATCAGAAAAACACTCGCTGATTTTTGGCAAGCGAATCAAAACCGTGTCGACTGCCAAGGGTGATCGCGTCGTTGATGAAGGCTTCAGTGTCCATGCAATTTAACGGCGACTCCGATTCACGACTTGGTTCGCCACTCAATCCCATTCGATTTCATCGCAATGTTCTTCGATGAATTTCATCAATGCCGCTTCGTCTGCCACCATCACTCGGATGAAAGATTCAAAACGTTTCATTTTCTTAATGTTCTCGGGGCTGAAGCTCATGTACGCAGAGTACATCCCAGCTTCTGGGGCAGATTCAATTTCGGCCATCAGCTCCGGGTCAATATTCGCGACATAGAAGCGAATCAACGCATCCCAATTGTAGCCATTCATGTAGGCTTCATCGAAACGCGCATTGATCCGTTCCCCGAGTTCAAACAGTCCTTCGTTTTCGTTGAAGACGCACACGGAAATGGAATCGTGATCCGGCATCTCAAGCAGCTTAATGCTTTCGTCGTACATGGGGGGGTGGCTCCTTCTCGGTTCATGTTTCAAACGCATGGCTCATTGTCGCGAACGAGCGCCATCAACGGGTGGCGGGGGATGCATCAAATTTCGAAAGACGCTGTCCAACTCCGCTCCAGTGTCTGGCATGATTCCCTGGCGATTTGGTTAATCGTAATCCTCGTTTTCGAGGTCGGACTCGTAGTCCTCCGTTCCTTCAAATCCCAGCGTCTTCAATTGAGAAAAATAATCACTGTAGTCAAACTCCTGCTCGCTTTCCCAGGGTTCTAGATTCCAAATCGCGTCTGCCATCCAACCACACCAGCGCGGCGGTGCTGGCCATTTGCGAAAATATGCGATTCGCTCATCGAACGATTTGCCTTCCTGCTCCCACCATTCGCCGAATGCCATAACATGGGTTTCGCCGCCGCCCATCCTCCAGCCGATACTGCACGGATGCGAGTTTTCTGCATAGATCCACGGCGGTGGGAAATCACCGTGTTTCGCAACCATCCGTTCGACGTGGTCGAGATACCATTTTTCTTTAGCGTATTTTCCCATAACAACCCAAAACGAGTGGCAAGCCATAAAACCACTGCGATAACCGATTCGCAGGCTTTGATTGTTCCTCGCGAAATCGTCTGCTTACCGCGACTCTGATTCGTCCCATAGTTATTCCCGGTCTATGTAATGTAGCCTTGAGTGGTCTCCAGTCCAGAAACACGATGATCGAATCAAGCCGCTCGCAATTTCGAGCAGATTATCCCAAAACTCTGATTCGGTAGCAATGTGCTCCCCAAATGTACCGCCGCCACAGGTACGTACTACTTGACATCGACGACAGTAGAAATGTTCGACGCTAGTTCTTGCGTCGGTAGCTCACCAGAAAGAAGCCGTTTTCGGCGGTTGACGTAAATTCGTCTGGGAATGAGACACCGTTCATGTCGTAGCAGACCCGCATTTCCTCGCTGTTTGGGAAGTCACAAATGGCCAATAATGTCTTGCCCGCATTCGGACCTTCCGTCCCTCGAATCGTCATGCGCAGCGGTGAACCCGACGCGTCCAAATCGCAGCTGCCTTTGTCCGGACTTCCAGCAACCAACACGCTGTACTCAGATCCGATTATGGATAGCGTGATGCCTTCTGTTACCGCGTCAGGAAACGGCGTACCGCCAAGGATCGCTTTAGTTGCCTGCCAATTGCCTTGGTTACTTGGTGATGAAGTTTCCATTGGCTTCGCATCCCGTTCGTTATTGTCTTTTGCCAGAGGTTGCTGATGCGTACCGGGTGCCGATTGATTGCATCCACATAGTGCAAGGCCCAAGCCGATGCCCAAGACCATCGTGAGATATCGTTTCAACATCAAGATTCCGTTTCCTTTTAATTTGGAGCAGTGAATCTCACGCGTAACCATGCACGCGCGAAAGTTTCTCAATTATTAGCAACCCTGGCTTTCGTGGTTCGGCTCAAGCGATGCTTTTGCTGAGTTTGATCCGCAGCATCGCGCCTCGGCATTAAAAACGATACCCGATCAGGTTCCAATAGAACAAGTACGGAATAAAAAGGATCAAACACAGTACCTCGAGCGAGCTTCGGAATCTCAACACGACCGTCCGGCCGTCTTCATGGCGGGTCCTGAAGAGCACCACCAGCAGGACAAAGGTCGCGAACATGGAAACGGTTCCGAGTAGCGGGAGATACATTAGGATTGTGGGGCAACGAGGGTGCATTTGGTCGGTCACCAATAGCACAACGACCAGCATCGCACTCAGAAGGATTAGGTTAAGTGCGCAGACGCCACGCTTGAAGTCTAGAAGCCTGTTAGACCTTGGCAAAGTGTTGCTTCTTTGCCGGTGGAATAAGCGGGCCGAGCCGTTCCGAACTCCCGCAACGGTGTTGGCAAGAAAGCTGACCAGGAAGAGAACAAAAAGGGCGGTTTGGACGGTTCCATTGCCATACCATCGCAGCTTTTCATAGCGTTCGAGCTTTAGAAGAACGCCTGTTTGCTGGGCGAAGCCCTCTTGTTTCATATTGGCCACGCGATCGGGATTCTCAATCACTCCGTGGACCCAGTCGGTCATCGTTTGCAATGCCCCCGGTGCATAGCCACTCCATTTTTCCTGTATCGCCCCAGTTTCAGAGATTCCAAGACTGTGTTTCGCACGCGGCAAAATGATGAACGTCCATGTCGTATTCTTCGCATGTGCGAGAGAATTCTTCAAACCTAGAACGCTCTCGCCAACTGGAATGTGTTGATCCAGTTGTCCCCACATCGCCAACACCGGTTGATTCACCTGACTCCACTCGGGACTTAGGTACTGTTCAGGCGTGGGGTACGATTTCGGTGCAAATGTAGAGGGAAGAGATTCGTCTCGCAAATTAAAGAACAAAGTGTCCTGGCCGAGCTGTGCTTTTTCGGCCACGTCACGCAACGTCCCCGACAGCCCATATTTCCGAAATAGGTTGTCACGATAATAGTACATCATTCCGTCGGCGACCGATGCTCCCACGCCGACGACGAATTGAATGTCGTCCGATCGAGACGCGGCTGCGGCGATGATGGAGGCACCCTGACTAAGCCCCCACATGCCAATCTGTGACGATGCGATCTCGCTGCGCTGCTGCAGGAGGCCAACGCCGGCAAGCGAATCATTGACGAGATTCTCATAGGGCGCACGACTCTCGTAGGTTCCGCCTGATTTTCCAACACCGCGTTTGTCGTAAATCAATGCGGCAATTCCCTGGCGTGCGAAATATTCAGCCGCTTCACGGTACGGCTCCCGAGTCTGTGGGCCAGCACCGTGTACAAAAATTACGGCAGGCAGCGGCTTCTCGCTCTTTGGCAAAAGCAGGCTTCCGGCCAACTTCACATCGCCGTTGTGGAACTCGACAAGGTGCTCCTCGAACCCGCACTGCCCCCCGGTTTCATCAGCACACACCGTCGGCTGGCTCATGCCAATCAGAAGCGAGATGACTGTTATCGCGGCGAGGAGCATTCGTGTGTACTTGAAATACCACATGCAGATAAGTCCGAAGGAGCCGCATCACGGGAAAGGTCAACCGGCGCGAGGATTTAGGTTGAGGTACGGGACACGGTGTTTCGCGCACTCCATTGCACGGGTTGGTTATGCCAATTTCTTGGGACCAAACGCGAAATCCTTGTGTGCGTACTCCGTTCACCCGGGTGACCGCTCGGCAGACCCTGGCGTAGATTGTCTTCGAACAAATCTTCCGTTGCAATCAACCCAAATTTCATCCGTCAGCTGAAATTTCCAGCGTCCTAGGAAAGGCATAACTTTGGCGATTCCCCAGTCGACACCAAAAAGCGATGACTCAAATGCGCGACCGGCAACTTGGGTGAAACGCTTGCTTCGTCCGCACTTGCCCCAGTAATTCTGGTTTGAGTATGCGCCTGTTATCGCTTTATCTTTCGTTTCAATGTCAATCGTGCAAAAGGTGAAACCTTCTCGGACTTGTCAACGTTATCGATTTCCCACGTCCAAGTCTCGCTCGCACGGTCGTATTTGAAAGTGTTGTGAATGCCGCTCCCATCGGCGGATTTCCAAACAAAAGGGATCCGGTCTCCATCTGGTTTTCCATGGCCAACTCCTTCCGGTGAAAAATTGGTCGTGGCCGTGTTATCTAGCCACATCACCACATACTCCGCGTTTTCTTTGTCCCATGCGATGTGTATCCACGCTTCGTATTCCGGCTGTCCGTCGGCATCCTTCTCGCGTGAGACTTCGTGGATTCGCAAATACTGGCGATTTAGAATGCAGTCGACATTGACGTCATGGGTCACCTCTTTCTCGTCGATGGTTCCCGTCATCACCCATTCGCCACTCATTTTGTCCATGAGAAAGTCAGATTTCGGCGCCGCGGATTCCTGGGCATGAACGCTAGGTGAACAAAGAGTTATCGACATCAATACTAGAATTGTGCACGATAACGAACGTAATTGTTGGCATACTCGTTGAGTCATTGGAAAGGCTGACCTCTGTTGATGGGAGTTCTAAGTTGTGGCAAGCGGACGAGCGAATCCAATCACGCGCTTGCAGCCATGTGACCTACCTTCATGAAACGCACTATCCGCAGCTCGCAAGCATTTTGTTTGTTCGCATGATCGTCAGGTACCGCCGTGTTTCCGCAGCTCCGAGACGATTTCGGTGAAACCGTTGCTGCGTGCGATCGAAACCGGAGTGTTCCCTTTGTTTGGCAAAGTCTGGCGGTATCCAACATGGCTATCATGTTTGTAATCATCGTCAAATCCGCCAGCGTTGTTGGCATTTGGATCTGCTCCGAATTCTAGCAGCGTACAGACGGTCGCAAATCGGTTAGCCTCAGATGAATCAGTGGATCGTAATACGATGTGGAGTGGTCTCCATCCTCGGTCGTCTTCCTGTTCGACGTTTGCACCCGCGGCCAGCAGTAAACGGGCGAGAATGGCGTTTCCTTTATTTGCCGCGATCGCAAGCGGCGTCGTTGCGTACTCGTCAGCAGCATTTGGGTCAGCGCCATTTGTTAACAGGCAGACTACTGTCTCTGGGTGCTCGCTGTTGACGGCGCATTGCAACGGGGTCATTCTGCCAGCAATTCCGTTGATGGCAGCACCATTCTTAAGGAGCAGCTTTGCGGCATCAGTTCTTCCAAAGTGGGCCGCTATTGTGAGTGGTGTATTGCCAAACCCGTCCGACGTGTTCGGGTCTGCCCCGTTTGCAAGCAATCGCGAAATCTCAGATGTGTTGCCGTCCCGCGACGCATTCAGCATTGGATTTTTAAAATCGTTGAGATCAACCAGTGTGAAAAACGCGAGTGGGAACGCGAACAGTACGAACAGAAGAGAAGCGATAATAATTGCGATACGTTTCATGTCACTATGTCACGCGAGCGACACGCATCAGCGGGCCGGCGCAAGATGCGTTGATTCAAAACAGACCCGACCGCCGGCTCCGTTGCATGCGATTGCTACTCATCATTGCCTCCTTGCGTTGGGTTACTGTCCGCAAGTGATTAACCTCGTAATGAGCGTGGTGCTCACACAGATTTGGCTCAAGGAGCCCGAACCCAAGGAGACACAAGATGAGATTCTTCAATTCCCAACACCAATT
>JAEUIP010000028.1 GCA_016795075.1 Planctomycetaceae bacterium | reverse complement strand
ATTTTGGGATCAGGTTGCCCGGGGGCAGCGACGGCAGGTGATTCTTGGGCATCACGGTGTCGGCAAGAGCACCCTGTTGCGGGAATTGGGCGATTGTTGGCAGGTCGCTGGATGGTCCGTGGTGTGGTTGAATGGTGCGGACTTACGGCTAGGGTCGATTGGGCAGCGGACGCGAAAAGGGAGGATCGACGGAACCCAACAGGTCCTTCTGGTCGACTCGGCCGAACGGATTTCGTGGTGGGATTGGGTACGAATCTGGGTACATTTTCGGGGCACTCCGATTTTGCAAACGGCCCATGTAGCCGGGCGATTACCGGTGCTCTATCAATGCCGCTCCACGTATCAGCTGTTTGAACAATTGTGCCGCGATTTGCTGCGCGACCGCTGGAGCGGGTTCGATGCCGAGTGTCCTCGATCGGTCAGACGGCAACTCTTTGAAACACACGGTGGAGATTTGCGGCAATGTTTCTTTGAGTTGTTCGATCGAATGGCCCAGGGGACTGGACCGTTTGGGCAGTCAACTCGTATCATGGGGGTGCCAGGGCCCCAGGTTGTTGATGTGTCTGAAGCCTGACGGGGAGTTGTCGCGGTTGGTCGTGACAGAGGAATGGTCGGTGAGGAAGGGCTATTAGCATGTCAGGTGAAGGCCGATGCGGAAGGTTTAGTTGGATCGAATATGTCGAAAGATGATGCATTTGAAGTCATGGGAACGGTAACACAGGCGCTGGCGAACACGCGTTTTCGTGTTGAATTGGAGACGGGAAACGAAGTGATGGCGCATGTTGCTGGAAAGATGCGCAAAAACTTCATTCGGATTGTTCCAGGGGACAAAGTACGCGTGGAACTTTCACCGTATGATCTGACGAAAGGTCGGATTGTCTATCGGGAACGGTAGCGATCAACGATACGCGAAATTGGCTTGGATTGGCCTGTGGCCGCGAATTCTCTGTTTCCTTGGAACTGGCTGTTGGGCTACAGGGTACAAACGGACGTTCCTACACGGGAAGTGTTTTTCAGAGGTGTAACCTAGATTTTGGGAGTCGAATGGTGATTCGGAAATTACAAAAATGGACATGGTCGGTGCTGGCGATTTGCGTCGCGGTCGGAACTTCACTACAGGCATTGGCCCAGACCGGTTCGGCCAATGACCCTGCCGTGATTGTGTCGATCAAGAACATCAATTCGCAGCTCGAAGACATCAAGTATTTAGGGGAAAAGGCCGGTTTTGGCGACCAAGTTGCGATGGTCCCGATGATGGCCCGCGGATTTTTGGGCGGTGTCGATCTAAAGAAACCAGCGGGAGTTGCCGTGTGGTTTGATGGTCAAGAACCCATTTCGGTCGGCATGGTTCCGGTTACCGATATCGAAGCGTTACTCGACCAATTGTCTGGGTTTGGGGTCAATGTCGATGAAGAAGGCGACTTCTACTACTTGGAGACCCCAGCCGAAGATATGGTAATCAAGGTCAAGGATGGGTACGCATTCCTGTCGAATTCTGAAGAGGCGCTCGAAAACTTGCCAGCCGACCCCGCCACCGTTTTGGGGGACGTCAGCAAGGAATACATCTTGGGTGCGAAAGTGTTCGTTCAAAAGATCCCAGCTGAATTGCGCGAGATGGCAATCGAACAAATGCAGCAAGGCTTCGAGCAAGCCATGGAAGAGATGGACGAAGAAGCGTTGGCCGAGTTGCAAGCTGATGCTAATGAAATGCAAATCCAGCAAGTGATCGAGTTGATTGAAAACAGCGACGCATTGGAAGCTGGTTTGGGAGTTCAAAAGTCCAGTGACAAGTTGATATTTGATATGACCTTTACGGGTCTGCCCGGCTCGAAAATGGCCAAGACTTCGGAAGCGATGCAAGGCAAGTCCAGCAAGTTTACCAAGTTCTTGGTGGATTCGGCTGCGATGAGCATGAATGGTTTCGGCGTTATGCTGGAAGATGATCAGAAATCCACAAAGGCCTTGTTGGCGAATTTGAAGCAAACGGCGATGAGCGAATTGGAGAACGACGACAACATGTCTTCGGACGAGTTGGCGATGGTGCAAGGTCTTCTCAGCGATATTTTTGATATTCTCGACAGTACCATTGATGGGGGCGCCGTTGATTTTGGTGGTACGGTCATGATGGACGAGAATGGCGCCAATTTTGTCGCTGGTGCCTCTTTGGCCAACACGACCAAGTTTGACGAAATGATTGCGAAGATCGCCGGAATGGCCAAGACCCAAAACGAAGTTGCAATCGAAGTCACTGACGCCTCCATCGGAGGAGTTGGTATGAAGCAAATGGTTGTGACACTGCCGGAAGGCGTCGACCAGGAAGCGATCGACATGTTTGGCGACAAGATCACTCTTATGATGGGGCGTGATGGTTCTGCCGCCTACTTGGCAGCGGGGACGAATCCTGCTGAATCATTTGAAGCAATATTGAAGAACTCTGGTTCGAGCGGTGATGCGTCCGCCCAATACAACTTCCGAGTGGTTCCGATGCTGAAGTTTGCCTCGCGAAATCCAGAAGCCAAGGAATTGTTGGGAACGTTGCTGGAAGGATTCAAGTCGGAAAACGACCGAATCACGCTGCATCAAAAAATGATTCCAAACGGCGTAGAAATGCACGGCGCGATGGATGCGGATTTGATCAAGTTGTTTGCCGATTTAGGTCAAATGGCACAAGGTCAAATGGGCGGGGCCGAGTTCTAGGAATTAGTGGTTTGTTTGCAAACAATCGTTTGATCCGGGAGTTGGAGTCATTGGCTTTAACTTCCGGATTTTTTTGTTCCTATTTTGCCTATTTTCACGCTCAGGATATTGACTTTAGCAGTGAATCCGTTTAATCTACGACATGAGTCATTATCCATTTCGCTACCCTTGCTTTCTCAAGTAAGTAGGGCGAGGTTGGATTGTGAGGTTATGGTGAAATTGCCGAAAAAATGGTCTAGAGGGGTAGATTCAACGGCCGTTTGCAAGCATATTATGGGCAGGTTGGGGCTGGATCGAGTCAAATTGGGGGTATGTCGAGTGGTTCGTGTCGAGACGGATCGATCACTTGATATCCGACCTTGAGATCAACACTGGCTAAGTCGGTTTAGCCGTTGAGTTTAGAGGTTGGTGCTTAGGCAGCCATGTTTTCAACATCCTTTGAAGTTAGGTAGAGAGCTATGAAAGAACTTTTTTCAGTTCTTCGATTGGCCGTATACGTTTTGGCTTTGCCATTGACGATTACGGCTGCTGCTTCGGCTCATCAGTGGATCAATGCATCTGCTCGTGAGCAAGTTACAGCATCGGCTGCAGCTAACGTTGTTCGGTTAACCGACAGCGGGATGCTACGTGGTGTTGTAAACACATACACCAATTCTGGGAAGACTTCGGTTGGCAACTCCGTCGTCAGCTTGCTCAAGGGCTCCGAAGTGGTCGCTCGAGCAAACTCGGGAATTGATGGAGCGTTCAGTTTCTCGAACGTGAATCCTGGCCAGTACACCTTCGTTTCCGCCAGCAAAGATGCGATTTCCTCGTTTGGTATCGAAGTAGTCGCAGCGACTTCCACGGAAGGTGAGGCTGCGTTGCGAGCCTTTGCCGCTCCACGAAATTCGGTGGTTGAAGGGTTCGCCTCAGCTGCTGGAAAGAACGCTGCTCCTGTTGTAGACGGGATCGAAGTTTTGCGAGCCACCGATATGGTCGACTTGGTTGACGGTGTTTTCCAAGGCAAGATCTCGGCATTCAATGGTAAGGTTTCTGGGAACACGGTTTCTTTGGTTAAGGGCAATGAAGTGGTCGCAGAAGCCACAACCGATGAACAAGGAGCTTTTGCTTTTAATGCGGTTGCTCCAGGTTTCTATTCGGTAATCGCTCGCGGTGAAGGTGGATTTGCAGCAGTGGCCGTTCAGGTCAATGATTCTGCAGCAGCAGTTGCACCTGCTGAAACTGTCTACACATCGCTGGTTGTGCGTCAAGAAGGATTCTCGGCAACTATGTCGGACTCTCCAGTCGAGTACGAAATCGTTGAAGAGATTGTTTCCGTAGAAGTTGTTGAAGAAACACCAGTTGCCGTTCCAGGATATGGCTATGGCAGCGGCGGCGGTTTCGGTGGCGGACCGTTTGGCGGCGGCGGAATGGGTGGCGGCGGCGGTGGCTTTAACATGTCGGGAATTGGCGAATTGATTGGCCTGGGTATCGGTGCTTGGGTTTTGACCGAAGTTGTCGACAAGATTGACAGCAATGACAACAAGCAGTGGACACCAGTTCCGAATCCGCCACCTCCGATGAGCGGTTTCAATTGGGTTTACCTGTAAGCTTTGCAGATAGCGAAGATACTTGATATTTCGAAGCGAGTCTGGTGTGAACCAGACTCGCTTTTTTTGTTGGTTTTGTGACCCGTGCGAATGAAATTGTGGTTCTGCATTTCAGCTCGTTCTCGACGGCACGCATCACGTTCTGTAGTGCAGCTGGAAATTAGCGGACATTGTCTGCGTGTTCTTCAACTATCAGATTTGAGATCGAAAGGATCGGGAATATTCCTCCTTATAATTCCTATAAACTGCATTACTCCTATTTTGTGCAACCTCTATCTTAGCTAAACTGTGTTTGCGGCGAACAGCAGAACGGGACGGTTGTCGCCAAAGCGTCCATTTATCCTTGGGAGAAAAAGAATGTTCGGAACACGATTCTTCAAGATCGTTGCAGTTTTGTCGGCTTTGGTCGGAGTGTTTGCAACGTCAAACTCAGCCGAAGCTGGGCTTCGTCATCGTTGTCGTGCCGTAGTTTGCCGCCCGTTGCCATGCCCCGTGGTGGTCGTGCAACCGGTTCGCGTCATGGCCGTGCCGATGGCAATTGCTCCGCAAGCCCGGGTGCTGCCTGCGCCTGTCCGTCCACTTCCAGCACAAGGTTTTGGGGTTCCAGCACAAGGTTTTGGGGTTCCAGGTTTCGGAGCTCAGGGGTTCGGTGGCCCTCGAGTGGTTATCAAGAAATACAAGATTACAAAGATTCGCTACAAGGTTCCTAAGAAGCCGGCACCGGTCATGCCACCACGCGTTGTTCCGCAACCTTACGTTCCAGCTCCCGTGGTTTGTCCGCCGGTTTGTGCTCCGGTGATTTGCCAACCGGTCATTTGTTGTCCAGCACCGATTATCTGTCCACCCGTTTGCATTCCGCGGCGATGCTGTCCGATTCGCAATTGCCGATAGAAATAGCTTGCTCGGTTAATTGAATCTGCCGATTAAAATCCCGCGATTTGGAGCGTTGGCTCTGGTCCTTGATTGGTCGGAATTTTTGAAACACAAAAGCCATACGGTAGACTCCGTATGGCTTTTGTTTTTCTGTCAGTGGATGGCGAAACGAACGATCAGGTTAATGTCCGCAGTTGCAACCAGGTCGTCCTGTTGGTGCGGAACCCGTGACGGTGTTTTCGTAAGTGGGAACAAGCGATGCGGTTGCCTGAGTTTCGTAGGCAACGTCTTCGCCACAGCAATCGGATTCATCAATCCATTGATCGGCATAGCGAGTACCGAAGAACCGAATGCCGGCAATTTTTCGAAGTAGTGACCGAACGGGTTGCGCGTGTGAATGCATGGCCATATCGTTTCCGACGCCGGTGAAATTGCCGTCGTAGTCACAAGGATCCGGAGTTGGCGGTGTGCTAATCCATTCCCCAAAATAAACCTCTCCGCATCCATCGCCGCAGGCGAGGCGGTGTTTGAGACGAGCGGCTAAGGGCATTCCTGCGTAGCCGCCGACGGGCACATGAGTTCCGCCATCGCAACGATCGCAGTGTCCGGAATCACACGACCCAGACGAGTCGCCGCAGCTATCACACTCTGCTTCGTAATAATCTGCGTGCACGACGCCCCTACTTCCATAGTCGCGGTACGACAGGGGACGGTGTCTTAGTCCCAAGCAACCACTGGAAATGACAAGCGGTAACAACGCTAGCAACAACAGCGCTGGACGTTTCATTTTGGATCTCCGCAGCCTGATTTCGTGCGCCGGGTGCATCGCCGACGCTTTTGCCTTACATCGGCTCGTCAAGATCGTCATAATCAATAAAATCCGTACATCCCGAAAAGTCATCTCAGATTCCCTTCATTGTCCGTCGAGGATCGACCATGGATCGCAGCATTTTGCTGATTTGCGGAGTTCTTTGCGTTTTGGGCGGTTGTTCGGATTTGCGGCAAGCAAGCCAACCGGACCTTTATGTTGAAGAACGGCAACGATTGGCCGGAACGTGGAACGTGGACTTTCAAGTCAATGAAGAACTGGTTGATCAATTGCTTGATGGTGATCCTGAGCGTCCTCAGTCTGTCGAAGAACGGTCGGTCCGGGGAATGGCGGAACAGTTGCTCGGCGATAAGTTGGACGACTTAAGCAAGAAGGTGGAGCAAACAGCAAGCAAATCGATGAAACTTCAGTTTTCCGCCGACGGCACATGGTCAAGTAAAACAGTTCTCCCGGTCGCGCGAGGACAAAAGTCTGGCACCTGGACGATTCGTGAGAGCAACGCTGACGATATGCTCGTTTCATGCACGTGGAAAGACGCGAAATCCAATCAATCGGAGACCGCCGACACCCGTGTAACCTTTCTTAGCCCGGACCGAATTCGACTGGTTCCACCCAACATGGCGGGCACGGAATTGGAGTTGACATTTGTCCGGGAACCTGCGAAGTAACGGATCTTGGCCCAATGACGCCGCCAAGAGATCCGCCGTCCATGCAAAGGGAGTTGCACCGAAAATGTCAGTCCGCAGATGCTCCAGTGTTGTAGTTGGTTCTGTCGTGTTAGTAAATTTTTTCGTGGGTTGTGGAGATGAGGCATCCAAAACCAAGCCAAAATCAGATCCTCCCGCGCAAACGGCACGGCAGGAGAACAACACGTTGCCGCCCCAATTGACGGCTACAAGCCCGCAATCCGGAAATGTCGCAACCGGTGAGAATCCTGCCTTGAGCGAAACGCCCGCGGATATCGGGGAATTACTGAAGCCGTCGACGGCTAATCCGCTTATTGGATCTTGGCTGGGAGCAGCCACGTTGGATGCAAGCCTACTTGCACAAAAACTTGAGCGGGTTGAAGGCGAAGAACGAGCTCGGTTACAGAAGGTTGCCGACATCTTTTCGACCTATCAAGTCGCGATGGATTTCTATAGCGATGGCCGCTTGGGAATGGTGGTGCAATTTTCGTTGGATGGCAAAGAGCAGTTGATCAGTGCCACGGGAACCTGGAAAGAAGTTCAACGTGATGCGGAATCGATCGTCGTTGAATTGGTGGAGCAGATTGAAGGCCAAGCGCCAAACACAAGCCAAGTAAGAATCATGATTCATCCGGACGGGCAACAAATTGCTCGACCAGCCGAGTTGGATGCACAATTGGCCGTTTGTGAGCCCATGTTCATTTTCAATCGTATTCCAGAAGATTTTGCGCAGCAGATGGCCACACAGCCGGACGGCACCATGTTGAAGTAAGTGTTCTGTTAAAGTAGGTGTTCTGCGGTAAAGTTGGTGCCTTTGCGTGTCGCACGACTTGCACCAGTCGTGCCGAGCCGTCCGAAAATACCGTGTTTCGATTGGTGTTGCTTCCGAAAAACCTAAGTAGTAGCCGCCCCTAGCCTCTTTCGAGACGCTTGGGGCAGGCACGGGGTTTCTCTGCCTGCGGAAAGCGACGAGCGGTGTTATGGGACGAACAAATAATTCGTGGTCGACGATTTTGACGTTGGGATTTGTAGCGTTACTGCTCCCGGGGCAATTGTTTGCGGCGCAGCAAAAGAGCAACGACGACAAGCTTAAAATTGGCAACGGTGCGATCTTGCGACGTTTGTTTGGCGACGCCGAGTCGAACAAGCAAAAAATGGAAAAGGCTCGGACCGCCCAAAAAGAGACCCTCGATGCGACGCGGCAACGCTTGGCCAGTGAAACCGAACGTCTGAAGGAAAAGCTGGGCTTCAAGCAACCTGCCGAAAAGGAGGGGCCTCGGGACGAGGAGCCCACTATTGCGGAACGAAATCCAGTTCGGAATTCTTCCACGGTCGAACCACGCAGCCAATTCGCTCCACAAGCTCCAAACCGTCTTTCGATCTCTGACCAAGCACGAAATCGAACACCGGCCACTCCCGCGGCGGCAATTGTCCGTCCGCCAGCTCAACCACTGAATACTCAAGGTCGAGCGGCGCCCAATCGTCCAGCGACGAACCCACCGTCAGCCAATCAGGTGCCCCGCCTCGTCATTTCGGACGACGCACCGGCACCTCGTAACCAACCAAGAGTGCCAAGCCAACCCACGTTTGTTTCGCCGCCTGCCGGGACGACCGCGACGAACTCGTCAACATTGGAAGTCGAAGACCCCAAGCCAACCCCAGCGACGTTTGGTGCCTTTGGGATTATTGTTGATGCCAAAGCCTCGGGGCTTTTGATCAAAGCCATCAAGCCAAAATCCGTGGCTGCAACTATTGGCCTTCGTCCGGGCGACCAGATCACCAATGTCGCTGGTCTAGAAGTTACTGCGGTTGAAGAAATCGACAGTTTGGTCGAGGTCTTGGAGCCTGAGGACGAATTTGAAATTACTTTCCACCGTGATGGAAAGACTCAAACAGAAACCTTTTCGATCCCAAAACAGTAGTGAAGTTGCACCGAGTTCTCGGAACTGGCTTTGGCTCAAAATCCAGGCAACTTTTGCAAAAAAGGGCTTAAGCCGAAGAGCTGTCGCCGCCTCGGCCGGCGTTCAAACCGGATGGTGGCGGCCAGAATATTCCGAAGGACTGACTAGCAAGTATCTTTTCCAGGCTTATGCGTTATTGGCACATCGACTTGTGTCGGCCCGCTGGGCCTAATTGGTTGCCGCCATCTCAACCCGGGGCCTAACGACCCCGGCAGAGGTTTTGTCGGCCTTTCAGGCCTGAAGCTGGTCGGCCATTCAGGCCGGAGACGCTCGGCCTTTTAGGTCCAAGACGCGGTCGGGATGTTTATCGAGTCACCAAGGATGCCGGGCAGAGGTTTTGTCGGCCTTTCAGGCCTGAGACGTGACTATTGGCGGCTGACTCGATCGACGGAGGAATCCTGCAACAAGAGCTCCATGTCGACAAACATTCCAGGAACCAATAACCAATAATTCTCGTGTTGGCGATTCAGAACTTCGGCTCGCACCTTGTAGCTATCGCCGACGACTTGCGAATCTACAAACGTGATCCGCCCGTCAAAAGCCACCTTCTCGCCTCCGGGCAAAGATAGCGTGACGATAGCGGCTTTGCCAGTAACCTGATAAGGATGTACCACCGCGGGATTGAGTGATGCTTCGATCCAAATCCGATCCATTTGTACTAGTTCCAAAATGGGGTCTCCCGCATTGACCCATTCACTTTGTCGCTTTAGCGTCTTCGTAACGACTCCGGACCAGGGGGCAATGATGTCATGACGCTCGACCAGTTGTTCGGCCTTGGTGACTTGGATTTGTTCTAGCCTGACCGCCTTTTGATCGACCTGGAAATCGTGATTGGCTTTTTCCAATTGCAGGTCGGCTTGAACCGCGGCCAATTGCAGTTCATCACGTTTCGATTCGATGCCAGCTCCCCGCCGAAACAAAACGTCTTCGCGTTTGAAGGTTTTCCAGGCCGTTTCTCTCGCCGCGGTGGCGTATCGAATGCCAATATCGCTGCTAACTTTTAATTCCGACGCTTCCAATCGTCGCTTGGAACTCTCCAATTCGGTAATGGCCTGGCTATCGTCGACTTTGGCGATCAAAGCCCCGCCCTCGATCAACTGGCCTTCCTTGGCATTCAACTGCCCCAACACGCCACTTTCTCGCGCAGGAAGTTGAATTTTCTCGATCACGATGACCATACCTTTGGAAACTCGAATACGGCCTTCGGAAGTCATTTCAATCTTTGCGAGCGGATTCCCGGGAGATTGCGAGTTGGAAACCGGCTGGACCATGGTTCCAGCGTTCGGGGTGATCACTGTGTCTTGCCCAGAGACAGGTCCTTGATTTTCCGTCAACGCGTTGGGCGGCGGTAACTGACGACCTGGAATCGAAGGCAGCGTTTGGTTGGGTGCCACCTGACCGGTGCTCCCATTTGCGGCCCCTGGCAAGCGGGGGGGCAACGGTAAGGCTCGTTCTTGTCCAAAAAGGGCCGTGTCGGAAAAAGTCGCGATCCCAAACCAGCCTGTGAGTAGGAGTGTCGCGCCGCCAAGGATATATGTTCGGACCGATGAGTTTGAATCAAGCCGCATTAAATTCTCCCTTATGGAACATGCCCAAAATGAATCGTCGACCAACAAATTACAGCCAAAACAGAACTTGTGCTTGAGCGGTTTCCCAAACTTCACGAAACAGAACGTACCCCAAAGGCCGTTGGCCACAGTGGATTTTCGCGGTGATTCCCGTCCCGGGACGTCTCAATTCAGCCGGCACTTGTTGTTTGTCAAACGTCACCAACAAACGAAGACTGTTGCCATGGACCTCTCGGACTTCAGCCCGTTGGTCGATTTGTGTGATGGTTCCCGTATAGGTTTGTCCTGGTTGAGATGCCAAAGTGAACGAAACCTCAACCGGCGTTTCACTTTCGTTAACTTGCTTCAGCACATGGATTGCGCCTCGTTCTGGCAGGTAAAGCTCCAATTCCCAAGGTCCTTCCAAGTCGACGATTGTCATCAATCGCTCGCCACCCAACAGCCAACGTCCCATCAAGGTTTCGCGAAAGTTCCAATCGACGATTTGGCCCGTGATCGGAGCTGGGATGTTCAGCAACGCCAGCTTTTTCCTCAAGATATCGGCCTGCTGCCACATCGAGTCGTATTCGGAGCGGAGTTGTTTGATTTCTCCTTGGAGCTTCATTTGTTCCAATGGCTCGGTCATAAGCGATTCGCTGCGTTGCTTTTCTTGAAATGACTCGGCGGTTTCAGCTAGCTTGCCCAGCAATACTTGAAACTCGGAGTCGTAATCGCGATTCTCCAGTCGCAGCAATGGTTGCCCCGCCGTCACCATCACGTTTTGTTGTTCGGGTAAAGGGATTTCCGTGACCAAGCCGGCGGTTTGCGAGTAGATCTCAAAGCGATTGACCGGTTGTAAGATCCCTTTCGCTGGCATGGTAAACGAATAAGGGAACAGAAATAACAGAATTGTGGTCACGATGATCGCGACGGAGGCAATTCCTGTTTTCGGCAAATTTCCGGGAGCAGTCAGCCAGGACAATTTACCTAGAGTCTTCCAAAGGGGCATTAGAAAGAGCCCGTTGTGCTCCAATGAATTTGCCAGTGCGGAAGCGCCGTGCAAAGCAACCAGTTCAATCCGCCGGGTCTTTTCTTCCGGGATCCGTTGATCCGTCAATTGTTCGATGATCAGGGCCCCGAGCAACTTCTTCTTGATTTGCGCTGCCTGCCGAGCTTTGGTCAGGTCGGTTTGGTCGTCGGCAGTTTTTGGGCCGTGAACCAGAGGCACCACGGCTACGGCTTTGCTGTGGGAAAGGTCCAAATAAGCTTCGAGACATTCTTCGATCTGTGGCGGCAAATCGTCGGTTGGCCCAACATAAAACAGAGGTTGCTTGGCTCGGCACACCACGGTGGTCAACTGTTCCATCAACCGCACTTGATCCGCGCGGCGATGAACGCGATCCAAACCGCTGGTGGCGATGATTTTTAGTCGGCTCCCTTCCGTCAGCGCGACGCTGACCCGATCGCAGTCGATCAAGCGGCGACCATCATTGGCCAAGTTGTAGGCCGTACGCTGCGTATCCAGGCTTTCGTGCAAGCATTGCAGGAATTGGTCCAGTCGTCCCCACAGGTCCTGCTGTTCGTCCAACTCACGGAGACGCCGGTTCTTGTGGTACTGGCCAGCCATCTCCGCCATTTGGACCAAGAATCGCAAGTAACCCCGCTGAGTTACGGGCCCCGTCACCGGCCTTTGAAAGATCTCGATCAAGCCAATTGCTTGACCTTCATTCATGATTGGGGCCAAAATCAGGAGTAGTGACGTGGGGTTCCCGGAGTCGTCCGATGTGTTGACGGTCGAAGGCAAGACCAAAGTAGGTTGCCCATCTTGAAAGACTTGCTTCAGCAGCCGATCGTGTTGATAAGCCCCGGGCCCGTCCGACGGCAAACCGGTTTGGGCCAGGTTGATTTGCTGCTCAAGGTTCAGTTGGTTGCGTTCCTTGAGCCATATCGCACCGCCAATACTGGAAAGCGCCGACACACAACGCGTTGTGAAACCTTGGTAAAACTCACTTGGCGGCAAGTTTTGTTTTACGAGTTGAGCGATCTCTTCAACCAACTGCTTGATCTGTTGTTGGGTTTCGTGAACCAAGCGCGGATCAATCTCCGACCCATCCGAGGATTCCTGTCGAGCTGAATCGGCCCGCTCTCGTTGTCTGGCTCGAGGTGACTTGGGCTCGAGATCGGAATCCACCAGTCGCGATTGGGTTGTGGTCGGGGGCAGCGGTAGAGCAATCGTGCTGCCGTCCGCTTCGTGCAGCACTGGTCCGTTTCGTCCGGTTCCGGCCTGCGCGACTCCCGGCGGGAGGGCAACTCCGCTATCCGGAACAAATGGCGAATCGGCGGACGAGGACGGACTGGACATGGAGCTGGCTCTTCCTTGATCCCACTTCGAATGAAAGGCGAAACCACCCGCTTGCTAGGCAGGCCTCCGCCAGGGCGAAGTGTCCAAAAACCACTCGCCGTATGTCAAGAGAGAAATGGGCCGCTAGCATGGCAACGTTGCCATTAGGACAACCACACCGCACCACGGGAGATTACGGTCGTGACACGGACCCGAGCACACTGAAAGGCCTGGTTTTTTATCCTTGCCCATGATGGCGAAACAGGTCGCCCGACCAACCTAATTTCTCGCGCAGGGTCGCATAATACCATTGGCCCGAAACTTCGATCAAACGAAAGGTTGCTTCGGCCTGACGCACTTGGACACAATCACCGGGCTGCAATTCGTGGATCAACTTTCCGTCCAAAACGACCGCGGCCGAACCCTCCGTCCCGCGCAAGAACATTTCGTAAACACGGTCTGCCGTATCGACCACGGGACGGACGGTCAAAGTGTGCGGTGAAATAGGAGCAATCACAAAGGCCCGCAAGTCTTTCCTTACGATTGGACCACCAACCGACAGGTTATGAGCCGTCGAGCCCACCGGTGTACTAATGATCAATCCATCGCAGTTGTAACTGGTGGCCAATCGACCATCGATGTACAAATCGATTTGTTGCATATGGAATGGAGCAGCTGCCCGCAGAGCGACTTCGTTCAAACCTAAATGATGCGATACTTCTTGACCAGAGTGTTGAATCCCGCACCGAATCATCAAGTGTTCAACGATCGAGAAGTCGCTTTGGCAGACTCGCTGCAACGCTTGCGGCAGTTGTTCCGGCATGATATCCGCCAAAAACCCCAGACGCCCCAAGTTGACGGCCAAGACCGGGCGCTGTTGGTTGCCCATTTTTCTTGCGGCCCGCAAGATCGACCCGTCGCCGCCGAATACGATGCAGAGATCAACGCCGTTCCCATTCCAGGGGACTTCGCCATCGTAATCTTCATAGACGATCCGAAAATACTGCTCGACGATCGGCCGCAGTTCTTGGATTCGCACCACCATGTCCGGTCGTCGGCTGGCGCTACTCAACAATGCCACCCGAGGCGGGGAAGACCAACCCGCGACGGATTCTTGACGATCCAGTGGCTCCATACCAAACCCTTTGATTCTGGGTTAGACCCAATACCGTTCAACGCAGGACGATAATAGGCACGTTCCATGTGAAGCGACCATCAAAAAGCACTCGTTCTTCGAGGATCGGCAGACGGCATACGGCGTGTGCCCGCTACTAATTAGACGGTATCCGGGTTAGACCGTTTGGAAATCAGCTTCCAATAGACCACGTTGGGCCGCCAGTTCAAGCACCGTTTTGACGATGCCTTCGGGATCCAGTCGCAATTCTTGTAGGACTTCCGCACGCGATTGATGCTCCACAAAACGGTCAGGAACTCCCAAGCGGCGAACATGGTCCGCGCGCAGGCCGTGATCGGCAGCAAATTCCAACAGCGCACTGCCGAACCCACCGCTTAACGTGCCTTCTTCGGCGGTTACGACCAAAGGAGCTTCCTCCAAGACTCGCCGCATGACCACGGTATCCAATGGCTTGATGAAACGCACGTTGATAACGCCGATGTCCAAGCCACGTTCCTTGAGTTTCGCGGCCGCTTGCATGCAATGGGATAGCTCCGTTCCCACCGCCAAAAGCATCCCGTCCCGTCCCCAGGACATGATTTCGCTCTTGCCCAATTCGATAGGTTGGCGATCTTCGGTGATTTCCACCGCGGTCGTCTTGGGATAGCGGATCGCCGTCGCGACATTTTGTTGGAGAGAAAAGTCCAACATCTGCCGCAGATCGTAACCATCGCCTGGCGCCATCACGATCATGTTCGGGAAGACGCGCATGTAGGCCAAATCGTAGGTGCCGTGGTGGGTTGGTCCGTCTTCGGCGGTCATTCCAGCGCGGTCCATCATGAACACCACCGGCAAACCTTGCAGGCAAACCTCTTGGAAGATTTGATCAAAAGACCGTTGGAGAAACGTGCTGTAAATGTCCACAATCGGTCGCATACCCGTTTTGGCTTGGCCACCGGCAAAGGCGACCGCGTGTGATTCGCAAATGCCGACATCGAAGAATCGATCGGGGAACTCTTCGCGAACGGGTTCCAGCTTGTTGCCTTGGCACATGGCCGCCGTAATGACGGTGACTTGTGGATTCCGACGCATTTGGTCGCCAATGGCTTTCGAAGCCACGTCGGTATACGCGATACTCGAACCCTTCTTCAGTTCGACACGTTCTCCCTCGACCCACTGAAACACGGGCGGCGTATGGAACAACACCGGGTCAGCGGCAGCTGGCTTGAATCCATGTCCCTTCTTCGTGATCACATGCAGCAGGACCGGACCCTCCTGAGTCTTGACGAGACGCAGGTATTTCTTGAGCAATGCGATATCGTGTCCATCGATCGGGCCAAAGTACTTGAATCCGAACTCTTCGAACAACATGCCACCATGCAAGCCGGCTTTGACACCTTCCTTGATTTGGACCAGCATCCGTTCGGTCGGATCACCCAGCACTGGCAGTTTGTTGAGAACACTGACAATTTCTTGCTTCAGGCCAGAATAAAATGGATTGGCCCGCAGCCGATCCAAATAACGGGCCAGGCCGCCAACCCGTGGACAAATGGACATTTCGTTGTCGTTCAAGATGACCAGCATCTTGCTCTTGAGCAGCGCGGCGTTGTTCAAGGCTTCGAAAACAATCCCGGACGGAAAAGCCCCGTCCCCAATGACAGCGACCGAATGGTTCCCAGTGCGACCTTGGAGGTCATCACCACTCCTCAGCCCGACCATCGTGGAAACGCTGCTCCCCGCATGGCCCGTGACGAACAGGTCGTAGTCGCTTTCATTCGGGTTCGGATAGCCCATCAAGCCACCCTTGGTTCGGATGGTGTGGAACCTGTGGTAGCGTCCAGTAATTAATTTTTGCGGGTAGATTTGATGGCCCGTATCCCAGATCAGGCGATCGTTTAGGAAATCAAACTCGGTATGCAACGCGAGGCAAAGTTCGACGACGCCCAGGTTGGACGCGAAGTGCGCCGGACGCTCCTTCAATAGGTCGCACAAGGTGTCCCGAATCTCTTGGGCCACCCGTTGAAGCTTTTCCAACGACATATCACGCAGTTGCTGCGGCGATTCCAGAGTCGGCAGAATCTCGATCATTGTTGTCTTTCTAAAATAAACCGAGCGAGTCCCTGCAGGACAGTCGCCCGACAACCGTACCGTTCCAACGAATCGTAGGCGCGACGAATCAACGCTTGAGCTTTCCTTTGACTTTCGTCCACGCCGAATAGACCTGGATAGGTTAGTTTGCCTTGTTGGCTATCTTTCTGAGTCTGTTTGCCAACCTGCTGGGCGTCGCCGGTCACATCCAGTAAGTCGTCCGTAATCTGAAAAGCTAAGCCAATATTTTGACCTAACTCCCAAAGATTCTCTAGTTCCCTGTCCGGCACACCCGCCACGATTCCGCCCATTTTTAGAGAAGTAGCCAGCAATGCACCGGTTTTGCGGCGGTGAATTCGCTCCAGAGACGCCTCACTCCGTGGCAATCGGTCTGCCAGTAGATCGTCTTGTTGCCCACCGGCCATCCCCATGGGCCCAGCTGCCCGAGCCAATTCAGCAAGACACTTGAGCGCCACCTCAACCGATAGCGGGTCGATTCTTTGCCCGTCGATCGAGACCCTTGGGACGTCCGGATTGGCCGCTTCGGCTAGGATTTGAAACGCTAACGACTGTAGACTGTCCCCCACCAAGATGGCGGTGGCATGATTGTATTGGATATGACAGGTCGGCCGCCCGCGGCGAAAATCGTCATTGTCCATCCCAGGAAGGTCGTCATGTACCAACGAGTAGGCGTGAATCATTTCAATCGCACAGGCCGCTGGCATCGCCTGTTCGGCTCGGCCGCCACACATTTCACAAGCCGCCAACGTCAGTAGCGGACGAAGACGCTTGCCCGGAGCTAATAAGCTGTACCGCATCGCCTCCGTCAGAATCTCCGGGCTCTCCGGACCCAATTCCGAGTAAAACTGGAGCCCTTGATCGATCCAACCTTTCCAAACCCTGGCCTGAACCAACCAAGGTTCTAATTTGCCCGGTGAACTCTCTTCCTCGGCTTTCAGCATTGGCGCAAGCACTTTCATTTCCCTCCCTCCGGATCATAACCGTGATCCGTCTCGGAGTATCTACAGATTATCCTACACCAACCCTGCGACAAATTCGACAGTACTACGAGAGCTTGGACCACCGAGCGACAAACCGGTGGCTCAATACACTGGCAGAGGTTTCGGCAGCCGATGGGACGCTTGGCCAATATCGCAAAGTGTCCGGAAATCGACGGGTTGAAGCACTCGGTGCAAGGAATGATGAAAACACGAGAACAGTGGCGGTTGGGTCGATTTATCGGTTCAAAACGCCAACTGATCCGGGAAGAACTCCGTCCATAGGTCCTCGTAATACGATCGCAACTCGTGAATATTGGGCCGAACCGCTGCCTTGGTATAAAGGTCGTATGGGTTAAACTGCCGGACGTAACGAAGGTAATGTCGATCCTGCTCGTTCCACAACGGCTGATAGGCAAACTCGCGGTGGGCGGCATAAAACGAGTGGTACCGAATCATGTACAGCGCTTCCAGCGGCAAGAAGTCTTTGACGACATGGTACATGTATTCATCGTGTCCCCAAGACATCAACACGTGGTCCAAGCCACAGCCCGCCTCGTAAATTCCCAACTCCGTTTGATACTCGGGCACTTGCGAGTCAGGATTGTCAGCGAAAAACTCGGAGAACACCACTTTGTCCGAGTAACGACAGCCAACCGGGAACGTGTCGCCCACGACCGCCCACTGTGGCTCGCCAAACAAACACAAGACTTTACCGAAGTCATGAATCAAACCAGTCAGAACAAACCAACGAGGGTGTCCATCTCGCCGGATTGCTTCGGCCGTTTGCAGCAAATGCTCGATCTGCGGCAAACTAGTGTCCGGATCGCTGTCATCAATGAGCGTGTTCAGGAACTCCAGCCCATCCCAAAGCCCCATCTTCCGCTTGTTCAAGCTTAAGTAGTCCTGCCGTTTTTGCCGGACAAACTCCAGCGTTTGAAAGCGATGATTCAGCCGATAAAACTCTCTCACTTCCGGTTTCACCGCTGCGGCATAATCACGAAATTGTTCGACCTGCTTCTCCGAGCCATCCGTCAGCTGCTGGATGTTTTCTGGATAGCGACGGCGCAAGTCATCCTCCCACTGTTCCAAGTCATGCAAGGGACCAGAATTCGAATTCGGATCGTCAATCATAGCGAAGCGTTCCTACGCACGAGACTAGTGGCGGGCAGCAACGAGTAAGCAACCAACAGTCCCGAAACCAAGCTGATTGCTACCATGAACATGTCGAAGGCGCCGCGCACCGCCGACTCCACATCGTTCAACAATAACATTTGGATGCTGCGAAAGCCAATACTTCCTGGTACCAAGAACACCAATCCTGGGACCGCTAAGGTCGATGACGAACGATTCGTCCACCGCGCGTAAAGCGATCCGATCAAACCCACCGAAAAGGAACCCACCGCGCCGGAAACCACCGGCACCAGAAATCCACTGGCCATCTGCGTGATCGTAAACCCAGCCCAACAAGTCAAAGTGATAGGCAGAAAGTCGCGAGACTGGGCGCGAAACAAAATCGCAAACGCCATGGGAGCCGTGGCAATCGCGAGGTACCAATAGCTCCCCGCGATGGCAGCCGGCGTCACGCCCGTAGGAGTGGCCGTCAATTGTTGCCCCAAACTACTGCCAACCGCCACTCCAAAGCCCAAAGTCATCAAGAGGACCAATCCACCGAATAACCTGGCCGTCCCGGCGGCCAAGTTTTGCGTCGCCAACTCATTGATCGCGATCGTCAAGGTTAATCCCGGTAACAAGACCACCAAGGATCCCAGAGTCACCACTTCGAGCGACAACGGCTGCAAGAGAAGTCCGATAAAGTACGGCAACAACGCCGCCAAGAACGCACTTACCGGCGCATAGGTTCGGGCCATCCGCGGGTATTGCTGAAGGAGACCGCCATAACAACCAATGAACAACCCAAGCACCAAGGTGACCACGGCTTCGTTGAGCCCGCCGCGAAACAGAATTGTCGCCGCACTACTGGCCCAAGCAAATGCGAGACTCGCCAACCAAAAGCCATACCGTGGAGCTTGCTGCAACAGCTGCGGCAACCGCACGCGACCTTCACGAACGGTTATTCGTCCTTCGACAACATCACGTTGCAGCGTCTGCAGTTCGTTGAGACGACCAAGGTCAATATCCGCCGGAGTCACCCGCAGCAACAGCGTTCGACAGAGATCTGGTGGACCAAACGAAAAAAATATCGACGTCGGCGTCGCAAATACGCTGACCTCCAGATTCAACTGCTGGGCCAACTGCAGGACGTTCTGTTCCAGTTCGTCGGAGGCCATGCCGTTCTGGTGCAAGGCCTTGGCCAACTCCGCCACGAACTGTTCGGCGATCTGGTTTTCGACCAGCAGATTGGCGGGAGTGAGATTTCCCGGCGTGCTCATTTAGTGGGCTCGTCATCGCCCGGCATTTTACCATTCACCAATTCCGCTTCGAACTCGTCCATCAACGGCCAATCGACCGCACAGGTTCCGAAGTCGGCTCGATGCGAATAGCTTTCCAAGCGATCGATCGCGGATTGCAGTAACCGATCATCTTTGCGAAACACGGGCCCGTGACTGGGTAGCAACCATTGGACATCCGAAGCCTGGATCCGCTTTAGTGACTGAATGAACTTCATGATATCGCTGCCGTGATGTGCATCGATTGCGCCCACACAGCCATCGCGATAGATGTTGTCGCCACTGAACAGTAGGTCGCCCATGCGGAAGCTCAATTGACTATCTGTGTGTCCTGGGGTTAGCCAAACCTCCAGTCGCAAGTTGCCAACGGTTAAGATATCTCCATCTTCGAGCAGCGTTTCGACCTCGATGGGCGGCATCGGCAAATCAATGCCTTGCGCTTCGATCAAGGCAAAGGTCTTTAATCGATCGCCAATTCGCAAACTGTCCGCCGCCAGTCGATGCGCCGAGACCGTTGTTTTCAGGATTTGTTTGGCCTTGGCCAACCCCTGGATATGATCGACATCCGCGTGCGTCGCAACCAAGGTCTTGCAACGCTGAAACGGAAAGTCGAGTTGACGGACCATTTCCAGAATCTCGTCGGTCGTTTCCTCGTAACCGATGTCGATCAAAATCCACTCATTTTGGTCGTATACCAAATAAACATTGCAGCCGAGCACTTGCTCCAATTGATGGTTGACTTCAATCACATGAGGAAAAATGGGACGCCGCTGCAGCATGGGGTTCGAGCCTGTTCGATCGAAAAGAGGAATTTCCTACCATCGCCGCCCGAATCTTACCCGATCCCTATTGTTTGCTTCAACCAGACACCAAGCTCAATTGGCCTGAAACACCACCCATTGAAAACCGTTTGCAGGAATTTGAACGCGGAGCCTCAACCGCGAACGTCGATCCAAGTTATGTAGGTTTGAGGGCGCCCCCGCCACGCTAACCTGAACTTGATCGACCAACCCTGCGTAATACAGCGGGACGACAATTTCGCGTTCGATCGCTTCGTCCAACGGGTTGAAGACACACAGCAACGCGGGTTGTTGCAAACGTGGATTCACGTGTAACAACCCGTCCCAGTCGCGCGCGTCCGCTCGCCGCAAGTGGATCACGTCACTTTCCAGGATGTCGCGATACTTTTTATACCACGCGACGACTTCTTCGAGCATGGCCTTCGTCCGAGGAGAATCGTATAGTCGTGGCCCTCGATAACAGGCTTGCACGCCGGCCGAGAGATTCGCCAGCAACATGAGGCGGTAGTGGTCCAAATGTTGTTCCAGCGGCTCGATCGTCGCTGCCGCACCGCCGCCGTGGTATTCGGTCAGTGGCACAAACATCCAACCCATCGACGGCGTTTTGGTCCACGTCCCATCAAAAATATTCTGCCGCGTGTGAATCAACTGTTCCGCCCGAGGCAGCGACCAATTGACTTCGCGGTAGCCCATGCCACATTTGTTCGATCCCGCCAAATAATAATAATCAGGCACATTGAGATAGATGCCTTCGGAACGACACCAATAATAAAAGTCGCGAATCACTTGCCATTGAGCCCATTGGGAGTCTTCCAAGCCTTCTTGCAGTGGCGGGCGAGGCGTGACGTCCCAATCGCCAGGATACGACCCATCATGCTCCAATAAGGTAAAGCCGGTCTGCCCAAAAAACTGTCTCAGTTTCGCGAAATACGCTTGTCCCCATTCGCTGGTCAAGGCCGGAGAATGGCCGTGTGCTGGACTCTCGCCGGGCGGGCTAACCACGTCGTGACCACCGCCAATTTGGCGACTGGACAAAAGCGAATACCCACCAATCTCGACGCCAAGTTCCCGCGCTTCCCCTGCTAATTGTTGCCACTGTTGTAGGTAATTGGGGTCGGTGTTTTCGATATTGAAGCCAGAGCCAAACGACAAGATCAACATCTCGAAACCTACGGCCGCACATTGTTGCAGCGCGGATCGCACCGCCTCCGGATCGGCGGTTCGCAAATGCATCATCAATGGATTTTCGGTAACCCACGGCGCGAGCGTGCGGTACATCTGCCGCAAAGCCAAGCCACGTCGCTCACGAGCTTCACTGTCGTGCACCAAGGTAAAGACCCGGAAGGTCTGAAACGACTCGCCCGGTTTGATTCTTTGAGCGGGGCCACGGAACGGGGAGACTTCCAACAGGCACGGCATGTTTTTCAAGTAATTGACTTGCGTGTGGAACTCGGGGTCTGGCAACCATCGTACCGCATGGCGGTTGGCCTGTTCGAAGTTAAAACCGCCAAAAGCTTGGTCGGTTTCGACGTGCAGCACCGTCGGCACTGGAAGTGGTACACCCGGTCGATCTTCGACCGGATTGCTGTGTTCCACAACCGCCAATAGTTCGGCGGTGAATTTTTCTAACTGGATTTCCTGCGAGCTTTGATTGTGAACAACGAGCCATTTGCTGATCAAAGGCAAGCCATCGTAAATCTCGTAGTGGATCGACACCATGACTTGTGGTTTTGGTGTCGTGCGATCGGGACTGTCCGGCGATTCGAGGTTGGTGGAACTCGCGGAGCTGGGGGCTGCGAAATCCAGTCGTAAAGAACGACCTTTCGGCGGCCACGCGACTCCCGGTGCATGGGGGCGCGTTGTTTTCCATTTCATTCGAGGTTCGATGTCTCCAATTTCGTGGCCAATCAGTTGCCAATCGTTGGGTGCCGGCTCCATCTGGTTCAACCACGCGGGCTGCAAAAAGGCGTGATTGGGTTGCTCCCGTAAGCCACCCACCGCGAAGGTCTGCGAATCAATTGTCAAAATCGCTTCCGGTCGCACGGCTCGCAGAATTGCCTGGCCCGTCATTAAGTTGTCAAAAGCGATCGTGGCCGTACCATGCTTTGACTTTCCGATCTTCAAGGCGATGGTCCGGCGGATCAAGCCGTTTTCCATCGCCAAGGTGTTGCCATCAGGCGATACGCTAATGACCGCCGGATACGGCGAACGATCCAGCAACCAGTCCACGTCCGGTTGGTAACCGTCGGGCAGTTGGGCGCCTAACGAACCGGTCATCACCACCAAGCATCCCCAAAAAAAACAACCGATGGTTGAACGGATGAACATGAGAGTTTCTTTCAAGTTTCTGGGGAGATCTGGCAAGCGAATGCGCGCGTCCATCTTGGGAAAGTTCGACGCGTCGGGCGAGTTGCGATTGGAACCGATTAGGTCAGTGGTATTCGGAGTCCGTCGAACGCTAATTCGACGGTCGGCGGTAATTCCGAATTGACACGATGATAGTCCAAGTGACAGGAACAATGGGTGAAGTAGGTTTGCCGAGGCCGAAGTCGCTCAACCACCGCTAAGGCTTCGGCCAAATTGAGATGCGTGGGATGTGGGTCGTAGCGTAGGGCACTGAGTACCAACGTATCGAGCCCCTCCAAGAGCGGCCACGAATCGTCCGGGATTTCTTTAACGTCGGTACAATAGGCGACGTTACCCACGCGAAAGCCCAAGACGTCAAATCGTGGACCATGCCGAAACAGGATTGGCTGGATCGTGGCTCCTAAGGCCTCAAACGGTTGACGCCCAATCCGATGGAATTCGAGACTAGGGACGGCACCCGCATGCGTTTGGACTCGGTTTTCAAACGCATAACTGAAGGATTCGCGAAGTCGCTGTTCCACTTCGGCATTGCAATACAGGGGGACTGGGCCTTCCAGGTAGAATTGCATCAAACGCAAATCGTCGAGCCCAAAGATGTGGTCCGCGTGTTCGTGCGTAAAACAAACCGCGTGAACCAAGCCCAAACCTTCGCGAATCAATTGCTGTCGCAAGTCAGGCGGAGTGTCGATCAACAAATTCCCTTCGGGCAGGCCGAATACGGCACTACACCGAGTCCGCTGATTTTTCGGGTCGCCGCTGCAACAAACGGGGCAACTGCAGCCCAACGCGGGAACGCCCACGCTGGTGCCAGTCCCCAACAGGATCATTTGCCCTCGAATATCTACCGTCCGCGCCGCTTTCCTCGTATTCAACGACTGCCGATCTCTTTAAGATAGGAAAGTTCATTTGTTCTCCACTCTCCAAGGTAGCCGAACACGGTTCTCGTACAAGGTGTCGCGGCGGGTTCGAGGAGTCCAATCTGCGAGAGGGATTTGAAGTTGTTGTTAAGGATTGGTGAGATTCGGCGAACACTGCGCAGCGTTTGGCAAGCTGCGACCCAAGAAACACGGATCGCCGGATTTACGGTCGGAATGTTGGTTTGCTCGTTGGCGGCGGCCTGGTTCTTGTCCCCCGAGCATTGGCTGACCATCGGGCCGTTGTGGCTCAGTCTGGCCGTTGGTGGAGTGCCGTTGGTCGCCGGACTCTTGGTCAAACTCTGGCAACGTGAATTCGGTAGCGATTTGTTGGCGGGGATTTCGATTGTCGTTGCCGTGGTTTTGGGCGAGCATTTAGCGGGTGCGATGGTTGTGTTGATGCTATCGGGTGGGACGGCCTTGGAGTCCTACGCGGTTCGCAGCGCTTCGTCGGTCTTGCTGGCTCTCAGTCGCCGCCTACCGGTGGTCGCCCATCGCCGCGACGGAGCCAGTTTTCGCGATGTGCCCGTCGCCGAGATCCAATTGGGAGATCAATTGATCGTGTTTCCGCACGAGTCCTGTCCCGTTGACGGGACGGTGATTGAAGGGCAGGGCGTGATGGACGAAAGTTATCTGACGGGTGAGCCGTTCCAAATTCACAAGTCGCCCGGTTCGGCCGTCATTTCCGGGGCGATCAACGGCGAGTTGGCGTTAGTGATCCGAGCCGACAAACGCCCGGCGGACTCGCGATACGCTCAAATCATGCAAGTGATGCGGGCGGCAGAGCAGGATCGGCCTCGATTGCGGCGGCTGGGCGACCAATTGGGGGCTTGGTACACCCCGTTAGCCCTCCTGGTGGCCGGGGTTGCCTGGAGCATTTCCGGAGATCCGATCCGATTTTTGTCCGTTCTCGTGGTCGCGACACCATGTCCATTACTGATCGCCATTCCGGTGGCCATTATTGGTTCGATCTCGTTGGCTGCCAAACGCGCCATCATCGTCCGGAACCCGAGCAGTTTGGAATTGGCAGATACGTGCCGAACCATCATTTTTGATAAAACGGGGACGCTCACGTATGGCGTGCCAAACCTGGTGGAAATCGTGCCGGCTGAAGGATTCTCCAGCGACTGGTTGTTGGCCGTCGTGGCCAGCTTGGGGCGTTATTCGAAACATCCATTATCGGCCGCGTTGGTTCGCGCGAGCGAAGAACGGCAAGGGGCGTGGTTCCCGGTCGGCGAGGTCAGCGAAAAACCGGGTGCCGGAATGTCGGGCCGTGTTGGTGATCAACTTGTGCAGATCACGAGCCGCAAAAAACTATTGGCGGATGTCACGCTGGGAGGGCACCCGTCGGTTCTTTCGCTGCTACCGCCGGAAATGCCGGGTTTGGAATGTGTGGTCTTGGTCGACGAAAAGTATGCCGGAACCTTTCAATTTCGCGACACGCCGCGTTCGGACGGCGGGCTATTTGTCCGGCATTTGTCGCCTCGGCATCGGATTCACCGAACATTGCTGGTGTCCGGTGATCGCGACAGCGAAGTGCAATATCTGGCAAAACAAATTGGTATCGAGCATGTGTTTTCGAGTCAGAGTCCAGAACAGAAATTGGCGATTGTCCGCGACGAAACGCGTGCCGCACCCACCATTTTTGTTGGGGATGGGATTAATGACGCGCCGGCCCTGACCGCGGCGACGGTGGGTATCGCCTTTGGCCAACACAGCGATGTCACGTCCCAGGCCGCCGATGCCGTGGTTTTGGATTGTTCTTTACAGAAGGTCGATGAGTTTTTGCACATCAGTCGTCGGATGCGGCAGATCGCTTTGCAAAGCGCTTTGGGTGGGATTGGGCTAAGTTTAGTGGCGATGGGAGCGGCGAGTTTCGGTTATTTGACCCCAGTCTGGGGGGCCGTGACCCAAGAATTGATCGACGTATTTGCAGTCTTGAACGCCCTGCGAGTTGCCTGGCCGCCCGGCGAATTGAGAGATTTCTGAGAATTTTCGGCTTTCGGCTTTGAATCGATCCTCGATACTTGGTATGAAATTTGCCACGGGGTACAATTTGCGCGCGAGTCTACTGACGAATTGGCATAGTCGGTCAACAATTAACCTTGGACGGGTGGTCCTGGGTTTTGTCTCTCCGTCTTGAAAAAGGCTGGAAGGTGGATGCTAGCTGATCCTGATCGGCTGCCTCGCGCGTAACGACTCAGGAATGAATCCGGTGGGCCAAAGTTGGCCGATCTACTGACCGATGGCGATGGAACTGCTAGAAAAGCGAAGCGAAAATGGAAGTATTAGAAAAGTCGTTTGATGCGGTTTCCGGTTTCTTTAGTGGCTTGTTGCGTGGATTTGAAAAGGGCGTGACCGCGGTTTTTGGGTCATCCAATGCCCGAACGCTAAAGAAGTATCAGGGGCGTGTGGAGGCGATCAATCAGTTGGAAAGCCGGTTCGCCTCGATGAGCAACGAGGAACTGATGGGGCAGACTCAGCGATTCAAGGATCGTTTGGCTGCTGGGGAGATGTTGGACGATCTATTGCCCGAAGCCTTTGCCGTCTGCCGCGAAGGTGGAAAACGCTTTATCGGGTTGCGGCATTACGACGTACAGCTGATCGGCGGTATGGTTCTGCACGGTGGGAACGTCGCGGAAATGGTCACCGGTGAAGGCAAAACGTTGGTCGCGACATTGCCGGCCTATTTGAACGCGTTGACGGGAAAGGGAGTCCACATCGTAACGGTCAACGACTATTTGGCTCGTCGCGATATGGAATGGATGGCGCCTTTGTATATGGGGCTGGGGCTCACCGTTGGTGCGATCCAATCGGACATGCGTGTGGCGGATCGACAGATGGCCTACGATTGCGACATCACGTATGGAACCAATAACGAGTTTGGCTTTGACTATTTGCGTGATAACATGCGTCCGGCGGCACGTGGGGATCATCGCTTCCCGCGTGAAATGCAGCAATGCCAAGGTCCGCTGCACTACGCAATCATCGACGAAGTGGACAATATTCTCATCGACGAGGCGCGTACGCCCTTGATTATCTCGGGGCCTGCGCATCAGGAACGACGGTTCTATCAAGAAGCCAATCGCATCGCCCAAACGCTGAAGAAGGGGGTGCATTTCAACATCAACGAAAAAGATCATGCGGTGACCCTGACGGACGAGGGTGTCCGCGAGGCGGAACGCTTGGCGGGAGTTGAATCATTTTACACGGCCGGCAACATGGAATGGCCGCATCTGATCGATAACGCGTTGAAGGCCAATTATCTTTACAAGAACGACGTCAATTACGTGGTCAAAGACAACGGCGTCGTGATCGTCGATGAGTTCACAGGCCGATTGATGGAAGGGCGCCAATGGAGCGATGGCTTGCATCAAGCTGTCGAGGCCAAAGAAGGGGTCCGAATCAAGGAAGAAACGCAAACCTTGGCGACGATCACGCTGCAGAACTATTTCAAATTGTATGAAAAACTCAGCGGCATGACCGGAACCGCACTGACCGAAGCACCCGAGTTTTGGAAGATTTACAAGTTGGACGTGGTCGCGATTCCAACCAACCGGCCAATGAAGCGGATCGAGAAAGTCGATCTGATTTATGCGACGGAACAGGGCAAATGGAAAGCCGTTGCGGAAGAGGTTGAGGCGATGTATCGCCATGATTTCGTTGAAACCAACCAAGGCCACCGGTACCTAGGAAAGATCACCGCGGAAGATGATAAGTCGGTGACGATCTTGTCCGAGGGCAAGCCACAGACCTTTGAACGCCGGGTCCTGACGCGAGTGCAGAAGAAAAATCGTCCCTTGCTCATCGGTACCAACTCGATCGAAAAAAGCGAGTTGCTGAGCAGCCATTTGCAGCGTCGAAACATTCCTCACGAAGTGTTGAACGCCAAGAACCACCGGCGCGAGGCGGAAATTATTGCGCAAGCGGGTCGGATCGGTGCGATCACGATCGCTACCAATATGGCCGGTCGCGGTACCGACATCGTTTTGGGCGGGAATCCCGAGAACATGGCTTGGGCCCAATTGCAAGACAAGTATCGCACCCGCTTGGACGTGCCGCGCGACGAATGGAACGCGTTGGTTGAAGAGATTGCCAAACGCGAAAAAATGAAGGAAGAGGGCGAGATCGTCAAACAGATGGGTGGGTTGTGCGTGATTGGAACGGAACGCAACGACGCCCGCCGAATCGACTTGCAGTTGCGTGGTCGCTGCGGCCGACAAGGGGACCCCGGCGACAGTCAGTTTTTCCTGTCGCTGGAAGACGATCTGATGCGCATCTTCGGTGGCGCGTTTGTCCAACGATTTTTGGGTAGTTCGCTCGGCGAAGATGCCCTGCAAAGCAAGATGTTGTGTCGGCGTTTGGATGCAGCTCAGAAGAAACGCGAGGAGATGCACTTCGAGGCTCGCAAGAACTTGCTTGAGTATGACGAAGTAATGGACGAGCAACGCAAGCGAGTTTACCGCTATCGGCAACAAGTCTTGAATGGAGTCAATTGCCGCGATTTGATTTTGAGCATGATTCAACAACAGATCGAGTATCGGCTGGAACAATGTCTGGAGTCACGGTTTGGTTGCGACATGTTTGCGGCTTACGCCAGTTCGGAATTGCGGTTGGGCAAGCCTTTGGAGGGGCGAGAATTCCGAGGCATGGAGTACGAAGCGGCACTGGATCATGCCCTGGATCAAGCCGTGCGAGTTTTGGAAACGGATTTGTTGGCGTCCATCGACGAAAACCTGCCGGACGGTGATGAAGATGCCCATCTGGATTGGAATTGGAATGCGATGGCCAACGTGCTGAAGAGCCGTTGGAAGATCGACACCAACGAACGCGAGTTGCAAAAAATCGGACGCGAGAACTTGGCCGAGGTGATGTTGGAACGCGGGAAGGCCGCGATCAACAAGACCGACCTCCGCGAGGGTGCCGCGATGTTGAATCCAGATTATGGTCGCCAAGTCGGTGTGCGGTGGCTCAAAGACAAATTTGGAGTGCTGCTG
>JAEUIP010000289.1 GCA_016795075.1 Planctomycetaceae bacterium | reverse complement strand
CAGCCCGGGTAATCGATCGTACCACGGGATGTCCCCAGCATTGGCCATCCCGAAGTAAATCTCATTTTTCTCAAGCAAAAGCAAGGCATTTCGCATGTCTCGATAGCGATTCGTGTACGTGACCATCACGACAACCATCAAAAGCGACACCAGCGTGATGAGAACCAACGCTGCTTGTAGGCTGAACCGCCCAAGTTTCTTACGAACCTTTCGCTGATCGGTTGGCTCAGTCATCAACGTTCCCCACGTCGTAACAATCCAAGTTTGGGAGAAGTGGCCGCTACTTATAATAAAAAAAGTTTCTAGGGAATTGTACCAAACGAAACCATTCGACAGGAGTCTCCCCGCAAAAAATAAAAGTGCGATCAAAAATGTGGAGACTCATCGATCATTGGTCGGCAAAGATTGAGAACCTGCCGTGGCAAGTCTTGATCTTGCCGACGCACCGTGCAGGGAATGGTGTGGACACAAGAAATGTCCCCCCGGCGTTCCTTCCTCGGCACGCCGTCCGTATGGCTCACTCGATTTATCGACCCAGGATCTCGGATAGTTTGCGCAATTCTTGCTGGTTCAATTGACCATTCTGATCGTTGTCCAAGCGGTCGAAAATTGTGGTCGAGGCTGCTGGGTTATTAGGATACTTCGCCTCGACCTCCTCACGCGACACGTTACCATCATCATCGGCGTCCAACTGGCGAAATAGAGCATCGCCGAGATTCGGTGCTTCGGAGGCGGAACCGCCAAGAGCATTTCGAATGGCGCCGCGAACTCGGTTGCGCGGTGTTAACGGGTTGGGAGTACCGAGATTTGCACCCGGAACAATGAACTCGACATATCCCAAGTGCATCTCGTCTTCTGTTTGCGGTCCCCATTTCACTTCGACGTTCGGGTTGGGGTTTGCGGGATTTTCTTTGCTATTGTCGTACCAAGCGGTAAAGCGAAGTTGATCTCCCGTTTTCACACTTACGGGCTCGGCATAGCGGTAGAGCAATTGCCAATTGAAATCGTAACGAGGAATGTCGAGCATCGTGCGTGTCTCGCCACCAGCGATGAGATCAAACCGGGCCGCCTTGCCGCGTAAGTGCATGTGGGGCAAAAAGGCCAGAACTTCGATGTCGAGTGGTAAGGTGACGGGCCGATTACTGACTTGGTAGTTGTTGTCGTTTGGTGGAATTCGAAAGCCCGCGTTGACGAGGCCCGAGACAAATACCTCGTGTTTTGGCTCCTCTTTCGCGAACACCAAGCCAATCCGAGTACGGTCCTCGGTGGCGGTTCCGTTGGGAGTGTAGTGCATTTGAAAACGCAATCGAGCCCCTTTGGGAATCCGTTTGGCGTATCCTTCTGGATACACGAGTGTGCTGTTGCCTGGGACGTAGATGCCCCAATAACCGGCACGTTCGTCGGCTGCGTCATCGCGGGGGCCTTCTTCTTCGTCAGCCGCTTGGATAAAGACCAGCACATGGTGGACGACGCTGGGATCACCCGGCCGCACTTCGATTGCTTGAACCCACTGGTCTTTCTCTAAGTGAGTGTCCACCACGACGTTCTGATACGGCATCGTGCCGCTTGCTTTGACTTTGACTGGCTTGGCAAATTCGAACACCGCATCGGGCTTCCCAATTAGCCAGCCATCCGCAAAGGTCCGCGGCGTTGGGGATTGCTTTGGATCACCTGCGGGAGTTTGGTTGTCGAGCCACGCGAATAGTAGCTGTTTCTCGGATGCGGAGAGGGAGCGATCATTGATCCACGGTGATGTCGCATGACGATCGTCCGTCGCAGCAAACCAAGGCGGCATGATCCCTCGATCGACGACTTCTCGAATCATGGGCGCGTGGGCAACGGCCTCCTCATAAGTCTCCAGTGCAAAAGGCCCAACACCGCCTGCCCGGTGGCATTCCACGCAATGTCGCTGTAACAATCTTGAAATCTGGTTGTGATAAGTCACATCGGACAACGTTGGCGCAGCGAGTTTTGTTTCGAGCAAACAGCCAGGAGCCGCGGTTGCAGCGACCAGAAGCGTACGTTGATCGAGTGCCGCTTCTAATGCATCGCGCAGATAAGTATAACGCGGCGCGTCAACGGAGTAACCGAATCCGTATTGGTCGTCGATCGCACCGTGGTACACAATCGTATGCGATTGATCCAGCACAAAGACGTCCGTCGTGCTGGTTGCCGACAGGTGTGCTGCAAACCGGGATTCCTTATCAAAGGTGTATTCAATACTCTTTGTAAAGCGTGACGCGGCAGCTTTCATTTCGTCAAGCTCGTCGGTTGCAACGCAATTGACCAAAATGAACCGGACGTCTCGAGACGCATAGTCCCGCTGGATTTCAACCAGCGTCGGCACATACTTCTTGCTTATGGGGCAACTCGTGCTGGTAAACGCGACGACGGTTAGTTTGGTTTGGGGATCGCCGTGAAGCTTCTTGGTAACACCCTCAAGATCAGCGAACTCGAAATCTGAGACAAATCGACCGATGCCGTGCTCCCCAGGTGCAAGCAGCTTCGGGCCTTGGCGAACCGGTGCTTCAAGCGACTTTGCCGGTTCGGCCGGGACAACGTCATCGTTCCCGTTATTCCTGCCCATGGCTCCGCCGATGATATTTCTCAATCGTCCTCGTTGGGCCGCTCTTTTGGCTTCTTCTTTAGTAATTTTTCCGTTATCATCCAAGTCGAGTGCTCGAAAAATCGCGGGTTGTGGCAACTCGTCGGGGGTAACTTTCCCATCACGGTTTTCATCGCGCAGGTCGAATTGTTTTTCGATCTCCTGCTGAGCGGCGACGTGTTCGGTGAACGTAAGGCCGACAAATACTGCCAGGAAACTGCCAATGCCGATAACGACTATCCCGTTGCGAAACATGTTTTCCTCTTGGTCCTGCGATGAGTCTCTTTGTGTGGTTGGAATTGCTCGAGTTTAGCAATGCTGCCAATCATTTCTACTGCATGTCATTCTTTGACTCCGAGTGTCGAGGGTGCGTCCATCGGCGGAGTTTCTTGAACTTTCATCCATTGTTCCGACATAGGCCCAAACCAGCTAGTAATGAGTTCCCGACGTCGGCTGCCGTTTGTCTCGGTCGAAAAGATTCGATAAGGGGCAGATAGATGGCCTTCAGGGCCATAAAACGATTCGTCTGCCAATCGCGAATCCACGAGGGTGAAGGTGGTCACCGAACTTGATCGCTCGAAGTCCCGTTCGATGACGAGTTGGCGTATGGCTTTGGTTTCACGATCCACTTCGATGGTGGCGCGCTGAAGCGGACGGTTGCTCCATTGTCGTTGCGGTGTGGCCACAATGATCGTCGTGTCGGCAGGGCCTTCGGACATCTCCAATTGACAGTGCTTCAAAAAGTTCTGCAGCAAGGTCTCCAAATTCAATGAGTAGACATCACCGATATGGCGAAGCGGGATTCCCATTTCATCTGGATGCACGACCACCGCACGCCGTGGACCGAGCGTCATCCAAATGGCGCCTTCCGCGTTGCGTCCCCACTCCCATTCGCGTCCACCGCGCATTTGTACCCAGAACCGGTCGCCCTGAGTGGCCACACGAACGTCGCGCGGGAATTCGAATTTTGCTTGGCTTCCTTCTCCCCTCTCGACCTCCACGACATAAATGCGTTCGATGGGAGCGGCATGGGTGTGCATCGCGGCTTGAACGATTTGTGATGCACTGGCGAAAGCCTCGCGATTGCCCGGTACCGTGAAGAACGAAACGGCGAACAAGAGACTGGCGGCGACGATGAGCCATCCCGAAAACCACGGCCAACGCCGTCTGTTGATCGGTGATGATTCAACTCGCAATTGCTTCTTCGCGGCTCCAGGAATCCCGGAGCTTGAGTGAATGGACGAATCGCCAACCAGATCAACCAATGCCGTTAGTGGCTCTTGGCCCAGGCTTTCCTCCAGCAACGTATCAAGCAGAAGATGGTCGACCAATTGCGCGCGGAGGGCTGGTGTGGTAGCAACCAGGGAATGCAGCTCGACGATTTCTTCGTCCGAAATAACCTTGTCGAGCAGTTTCGGCAACAGTTCCGCGAATCGGATATTGGCACTCATGAAGCGCCTCCTGCGGATTGCAGTTTCGATTCGATGCACGCCAAGAGGGATTGGCGGACCCGATACAGAGTCTGGCGAATCGAGGCTTGGGGCCGGCCGATGATTTCGGCAATGGCCTCGATTGCGTGTCCACCCGCATAACGAAGATCGATCAGCTGTCTTTGCGGCGGAGGAAGTTCATTGAGGCAACCTTCAAGTGCCTCGCGCCGGTGATCGAGCTGCGTCATTCGCTGGTGGGCCAGATCCGCTAGTTCGTTGAGTAGTTTGTCGTCGAAGACCAGTCGGTCCCGGCTGTACTTGCGAATATGGTTCAGCGCTTTGAAGCGAGCGATTTGGCTGGCCCAGGCCCAAAAGTCGGTCCCGGTTTGAAACTCCTCGGCCTTTTCCCACAAGACCGAGTTGACTTCCTGGAGCACATCTTCGACGTCCGACGCACGCACCAGTAGGCACCTCACCAGCCCTCGCAAGCGAGTCTGATGGCGTGCGATCAGGCCGACCATTTCGGAGGGATTGGGATTTTGCATACTTTGGGCTCCAGTCAGCCAATGTCGCCTGCCTTGCCAACGTCAACATCGAAGACGGGAAACGCTGGAGATTTTTCAATTTACCGCAAAACTGCGGTTCTGAGGTGATTTTTGGTCAACGTAGGACGGGACGCGATCCTGCTTCCGTTGAATTGGAGTATTCGGCTGGTTCTGGCCGATAAAATCCATAAAGTCGGTGCGCTTCAACACGCCGCGAATTGATCAAGCTGTTGTCCTGAGGGAATTTTCATGCGCGTGGGAAACGAAACGTCTTGGGCCGATCTTCGATCTATTCCGGCGCCTCCTGTCGACCAGCGTCTGCTTCCGAATCGCCCAACCGTGTCCGAGTCGAGTCGTCACCCAGCGAGGGAATCCCAGGTCGCCGCCGCTGAATGGACCCCTTCGTTTCCAAAGGGCGAGTCGGCGACCTATTCGCGATCGACTCCCGTAGTCGCCGTCGGTCCGCAACCGCTAACCGCGGCGCAGCGCGCTCTCTACGTCGCCCCGCCGACGGCCGATTTTTTTGCCAACTTCCAAGCCGGTTACAAACAGCTCGCTCTGGCGACCGATCGTGTGGATGCCAATGATGGACGACTCGCCGATCAGCTTCAACAAACGCTTGGCCAAGCGCACACCGAACACATGGAACTGGTGAACCGTTTTTCGATTCAGTACGAGCCGGAAAAAGCGGCCGGCACAGGGCCGGCAGCGACACTTCAATACGCTGGGATTTTGAATCGAGCCTACGAGACAGGTGGCTACGAGAACCCCAGGCAGTTTCTGGAGTCGCTGACGCCGCAGGAATTGCATGTCTTGCAGACGCAGAATCAACTGGCTGATCCCATTGTATCCGCTTCGTTGACGGACGAGGGAGCACGAAACTTGCTTCTGCCCTACGGCATGGCGGTGGATTTGGACGGCGACCAAATCTATGAACGCGGAGCAGCTCGCACCATGGCGTTCCCTCCGTTTGACGCACCGGACGAATTCAAGACGGCTTGGTTCCAGGCAACCGAGAAGCTGGACGTGATGGCCGCGGGTATCTACGCCCTGCCCTTCTTGGGTCGATTGACGAATTTGACCATCGGCAGCGAAGCGTCGACTGCGAAGGCGCCTGCGAATCAACTGGAGACGTACAAGCAAACCGTGGACGACTACCTGAGGATGCTGGACGAATACCGGGGCTTTCTGGCTGAAGGCCAATACGAACGTGATAAACCGTTCTTCGAAAACCTTTCCCGACTTTTGTCCTAGTGCTCTATCCAACTTAAATTTTCGGTGTCTCTCTACGTGCCAACGCGTGGTCCCCGTTGGCAGCTTCCGCGTTTTGGTAAACGCAACTCTCCGACTTCCTGGCCTCGAGTCTGGTGAAGGGGGCTAAGAACTTCAGAAATACGATCTTTCTTGTGATAGGAATTGGGTCGGAGCTGAGTCTTTCCAATAGAAGTCAAGACGATGACTTCGGGGTGAACCGTTTTTGTTGAAATTTGCTTTGCCGCGGCAAAGAAAGCCACCAACATCCGCGCTCATTGGAAAGAAAGTACTATGAAGTCTTCAATTTGTTTCGCCTTCGTTGCGATTGTTGCTGCTTTGGGGTTAACCACCGCAGCGCACGGGCAATGGACGGTCACCAACCTCCATCCGTCGGGCCCGAACGCGTCCCATTCCTCCCAAGCGCAAGCCGCAGGCGGTCAGCAGGTGGGCTATGTCAAGCCGTCGGTAGGGAGGAACCGCGCGGCCATGTGGAGCGGAACCGCCAGTTCGTACGTCGATCTCCATCCGAACGGCGCGCTGGATTCCGTGGCATGGGGCGGTGGTGATGGGCAGCAGGTGGGGTCCGTCTTGTCCGGCGTCTTAGGTGAAGGCAATCATGCGACCCTCTGGACCGGTAGTGCAAGTTCGCGGGTGGATCTCCATCCTGCAGGCTGGGCATCGTCCATCGCCGTCGCTGCACGCGGCGGCCAGCAAGTGGGGCGCGGAACATTCAACGCCACAACTTTTACCGCGGCAATTCTGTGGAAGACTCTGCATATTGTACAAATGGCCAATCTGATGTGAGAGTAGCTGCCCGCTAGAACCGCACCTGATACTGCGAGTAGAAGAAGTCGGCGTTACCAGCAAACGCGACGCCAGGCGTGTTGTAGTAGTCACCGGAATTGAAGTGGGAGTAGCCGATCATCAGATTGTGACGTGGGTTGATCGCAATCGTCCAGAGTAGGTCAATCTCGTGTCCAAGGTCTTTGGATACAGCGGCGTTGCCGGGGTTGTAGGGTGTCATCACGACGCTGTACGGTGTCGTGGCTTGATCCAAGAAGAAGTAGTGATACCAGACCATGAAGTTGACTCGTTTGCCGATCGGCGAGATGAGCTGGATATTCACGTCGTTCAAGTTGCGACGTCCAAAAAGATCCATGAACCCGTTGTATTTGTGGGCCAAGGGAAAGTAATGGTGGAACCCATCGTCACCGGGAGCAATGAGCGCCGAGTCTCC
>JAEUIP010000288.1 GCA_016795075.1 Planctomycetaceae bacterium | reverse complement strand
ATCGACCCGTACAGTCGTCCTGACGGTTGGCCATCCGAGCGATCGGTTCCGCTAACGCCCGCATAAACCACGAGATATCGGATAACCGCTCGCGGATCTCCTTCATCTTCTCCGCGCTATTGACCATCGCTTTGACATCGGATTCCGCTGGAGCAGCTAATTGCTCTTCAATGCGCCGACCAGGGAACACCTTGAGCCATCGGGTTGCCGCTTCTTCGTCTGACCAGGTGGCCACGACATCCGGGCGATTCCGCAAGATCACGTGTATGTGATTGCTCATGATGGCATAGGTAAGCACATCCACGCTCCAGGTGGATGCGAGCGCCTCGAGTCGCCTCCGAATCCACTCTTTGCGGAACGAGTAGTCCTTCCCCGTCTTTTCATCGACACCTGCCAGCCATGCTTTTCGCACGCATCTTTGGACACAATGACAAATACAAACCTCGGACGCCGAGAAAATCTCCGACCGCAAACTCCGTCCCATTTCCTGCTATCTCCCAAGGAAACGCACTCACTTCAGGCCACGCTCGAAACTTTAACAAAATCCTCTCAAGGAGTCAATAGATGGGTGGCACCTATTTGTTGCACCTATTTGTTGGTGGCACCTATTTGTTCTTGGTTGACTTGCGGGTTTGCGAATTCCTTAGCTTGCCGGCATTGTTGTTAAGCCGCCAAACTTGCGTTTTCTTTTGGCGTATTCCGAAATGGCCGCGTGAAGGTCGGCTTCGGAGAAATCGGGCCAGCAACGCTGTGTTACCCAAATTTCGGAATAGCTAATCTGCCACAGCAAGTAATTGCTAACCCGCATTTCTCCGGCCGTCCGGATTAGCAAGTCCGGATCGGGGATGTCGTGGGTATACAGATGACCGGCAATGGTCTGTTCCTCGATCTGCTCCAGTTCGAGTTCGCCACCAAGCACACGCCCGGCAACGGCGCGACAAGCATCGACGATTTCTTGTCGTCCGCCATAGTTGATTGCCAAGCAAAGCTGCAGTCCCGTATTGTGTTCGGTCAGTCGTTTGGTCTCTTCCATTTCTTGCCACACTTGTGCTGGGATTCCCGCTTGCCGGCCCAGGACGCGGAGACGAATGTTGTGCTTTCGCAAGCCCTCGCGTTGCTGGATCATGTAGTGCTCCAACAAGTGCATTAGAAACTGAAGTTCGTGTTCTGGTCGTTTCCAGTTTTCGTTTGACAAACAATATAGAGTCAAATAGCCCAGTCCCAGCCGCGCCATCTCCTCGACGATCTTCTGAACAGCGTCCCCGCCAATCCGATGGCCCTCGCTGCGCGGCAGGCCACGACTTTCGGCCCAACGCCCGTTGCCGTCCATGATGATCGCGATGTGACGCGGCCAAAACTCGCGTTCTGGCAAATCTCGTTCGATCGTCGTGTCATCGGTCGAGGTCATGATGGCTTACTTCAAGGGCAAATGGATCGTTTGACTTCGATCGGGTCCGACCGAAACCCACTCGACAGGCTTGCCGACAGCTGCCGAAATTCTCTGAACGTAAGCTTGCGCGTTGGGCGGCAAGTCTTCCCAACGCCGCGCCGAAGTAATCTCTTCTTGCCAGCCCGGCAACGTCTCATAGATTGGTTGAACCTGCTTCAGATCATCCGCATGGGACGGAAACCGGTCCAGGACCTCGCTGCCAATACGATATCCGGTCGCCACTTCGAGCGTTTCGAAGCCACTCAATACATCCAGCATCATCACGGCCAAGGAGGTTACGCCGCTCAAGCGAGCCGTGTAACGCAGGGCCACCAAATCCAAATAGCCACAACGTCGAGGTCGCCCGGTTGTCGTCCCGTATTCCCGCCCGCGCTCGCGGATTCTGTGTCCAATTTCGTTGTCAAGTTCCGTGGCCATGGGGCCACCGCCGACGCGCGTGCTATAAGCTTTCACGACACCGACGACTTTGTCGATCCACATGGGAGGAACCCCAGAGCCGCCACAAATGCCGACGCCCGAGCTATTGCTGCTGGTCACGAACGGAAACGTGCCGTGATCAATGTCCAACAATGCACCTTGGGCTCCTTCAAACAGGACCCGCTGACCTTGTTCCAAGGAGTCGAGCAACCACTGTGTGGTCTCGCGAATCATTGGTGCCAAAATCTTCGTATAACCCAGATACTGTTCCGTGATTTCGTCGGCGTTTAAAGCTTGCCACGAGGAGGCCGGGTCCATCGAGCGTAACATTTGATTTTTGACAGAGACAATCTCGTGAACGCGTTGAGGAAATTGTGGTCGGGAAAGATCGCCTAACCGAATCGCGTGACTGCGGCCCACCTTGTCGCGATAACAAGGGCCAATGCCACGCATTGTTGTGCCAATGTGATTGTCTTTGCCACTCAAACGGTCTGCCAATTGATCTTCCAAAACATGCCATGGCATGACCACATGGGAACGATCACTTAACCACAAACGGCCCTCATAAGAGACGCCTTGCGAGGTCAGCGAATCCAATTCGCCGATAATCGTCTTCGGGTTGGTCACCACGCCCGGACCGACAATCGCCACGGCGTGCGGATGGACGATTCCGCTTGGCAGATGGTGCAGTTTGTAGACCTTGTCCCCGACCACGACCGTGTGGCCCGCATTGGCACCGCCCTGGTACCGAACGACGATGTCGTGATCTGCCGCAAACAAATCTACCAACTTACCTTTGGCCTCGTCGCCCCATTGCAATCCGATCACTGACAATCCTGACACTCGAGGTCCTTACATTAAGTTAAAGTTGGATTAAAACGGCGCCACCAATCCGAGAGTACTTGTCCGACGAACGACAATGTACGTTTTCCTGCTCCCTAATTCAACGGTACGGCCAAACGCGGTTGCGGCCCCAAGCTGTCGTGTTACCTTCGATGAAACGTCAGGAAAATCGCCGATTTATTCGCGAAGTGACTTCTGTCGGTCCGTCTCTACGCGGGGACCTACCTCGCTCCATCGACCTGGCCCAAGTCGGAAAATCCTTACAACCCGCTCGAATTTCGAATTAGCCAGCGACAAACCATGGTTTCGCGGCCGTTGGCTGATTACCCAAAGCTATACGCTTGACGAACTGCCCACTCGAGTTCCGGAAGCACTGGGATCTTTTTCACTGCAAGTCGAGCATCAAGCCATGTTGTCGGAAGTTTTGGACCGCTGGGAGATCTTAGTCGAACTCCATCGACAACAAGCGTCTTGGAAACAACGTTGGGACAAAGCACAAATTGCTTTTGAGCAATCGCTGCAGGCCATCCCTTCGCGGGACGCCGAACGTTTGCGTCGAGTTCTCGAGGAGTCGCTCCCACGAACCACAATTGCCCCGGTCGCTAAGTCAGCCCAACATCCCTCAACCGGCTCGGAGGCCAAGGCAATCGCGCCCGAAACGCCGCCGGCTCCGGCCAATTCCGCGAACAACGGCCCCCAGATCTCGCAGGAAATTCTCGCCAACGAGGAGCCCGTAGCGACGAAGCGGTCCTCGACCCAGTCGTCACCGGGCACGGACACTGATTCCGTCGCAGCGTTCGACGACCCGTCCAAAATGGCCGACGACCAACCCGAGTCCGATATCGCAGAAGTCCAGTCGGAACAGGTCTCGCTCCCAGCAGACGCCTCGACTACGGACCCTGCTCCTCTGGAAGTACCCGAAGTAACACTAGAGGAATTACTGAATTGGGCGGCTGAGATTATCGGAGACGGAGTGCCGGAAAACGTCTTGTTCCAGGAACTCCGCAAGTCCAAGTACTCGAGTCATGCGCGTCAACTCTTCGAAGCCCTTAAAGAACGCGACGCATTTTACGAAACCGACGACGAAGTCATACGAGTTCACTCGTTGCGGCAAGTCACTGTCTAATCTCAACGCCCCTTTTTGGCGAAATTCAAGCCGATCCCAATGCCTGTTTGCTCGGGGGGTACGGCCAAAGGTGCCGTGTTTTCACTTCGTCGACCGGCTCTGCGCGTTCCGCGCGAAATCGATGGCACCAAATCTCGACCGTGGAGTGCCGATTGTCCGTGACCTAATTGGATGGGGGCGGGGTTGGGAAACCTTATTCCCGACCAAACTGGGGAGTAATCTCGGGAGATCTCCAGTACAATGGCACGCGGAACCTTGAAACTTGGACCCGAAAGAAATCCATGCAAAACCTACGGAACCACTCGTTGTGGCTTGGTCTACTTTGGTTGAATGCCCACGTCGCGATGGCCTCACCCCAAGGCGATCTTCGTCCATCCCCCGCCGCACCATCCCCCGCCGGTTCAGCTGAAAGTGGTTCAGCTGAAGCGGGTCACGTCTCGCTATCTGATGCGACTGCTTTATTTCCTCATCCGGCTGAATTTGTCCAGGGCGAGTACTCGGGGTCGATGTTGGTCGATGGACGTTGGCAAACGTATGGACTGCAAGTTGTCGCGCGGGGCCACGGCAAGTTTTCGGCGAAACTTTTACCCGGTGGATTGCCCGACGACCAGAATCTGTCGCCGTTTCCGACGGAGTTGGCCGGCCAAATAGAGCAGGATCGATTGGTGTTGAAATCGAGTGGTGGGTTGGCATTTGAGTTTCAGGCATCGCCTTATTATCAGTTTGTGCAAACTGATTCACGCCAAAACGTGATGGCTCGGTTGCTGCGAGTGCAAAGATACAGTGCGACGTTGGGAGCGGTTCCGCCTGCGGCGGCTATTGTTTTGTTCCGCGAGGGGGTAACCAACGAGTTGACAGACGCGAAATTATCACCAGAAGGTAATTTGGCGGTGGGTGCATTGACGTCCTTTCCAGTGGAGGACTTTCGATTGCACGTGGAGTTCCGTCTTCCGTTTCAACCGGAGAAGAGTAATCAAGATCGCGGCAATAGTGGCATCTACATTCAGCGCCGATATGAAATTCAGATTCTCGATTCGTTCGGTGAGACGCCAGTGGAGAATAATGCCGGTAGTATTTACAAACGAATCGCTCCTCGCGGTAATTTTTCGTTGCCACCTTTGACATGGCAGACGTACGATATTTGGTTCACGTCCGCTCGTTGGTCGCCCGATGGTGAGAAAATTGCTAACGCACGCGTGACCGTTCGTCACAATGGAATTCTGATTCATGATGATGTGGAGATCCCCGGGAAGACTGGCGCGGGGTGGGCGGAGAGTCCGGAGCCTCAGGCCATCTTGTTCCAGAACCACAGTGATCCCGTCGAGTTCCGCAACGTGTGGCTAGAAAAAGGAGCCCGATGATGCGGACCCTCTTGTGGATCTTGGGAACCCTGCTTGGTCGCAGTTGGTTGATCGTGATCGGCGTCGCGCTGGGGTTGCTGGCTAGGCAATATTTTCCGCCAACTGCCACGTTGGGCGAACCCGAGATCTTCTCGCCCGATGCCAAAGCCTACTACGACAGCGTGCAAGAGTTGGCGAATCCGCGGGCCCGTTCTCAAACCGAGACCCGATTGCCACAATGAGCCCGATTGCCACAATGAGATCGTGACTTCACTTGTTTTGGTCCGGCTGTTTCAGACTTGGCATTTCCGTCTTGGCGGGTCGATCGGTGCGTATTGTATCCCAGACGCGATTGGGTTCTTTTCTGCGCGGTGCCGCAAACGAACCGTCATTTGATTTCGGGCGAAGGGCATCCAAGACCACCCAGGCCGAAAGAATCAAACCAACCACCAGGGTAACAATCATGAATATCATTGGACGATTCTCCAGCCAGCTTTCAGGATAATCCGAACGATATCGGTACCAACTCCGTGCGGCGGGTGGTTGGCTCCTTACGATTCGTGCATTTCCCGTGCCAAAGTTAGATGTCATTCGACCAAGTTGGTCAAGCCCATTTTCGGTGCTCTAAGAAAACGGGCTGACCCGAGTCAGACCTGAGGCAGACCCTTGGGAGGGCGTGTAAAAATTTCCGACAAGAAAGCATGACCGGAACGGGGCGGACGGGGGCAGACCCATTTGGGGACAGAGCCTAGCTGGGTGAGATAACCAAGCAGGTACAATTGGCGGTCGCCACCAACCGGCCGGACTGGCTAAAAATCTCGGCTTTCAAGAAACCGACTCGGGCTCCGCGTTTGACCATGGTTCCGATGGCGGTCAATTCGGTTGTTCCTACGGGGCGAATGAAATCCACTCGAATATCGATTGTGCCAAAAGTTTGATTTTGATCCAACGTCCGCCCAAACGCGACGCCCATCGCTGTATCGGCCAACAACGCCAAAATGCCGCCATGGACGGTGCCCATTGGATTGTGATGGCGTTGGTCAACCTCCAAGCGGACGCGGGCCTCGCCCAACGTCTGATGTGGTTCGATGATCATGCCAACTAGATCGCCGACCGGTGCGTGATCATAGCGAGTCAAACAGGGATTCGATTCCGTCACTTAGTCCGCATCCATATTCTCAAAAATATCTGGCGTGATATCCAAACTCAGTTCAGCGGCTTTACGGATAGACGGATTTTCGTCCACCAGATAGCGACGAATGAGTCCTTTCGCTTCGGGAACGGTTGCCCCGGCCAAGGTTCCAATGGCAGCGATCTTCAAACGCATATCGGGATTTTGCGCCAACTTGAGTACCAGGGGGCACAGTTCGTCAATGTTGCCAATGGAGCGAATGGCTTGCAATGCGCGTACTTGGCGGATTCGATTTCCGGAGGATAACTCATCGGCCAGCACCCGATTGGTGGCTGGGTCCACTTTTTGGACCAGTTGCCCCGTGCTGCGGCGAACGGCTTCATCCAACAGGTCGTAGGCTGCCAAGTAGCGTTGGATCGTGCAATCGTGAAAAGCTTCGGCTGACTTGCGACGTACACCTTCGTGACCATGATCCAACAGCCCTAGCAGTTTCTTCATGGCCCGAGCAAGGTTCCGCCGACGTAGTTCGGGAATCAACGTGATCAGTATTTCGCCATCCGTTTCATGTTCGATCAACTCAGCGACGAGTTGATTGGCGCGCATGCCCGACAATTGGCAAATGAGGGAGACGATCTTGCGTCGCAGCACCAACGAAGCCTGAGGCAGGATTCGCGACAAGGCCTCCAAAACCTCGTCGTCTTGTGGCAAGCAGTTTTGGACCAAGGTCAACAAAGCTTGTTGTTCGATCAACGTGAGCGGTCGAATATCGTTGATCAATTCGTTTAACCAAAACGGTTGCGACAGTCGGCG
>JAEUIP010000287.1 GCA_016795075.1 Planctomycetaceae bacterium | reverse complement strand
GGAACTACGCTCAAAATCCCCAGCCGCTGTACGCGCTTTCGCTCAGCTCGGATGGCAAATACGTTTTAGTTGGCGATCACGACGGCAAGATCCGAATCTACCAAGTCGAGGACGCGCAGTTAGTCCGCCAGTGGCCAGAATAAGTCGTCGCTCGACGCTTCGAGTTGTATTTGTGCATTGACAGATACAGCAGCTAACACGGAATCGGACAACATAACTAGTTTCGCATAGTACTCCGCGATATGAGAATGCCGACTCCTTTCGAAATTCCGAACATCACTCGGAACTAATGTTCAGCCGAAAAATATCACAGGCCACGTTGCCGCTCGTAAACAATGGAAGTTGAACGGTCACTTTTTCTCCCTTGGTGCATCTAGTGCAACTCGAAGTCCAGTAAGTTCGCTATTAAACGTGGGAGTTAGTCCGCCTCGGGCTGCTGATCTGATATCCCCCCAAGCCAGGTCTCCGAAACTGCCGCCGCGAAAAACTTTAGATTGACCATCACTCGGTCCCGACGGGTCCGTTACCGGGTCAGTCGAGTAACGTCCCGCCCAATCATTGCACCACTCAGCTACATTGCCATGCATGTCAAACAGGCCAAAGGCGTTGGGCCTTAGTCGCGCGACTTCGTGCGGAATTGCCATATTTTCGTATTCCTCGGGATCAACAGTAAACCACGCATATTGTCCAAGCATGTCTACATCGTCTCCGAAACTGTATTTCGACGTACTTCCGGCACGACACGCATATTCCCATTCCGCCTCCGTTGGTAAACGATATTGGCGTCCCGCAGCCAATTCCTCGGGAAGTTCGGACAGCTTCGTGCAAAATGCAACCGCATCATACCAGTTAACGAATTCTACGGGATAGTTTGTTGTGTCAACAAATTCGCCTTTTCTTCCTAATTGCCAAGCAGCGTCTGGGCCTTGGAAGCGACTTGGATTGGAACCCATTACTTTTTCATATTGCCCTTGCGTTACTTCCGTAATGCCCAAATAAAAATCTCGGCTAATGGTTACGGTGTGCTGAGTTTCATCGTGATCTCCACCGAATTCATCCCGTCCTACTTCAGTCTCGGGAGATCCCATGGTAAACGTTCCTTTCGGAATCAAGACAAGTTTCATCCCAATACTATTCGTCAACTCCACGACACCCTCACCTTCCGCCACTTGGCCCATACTGGTCGCGTTCATCGATAAAATGTAGCCGATGAACACCAAGACGGTGCAGCCAATCATCGACCAACTGTAAAACAATGAATAGACCGATCTCTGAAACTTACTCATGTTTTTTACAGTGCCTTTCGAAGGCATCGAGAATCCCAAGTACGAAGCGGTTTCCGGGTCCGTTAAGTAATCCTTCGCTGTGAAAACGGAATTGCAATGGTTTATAATAGCCAGTCGGCTCCAATTCTTGAATACCGTCGCTCGAGAGGTTAACTGCGTGAGCAGAGCGGGGTTGGGCGGGAATCCGACCAATACCGCGCCGCTCCGCGCGTCAGCTGCAAGCAGAAGCCCAACACCACGCCCCGATTCGTTCATCACGTCCGCGTGTTAACCGCGTGAGCAGAGCGGGGTTGGGCGGGAATCCGACCAACACCGCGCCGCTCCGCGCGTCAGCCGCAAGCAGAACTCCAACGCTTAACCCGAGAGACGACATGTCGGATAGTCGTGTTGCGACGCGGGTGGACTCGTGAGCCTACGCAAGATCGACCCGCTGTTGCTTTAGTACCGCGAGCTCGGACGCAAGACGCTCGTCCGGGAAAACTCATGAGAGAACTTCGGAACCCGCACTTGGCGACCTTCGTTCCAAGCCGTTAAACTGGAGCGGCCGACCGCTGGTAGACCCCACGACTCCAGAAAGCTCTCGATGCCTCCGCGACACATTTTGGTGATTTTGCTCGCCGCTGTCACCAGTTTCGCCTGTTATCAAATCACAGCCAGAAATCGGATGGCCAGTATCGTTGCAACGGCGGGCGAGTTGATCGCGACCCAATCGTTGTACGATGTCGATCGCGAGCAACTGCTGACGTCTGCGGTCAACGGGATGCTGGAGAACTTGGACGTTCATTCGTATTACCTTTCCGGCGCGGCTGCCGATGATCGAGTCGAGTTTTTGAATCAAGCGTATGCTGGGCTTGGCATCCACATCCGACCCGAGCCCTCCAACAAATCGGTCTTGATCGTCAAGCCGCTGTTCGGCAGTCCGGCCATGGAAGCGGGGTTGGCCGCCGGCGATCAGATTCTGAGCATCGACGGGCAACCCGTCGCGGAACTCAACGCCGACGAGGTTCGCGCTCGACTCAAAGGGCCGGAAGGGACTCAAGTCCAATTGGATGTCCAACGTTGGCAGCCGGAGACTCAAGACTGGTTGGCATGGTCGGTGAGCGTCGCGCGACGACTAATTCCCACGTTCACGGTGGTTGGAGATCGACCGGACGAACAGGGCGGTTGGCATTTCCAATTGGAGGACCAACCTCGAGTTGGCTACATCCGTATCAAACAGTTCGGAACGCGGACCGTGGAAGAGTTGGAGCAGGCGTTGGCGAAAATCGACGGCCAAGTCGACAGCCTGATTCTGGACCTTCGCGAGAACGGTGGAGGGTTATTGGATGCCGCCATCGGCGTGTGTGATCTGTTCCTCGATAGTCCCGAACAAGTGATCGTGACGATTCGCGATCGACAAGGTGAAATCCAACAAGCGTACTTCGGCAGTCCAAAGAAAGGGCTGACCAGTCCGGTCCCGGTCGTCGTCTTGATCAATGGCGGTTCGGCGAGCGCCAGCGAAATCGTGGCCGCTTGTTTTCAGGATCACAAGATCGCGACGATTGTCGGCGATCAATCCTTTGGCAAAGGCACCGTGCAAACACAGTTCTCCTTGCCACGAGCCCGCACGTTCTTGAACTTGACGACCGCCAGTTACTGGCGGCCCGATGGTCGAAACATTCATCGGATGCGGTGGCGTTCCGAAGAAAAGAATGATTCGATCAAGGAGACCGAAAACACGGAGGATTGGGGTGTTCGTCCCGATCGCCCCGACTTGACGGTGCGATTGAACATGCGAGATCGGGCAATCTTAGCGGCGCTGTGGGATCGGCGAGAGCTAGGACTGCCGTTGGACGAGATCGAAGAGCGGATTAAAGAAACTGCGGAGCAGATCGCGGCCGCGGAGAAAGCCGCCCGAGAAGCAGGGGAACTCCCACCCCAAAAGCCGGCGGACCAACCTGCGGACCAAATCCAATTCGACGATCCTCGCCCAATGTCCGAACGAGACCCTCAGTTGCAACGGGCCGTTCAAGTTTTGACCAAAGCCGCGACTCCGGTCGCGGAAACCCAACCCTAGAAAGATCGTTCTCGTGAGTGACGAAAGTCGCCAGTTTTTGTATCGCTTGTTGGCAACTCCGGGCGTTTCCGGAGATGAACAACGCGTCCAAGCGGTGGTCCAGCAATACGCATCTTCGTTTTGTGACTCCGTCGAGTTTGACTTGCACGGCAATCTGATGCTCGCGATCAATCCGACGTCACCTTTCCGGGTCATGTTGGCTGGTCATGCCGATCAAATTGGGCTATTGGTTTCCCAGATCGATGACAATGGCTTCTTGAACTTTCAAACGGTCGGCGGTTGGGATCCCCAACAACTCATTGGACAACGCGTTCAGGTATGGACCGACAACGGTTGCGTCCCAGGGGTGATCAGTCGCAAACCCATCCATTTGTTGGAGGAAAACGAACGGAACACCGTGGTCAAGTTTACCGAAATGTGGATCGATATCGGAGCGACGAATCAAGAACAAAGTCGGAAACTGGTTCGGGTCGGTGATCCTGTCACCATGCAAATGGGCCATCAAGAGTTGCGGGGAGGAGCCATTACCGCGGTGGCGTTGGACAATCGAGTCGGTGTTTGGACGGTGGTCGAAGCGTTGCGGCGCGCGAAGGAGCAGGGCGCCGGAGTCGGGGTTTTTGCAGTGTCCACCGTTGCCGAAGAAATCGGCCTGCGCGGCGCGACAACTTCGGCCGAGCGTATTCGGCCACACGTCGGCATCGCGGTCGATGTGACCCATGCAACGGATTGCCCAACGATCGATCGGCGGCAATTGGGACAAGTTTCGTTAGGCAAAGGGCCGGTGATTTTTCGCGGGCCCAACATGAACCCCGAAGTCGCTCGGCGACTTCGAGAAACGGCTGAAGGATCGGATCTCAAGCATCAAGTGGCCGCATTGGGCCGAGCGGCTCCGAACGATTCCAACGCGATTCAAATCAGCGGACACGGCGTAGCCACGGGGTTGGTTGCCATTCCCAACCGTTACATGCATAGCGCCGTCGAAGTCTGCCACTGGGACGACCTGGATACCGCCGCCAATCTGTTGGCGGCATTTTGTGTCGCCTTAAAAGAAACCGATTCGTTCATTCCGCAACCTCCGCAACCGTCACGTCAGGAACCACAATGATGTTTCGTACTTTGGTCCTCGGCGCCATCGTTTATTGCACCTGCATCGCGACCTCGGTGCTCGAGGCGCAAACGGCGTTCACGGAGCACACACTTCGACTGGATGACGGCGCCAAGCCTGCGACCGCAGAATTTGAGAAGTTCAAGTTCCTGGTGGGACGTTGGGTTGGCACTGGATTGGGCGGTGAATGCGAAGAGGTCTTTCTCCCGGTTTGGAACAATACGATGACCGGCAGTTTTCGATTCTCGCAAGATGGCAAGTTGGTGTTCAGTGAATACTTCAGCTTCCATACGGATGATCAGGGTACGGCACTACGGTTGAAACATTTTCATCCAGACCTGGTGGGCTGGGAGGACAAAGACGGAATGGTCAAATTTCCTTTGATCAAAGTGGAAGAGAACGCGGCTTACTTTGCCGGCCTGACTTACAAATTAGTAAGTCGCGACGAACTCCATGTTTGGGTCGCGATGCGAAATCAACCTGATGGCCCGGCTCACGACGAAGCGTTTGTGTTCAAACGCGTTGGATTACAAGACTAAGCTCGAATTGCGAACTCATCGATGCCCGCACACTCGCCCGACGACAGGAACCGAAAAATACTTGTCGTTGGCGGTGGCATTTCCGGATTGGCCGCTGCCGTTCGACTTGTCGAGCGAGCCCAAGAACGGCAGCAACTTTCGCCCCGGATTGTGGTTTGCGAAACGAATTCGACTTGGGGCGGTGTGCTCCAGACGCAACCACTGACCGATGGCTTCGTCGAACGATGCGCGGACATGTTCACGACGAAGTTGCCCTGGGCTTTGGAGCTGTGTCGGGCGATTGGATATTTGGATCAATTGATCCCGACCGATGAAAAACGTCGCGGGGCGTTGGTCGCGACTCGATCCGGAGCCGCCCCAATTCCCGCAGGCTTTTCACTATTGGTCCCACAGCGGTGGGATGCGGTCTGGAAGTCGCCGGTTTTAAGCCGGCACGCCAAGTTGCGTATGTGGCTCGAGCCATGGGTCGTCTTGTTTCGACGCCGATTTCGTGTTGGCTCGACGGCCGATGAATCGTTTCAATCGTTTGCAATAAGGCACTGGGGACGCGAGGCCTACGATTGGCTGATCCAACCGTTGGTTTCAGGAATCTTTACCGCTGACCCAGCCAAGTTAAGCATGGCTGCCGCTTTGACCGAGTTCGCAGATCTGGAACGACAGCATGGGAGTTTATTGCGCTCGGCAAAAGCAACCCAACAACCAGCAAACAATGGCGACGATGCTTCGTCCGCACAATTGCAAGACGCGCTGGCGGCGACTGCCGGAGCGAACACCTCTGCCAGCACCGGCGTGCGCTACGGGCTGTTTCTCACCCCGCGGCACGGCATGAGTCACTGGATAAAAGCGCTCACCGATTGGCTCGTGCGACATGATGTCACTCTGGAAAACGAAACCACGGTAAGCCACATGGTTCGGTCCGAGAACCAATGGTCCGTAGTCCGCCGACCAAACTCTTCTCCCGAGCCGATCACTGAGAAGTTCGACGCGGTCATCTTGGCGACGCCAACGTATGCGGCCGCCAAGTTACTGCAAGGTGTTGATCCGGAGTTGGCGACACGTTTGGCCGAAATCGAATACGCAAGTGCCGCGATTGTAGTCTCACGATTTCAGCGCAAGCAGTTTGCCGATAATGGCGAAAAGTTGGGATTTGGTTTGGTCGTCCCGACGATTCTGAAAAGTCCTTTGATTGCCACCAGTTTTTCCAGTCAAAAATTTCCCGGACGCTGCGCAGACTCGGACCTGTTAACTCGCAGTTTTTTTGGTGGTGCGTTGAATCCGGAACATGTGGACTGGGACGATCAGAAGTTGATCGAGACCTCCGTCCGTGAACTCCGGCGTTGGATCTCGTTGGTCGGCGATCCTCTTGAAAGCCAGATCGTTCGCTGGCGGAACGCCATGCCACAGTATCACGTTGGGCACCGGCAACGAATCGAAGGTATCTCACAACTTGTCGCGAAACACACAAGCCTCGCGTTGGCTGGCAATGCCTACACCGGAGTTGGCATTCCCCAATGCATCAAAAGCGGGTGGGACGCCGCGGAACAAGTCCTTCAATAACCGAAGCCACTTGATTGGTGGCCGGAACGTTTACGAAAAAACTTGTAAGGCCCGATACGATACGGTCGTCATGCTGCCGATTTTGATTGACGTACTTCGGCCCGCGTTGGAGTCACGGGCATCTCGTGAATTGGGGATGCGTTTTCCAACTCGTCGATGCGAATGGGGACCGTTAGCAGCCATTGTTGGTCACGATAGATTTTCATTTCGCCGACGTCACTGAACCAAACGCCGCGATAGGCCCCCCATGTCAGTACGTGCCCCATGTAGAAGCCGTCACGTAATAAAAAGCGGCATTCCAGCGTTTGCTCCAAATCAGGTTGCCACTTGGCAACGATCGACTTGAATCTTCGAGTGATTTCCGAAACCACTGCCAATGCCATCGACGACCTCAACCGGGACTACGAATGCGGTTCCCCACTAGTCTCCAGTCGGCAGCAAAAGACCTTGGATCAAGAAGTCACTGTCTTTATCGGCAAATCCATCGCAAACATCCCAAATTACCACAAAAAAATCCAAATAGTTGAGTGTGGGCTGCAAGAGTGTCGTGGATCGCTCCGCGATCCAATGGCCAGACG
>JAEUIP010000286.1 GCA_016795075.1 Planctomycetaceae bacterium | reverse complement strand
CAAGGCGAATCGCTTGCCAGCTGCCCCAGCGGCCAACAACAGCGCTCCCATGGATGCCGCTTGTCCCATGCAATACGTGGCCACGTCGCAACTGACATATTGCATCGTGTCGTAGATCGCCAATCCGGCTGTGACACTACCACCAGGCGAGTGCACGTACAGGTGAATATCTGCTTTCGGATCTTCGCTCTGCAAGTACAACATCTGAGCAACAATGGAGTTCGCCAAATCGCTCGTAACCTGCGTTCCCAAGAACACGATGCGATCTTTCAGCAATCGGCTGTAAATGTCGTATACGCGTTCGTCGCGTCCGTTGTTGTCAACAACGTAAGGAATCAAGGCCATGCTGACCGGCTCCGTAAAAAGTTCTGGAATTGGGCTGCGAAATGTTAAGCACCCGACGAACCAAAGTGCGTTCGCCGAGGTGTCGGAATCGGAAGGTTAAACCTCGACCCCATCATCGTCACCATCGGCTTTGGTCTTTTCCGTGACGCGATCCACCAAGCCATACTCTTTAGCCTCGTCGGCACCCATGAAGAAATCACGGTCCATGTCGCGCACAATATCTTCAACGGGCTTCCCGGTATGTCTGGCCAGAATCTGGTTCAGCACATCGCGGTAACGGAGAATTTCCTTCGCCTGAATCTCAATGTCGCTGACCTGTCCACCGACGCCACCGTGTGGTTGGTGAACCATGATTCGGGAATTTGGCAACGCACTGCGCTTCCCCTTGGTTCCACCCGCCAACAAAATCGCCGCACCGCTCATGGCGTGCCCGACGCAGTAGGTAGCTACTGGACACGACAGAATTTGCATCGTATCGTAGATTGCCAAAGTCGCAATCACATCGCCGCCGGGCGAGTTGATGTAAAAATGAATGTCTTTCTTGCGGTTTTCACTCTGCAAGTACAAGAGCTTCATCACCAACTCGTTCGCGTTTCCGGTATAAATCTCGCCTTGCAGAAAGACGATCCGGTTTTCGAGCAACAAATCGCCCAAAGTCATCTGACGTTGGCGTTGGTAGTTTTGGTAAGCGTGCGAATTCCGGTAGTCCGCACTTCCCGAAAGCTCCGCCATATTCGGCGAAACGTGGGGATGGTCCCCAAAATAATGGATTTCTCGCGAGTTCATCGGTTTCCTATCCACTGGAGGTGGGCATACAACTTCGATCTCCGCAACGGCTGTACCAACCTCCTGCGGCTGTCAGAAACTAATCGTTTTCTCAAATTTCAACAAGGTGGCTTTTCAAAACTCATCAAGCCACGCGGCGGCGTTTTCGCCGAGTGAGAATATTATCACCGGCCGGCTCGTCTTCATGAAGGCTCGCTTCGCGTTCTTGTTCGACGATTCGCTCGGAACTCTGCCGACGGGCCTTTGCGACCTCTGGAGCCGATTCGCTAGCAGCGTCAGGCTTCGTTTCAGACAACGGCTCCTTGGCCAAGTCGATCGGGATTCCACGTTCCAATCCGGAGGCGCTGCTCAAATCACTTACTTCGCCAACGACATCACGATAGACAAAACCGAAGTAATTCAACAGCATCCCATAGATCATCATGACACTTATCAACCACCAACTGGTTGGACTAAGCAGCGGATTCGTTGGCAACGACCAAACACCCGCAAGACGATTCCAAGACAAACTCAAACAAATCGAGAGCGAAAGACCCGCCGCGGCCAGAAAGACTAGAGTCGCTCGTGACTCGCGAACTTCCGCGTAAAGTCGCACGAGTAACCCGACCATGACGACGCCCACCGAACCCAGAACGATCCCCGTCCCCGCAGCTGTTAATGACTGAGGAAACACGGCGGCCACGAAATAGCCCAGCATCGCCGCCGGTACGCTGGTCCCCATCCCAGCCAACAACAATGTCGGAATCAACGACCATTTCCAAACCTGATAGGCACCATGGTAGTCATCATTGCGGTGACGACGCAGTTGGTAAATCTGATAGCACAATCCAACGTTGATCCAACTAACGACCGAAAGGAACAATTGCCCCAGAGAACCCGGTTGCTCGATCGACCACCATTCCACTCGGCTCAGCATCGTCGCCCAAACCGAACCATGGCTTTCCAGGTTCAAAGGAAAAAACAAGAATCCAATCGCAATGCCAATCGCGCCTGCAATGCATAATCCGTTCAACCAAGCCGCCTTGGGTAAAACATCCAAGATGGAGGGTTGGCTCGAAAGCACCGCGACCGTCTGGTATCGCTTGAACGGCTGAGCCGTCGTTTCGGTCGGCAGGGGCTGATCAACATCCAGTCGTTCGTCCCGCATCACTCGGCGACGCCGAGCCGCATTATGTCGAAAATCCATTTTCGACTGACTTTCTTATGTAAGTTGTTCAAGGCGATGAGAAGAGCCTGCCCACGACTTGTTTCGGCAGCCCGAGGATCACCACTAAAATCAGCAACGGAAACTGTGATTTTCCGCAGAACCGCTACCGTTCCGCGCCAGCACTTGCCAACGCACTTAACTGCCAACAACGGGATTTGCTAGCACTCCCAGTCCCGCAATCTCTACTTCGGTCCGGTCCCCAGGTCGAAGAAAGACGGGCGGCGTCCGAGCCACACCAACGCCCGAGGGAGTCCCCGTGAACAGCAAGTCACCTGGTCGCAACGTGCAGAATTTCGAAAGATGCGCGATCAAGAACGAAACACTGAAAATAAAGTGCCGAGTGGAGGAATCCTGCATCGTATTTCCGTTCAAACGAAACTGGACACTTGCGTCGTCGGCATTTTCAAATGCATCGGCCGTTTGGATCCAAGGCCCCAGCGGAGCAAAGGAATCAAAGGTTTTCCCTAACAGCCACTGACCACCGGGCTTTCCCTTCTGCCAATCCCGAGCCGACACGTCGTGTCCACAAGTGTAACCGAACACAAAATCCAGCGCATTTGCGGCTGGAATGTTCCGCCCCTCTTTGCCAATGACAACGACCAACTCGGCTTCATAATCGACCTTGTCGCTAATCGCTGGAAGCACAATCGGTTGTTCGTGTCCGGTCAAGGTTGTTGGAAACTTGTTGAACACGACCGGGATGGTTGGTAATTCGGCCCCGGTTTCTGTGGCGTGATCCGCGTAGTTTAGCCCGATGCATAAAATTTTGTTGGGTTCAACCACGGGGGGCAACCAGCGAACATCGGGCGGCAATTCGATTGGCCGAGCGTCGCGATTTAGTTGGCCGCGCACCGAAGCCCACTGCTCGATCAGCTTCGTCGAATCTGCAGCGAGCCCCTGACAGAAACCGTTCGGAAGTAGGTCGCGACCCAAAAACCAATGGGACTCATTTCCAAGAATCAACGTCGCGGGAGTCTCGCGAAAGCTTGGCGTAAATGAGTTGGATCGGCTGATCGAATCGGACGACCCGAAGTTAGCGCTGGAGATTAGTGCGATCTTCATCATTCATTTGTCTTCGTTAACGCGAGTGGAATCGATCACGCGACCGCCAAATTGGTCGCCGGAGTCGATTGCGAGATACGGCTGCTCGCGTGTCATGTTAACTTCGCCGATGTTTTCTGCAATCCGCCGAGCGCCCGTGGCAACGGCAAATACTGCATTATCCACGCAATCGCCGCAATCATCCTTTTCCGGACAATTGCCCGACCTTACAACAGGAAGGCAAATGTTATTAAGAAAGTCCACCGCACATTGTCCGGCGGAGCCTATTTTCTGTAGTCAAGGTACTGCTCATCGGGGACTCGGCGCGGCAGGGAAGTCCGGGGGGAGTCGGAGCGGCAGGATGCCAGGGTCAGAACGCAACACACACACCGGGGCCATTAGAAACAAAATCAAGTCTACCCATGAACGAATCGACGATTCCGAATACTTTGCCGCAAACCAACACCTTCTGCGTGATTCCACCCTTGGTGGATCGCTGTGAACCCAATTGGCGAGATCTTTCGGCCGAGCGGGACATCCTACAAATCAAGCAATACGCGGAATCGCGGTTGGGTGTCGCATCCAGTCTCTTGTTGGCCTTGGCCGCCAAGTATCGCCCCGCGGCGATGCACTCGGTTCGCATCGCAATCGGACTCGGAAGTTGGGCCCAACACTTGAAACTTGACCCGGTCCAATCCCAAGTCATTGAAATCGCCGGAGCCCTACATGATCTGGGAAAAATCGGCGTCTGCGACTCGATTTTGCAAAAGCGCGGCGTGCTGACGCCCGAAGAATATGCGATTGTTGATTACAATCGTCACAACGTTATCAGCATTCTGAAGCCAGCCTTGGCCAGTCGAGAAATCGCCGAAGCAATTTATTTTGGGATCGCACATTTCGATGGTTCCAAGGGCGAATTTGCTCGCAAGGGCCAACAACTTCCAACCGCCGCTCGGATGTTGGCAATCGCCGACGCGTTTGATTCCATGACGGCTGAATCCTGCTACCGCCAATATCGAACGGTGGAGTCCGCCGTCGCGGAACTGTTTGCTCAAGGTGATCGACAATTCGATCTGGAGTTGGTCCGCTCGTTCGCCAAGTTTATTGAATCGCACAATGTTTGGACCAGCGGCGAGTCGGTCGGGCAGTGGCTACAGTCTCTCAAAGAACTAAGCAACGACAGCCTCTGGAGCACCAACGTTGGAGTTAAAACGGCGGGGCAACAAGCATTTGATCGGGCCTACGACAAAGTCTTGCTGAGCATGCTGAGCGCCGGCGTGACCTTTGTCGATACGAACTTCAGCATCTCATTGTGGAACCCAGCTGCCGAAGAAATCACGGGCATCCCCGCGATGGAGATCTATAATCGGCGTTGGCAATGGGCTCGGTTTGAAGCCCACGACGAGTGCGAATTGCCGGCCGATTCCGGAAGTTGCCCGATTGCCCGTTGCCTGGCGCAGCAAAAGCCCATCACGTTCAAGGGTTCCATCGAACGTCCGAACAAGACCCGTTGCGCGGTGTCCATAACGGCCAGCCCCGTTTATTCCAAGTCACGAGTGCTTCTGGGCGCATCCGTTGTAATCAACGACATGTCCTCCGAGAAGAATCTCAAACAACGTGTGCAGCAATTGGCAATCGCGGCCAATACCGATCCTTTGACCGGCGTTGCCAATCGCAGCGAGTTCGATCGGATGTTCCGCCAAGTCTTGGACGAACACGCCGCTCAACATTCGCCGTTGAGTTTGATATTCTGCGACATCGATTTCTTCAAGCGAATCAACGACGATTACGGTCACGATGCCGGTGATGAAGCCTTGATTGGCTTCGCGGCTCATCTGCAACGCAATGGCCGATTGGGTGACTTGGTCAGCCGACTGGGTGGTGAAGAGTTCGGGATCCTCTGCCCCGAAACCGACATCAACAAAGCCACCGAACGAGCCGAACAAATTCGCAGTTCCTTGCAGGCATTGCCATTCAAGTCGTTGAAGAACCGCTGCCTAACCAGTAGTTTTGGCGTGGCCGAATTACAAAGTGGCGATACCGTCGAATCGATCATGCGTCGAGCGGATCGAGCACTGATGAAAGCCAAGCAAGAGGGGCGAAATCGAGTCGTTAGCTTGTCCGGCTTCCAAGAAATGGAAATCGAGCAACAGACCAAAGAAACCGCTCAGAGTAATTCCCTATTCGGGTGGCTGTTTGGTCGCGGACAAGACATCAAAATGCAGCTGCGAAAAGAGCTGATCAGCACGGTCCCACGCGAGATCGTGATCGAAAAGATCAAAGGTTACATCAGCGACTTCGATGCCAAGATCGAATCGGCGTCCACCGAACACGTTTCTTTTGATATCGATTCATCACGAGTCGAACAAGCCCGACGCTCCAATGACCGCACCGGATTCTTCCGCGTCAAGCTAATCATCGGTGATCCCGAAGATCGAAGCCGCGGGGCTGGATCGGGCACCTCGATTCTTGTCGGCATCACTCCGACTGGCTCGAGAAATCGCCGCCAAACGGAAATTGCCGAAGCCATGGATAACGTCTATCGCAGCCTCCGATCGTATATCGTCGCGAAAGAAAAAGGCGAACGAACCGTCGGAATGTTGGAACCCGCCGCGACCCGACCTGGGGAAGGCCGCGTCTAAATTGCGGGCCAATCCGGTGGACAATCATGGGCTCCGAAGATGGGGTGGGGATTGCCTCGACGGTTAAAAGGTGGTTCAATACTCGGTTAGCAGGAACCGGTATTCACTCCGGTACTGAATTTTATTCCGTGCCCCAACTTTCCGTAGGACTCTACCCCCATGGCTTATACTCTGCCTGAACTGCCGTACGCCAAAGACGCGTTGGAACCCCACATCGATACCCGGACGATGGAAATCCATCACGGGAAACATCACGCGGCCTATATCAACAACGTCAACGCCGCCATTGCCGGAACCGACTTGGAAGGCAAGACCGTCGAAGCATTGATCTCGAACATGAGCGCCGTTCCGGCCGATAAACAAGCGGTTGTGCGCAATAATGGCGGTGGCCATGCGAATCACTCTTTGTTTTGGACCATCATGAAACCCCAAGGTGGTGGCACCCCGACTGGCGAACTTGCCGCCGCCATCGACGCGACCTTTGGAAGCTTTCAAACGTTCAAGGAAAAGTTTGCCGCCGCCGCGGCGACTCGGTTTGGTAGCGGCTGGGCTTGGCTCAGCGTCGACAAAGGCAAACTGATTGTCGAAAGCACTCCGAATCAAGACAGCCCATTGATGGAAGGGCGCACACCGATTTTGGGAGTTGACGTATGGGAACACGCCTATTACCTGAACTACCAGAATCGTCGTCCCGACTACGTGACCGCGTTCTTTAACGTGATCAATTGGGATGAAGTCGCGCGTCGCTACGCGGCCGCGAAATAAGCCGCAAACACTCTGATCTTGCAGCCCCCGTCCACGTTCTGGCGAACCTTGCTACCGTTAACTTCCTAAGTGTCTTTTGTAGCAACGCGTGCTAGAACGTGTCGGGGGCAATGCTTTGAAGCACTTTTCGTGGCGCAAATAGGCCCAAATGTGAAGCATTTTTCGCGGCGAATTGATGCGCGAATGGGCCGACCACAACTTCTGCCGAGCACGAGCCACCGGTTGGAGTGGAGTCTCGATCAGAAAAGGCCTGAGTGGCCGACACTACTTTAAACGGTACCCACAAGAAAGTGCTTTACAGCGTTCGTGGAACGGGCCATCGCGCGAAGGGGGTTAAGAACTGTCACCCCGAGCTGTGTGC
>JAEUIP010000285.1 GCA_016795075.1 Planctomycetaceae bacterium | reverse complement strand
ACGTGGATACGTTGGACTATAGTGGCCGAGTTTCTGCAAAGATAGTGGGACGGCTAGGGGATTCGGACTTGGAATTTAGGGCGGCGGGATATAACCAAGCTCCGCGCCTTTCCGGCGTAAGCACCCACCGTCGCTTTGCCAAGAGGCGGGAGTGGCGCCAACGAAACGGACTCGCCATGTTTTTGGCTTGGTTGGTCTTGGAAGCGATCTATGGTTTCGGTCGTTGTCTGTTTCCGTCAAAAGTAGCCCGCGCCGTCGGACGTCCGTTCCGCAGTGGACTAACACTGCAATCGCTAAGTGATTGCTTGGCCGACATTCGTGGTCAATTGGACGAAGCAGCGAACGTCAAAGATGTTGGAGCGATCGGTTACCACCGACAAGTGGCTTGGTTAGCCGTAAGCGTGGCAATCGGCGGGGTTGCGGCTGCTGTTAGTTATTATTTTTTGTTCGATAATCGAAACCCCGACACGGCTACTCGGGTTGGAGGTCTCCTCAGCGGGGCGGTCGGCGTTTCCGGCTGGATTTATGGTGGTTACTTGATGTGGTTGCCAACACATGGTTTGGCGACTTCGCGCGCTGGCCAACAACTGTTGAAATCGTTGGGATTACGAACGGCGTTTCAACTCAAGATACTCGCGTTTGGAATCTTCGTTTGCTCCACCGGATTATTGACGTTTGGGGTGTGGGCTATGATTGGTTGATAACTTCGGTCGCCGGAGTTTCGAGCTTTCGATGACCTACTTACGGTACGTGCTTGGCGCAAAACGGTAAATCGCTCGACACGGAACGCAGCTGCGGCCGGCGCCGCGCGGCAAGTGTGGGTGCTTGTTGATTCGCTGGGTTCTCAACTCGTCAAATGAGACCTGTTTGTCGAAGTCGTGTTGTTGATTTCCGGCATTGCCGTTAGCAACCGTGATAGGTCGATCATCCGATCACCGTGGGGACGTAAATCGCTTGATGGGTCAGGAAGGGCGCCGGTGCCACTCGACTGTAATACCCGACAAACCGCCCATTGATCAGATAGGCACCCACCGCCGGATACTGCGGACCTGCCGCGAACTCTAATGGTGCAACGGCAAAACAACGCTGGACGACCCAATCCGAGGGGCGCTTGCGGACCTCGGCTAACGTCGTGGACCACTCGGCGTCTGTCACCAAACTTCCCATCACCACATTATCGCCCATGCGACCGAAGTTTTGTTTCAAAACCCACTGCGATCGCTGTGCTTCCAGGTCGCGCCAAAAATCTGCGTTTTGGATTTCTCGGGCCGCTTCATAGGTCGTCGGTGCGACCTCATGCAGAAAGGCCAAGTCGTCCGGTGCGACCAAACCAGCTTCTTCCCAAAGGGAAAACACGGCTTTGCTTTGGGTGATCAAGCGAGTGAGTGGATTGAGCATCGGCCAACCACGAATCGCAGCAACCCAATCACGTTTGTTTTCGAGTAAACCAAACCATTCGCCCGGGTAGAACCGAATCCCCGCAGTAACCTTTTGTTCGCCAGCCGCAAACCCACCCCAAGTTTTTCGCAAATGGCGCGGTGAGCAAAGCACGCTGTCCTGCCCTCGCTCGCGCAGGAGTTGCTGCAGGATCACCATGTGCTGCAAGTCTTCCGCGTAGCCTGTCGCATAAAGGAGAGCGATGCGACCTTCCTTCGGAACCGCATCGAGCAAAGCCGCCGCGAACTCGTCGACAAATTGCAAGCCCGGATGATAGGGTTGCAACAAACGACTGGCAGAAATAATCTCGTTGAATCCGCCGGGCACATCTTCATTAAATTCACAAACCTGCCAGCGACCGTCCGGCGTTAGAAAAAAATCATACCGCGCCAACTGCCAATCATTGTCCGGTTCCTGCTGGATCCAGCCTCGCACCACTTCCGGAATTCCCAGTCGGGCCAACAAGTCTGGCCGCTGCTTCAAGTTAACTTCGATTTCTCGCAGGATTCGAGCTAACCGCTCGGCCATATTCACGACATGCTGATGTTCCGACCGAGTCAGCACCAGACTCTCAGGCAACAACCGCAGTTTCCCATCGACATAGCTATCCCACTTCTGATATTTGAATCGCAAGTGGCGATGGTAGTCCGCAAACTCGGCCGGTTGAATTTCCCAACAAAAACTTCTCACGTGTCGCCACCTAACGACTTGCATTCAATTTCAATAATCCATCATGGAGTGTATCGAGAACTTAAGTCAGCAGCAACCCATCCGTTCGGTTCCTCGCTCGCCTAAGCCAGGCTTTGTCCCCAAAGGGGTCTGACCCTCTCCGGTCATGCCTTTTTGTCCGAAATTTCTACATGCCCTTCAAAGGGTCCGACCCCTTTGGGGACAGAGCCTAGAGCACTCTTGAATGTCAAAAATAGAGCGGTGGTAACCGCCCCCTACGTGCGAGGTTTGGTGGTCTTGATGCTAGTTGGATCCAAGTCGTTTATCGGCTGCGCGCCTTGCGTGCGCAGTCGCGTTGTTCGTGAAGTGGGGCAGTCGATGTTGTTGGGTTGGTTTCGCCCCAAAGCGTTGATCATTAACCGTTTCTTGATTGTTCACAGCATCTTCCCTGCAACACGGGAAAGACCTGCCACCCGCAGCTGATCTAGCCGCCATGCTGCAGAACGTGTTGGACAACGAGCACAAGACCAAGATCATGGTCTTCCTCTCCGAAATCGCCATGGCCGACAGGAATGTTTCGCAGGAAGAACGAGATCTGCTGCAACGAATCGCCTCGGCACTGGGCGTGCAGGCTCCAACTTAGGCCAGAGAAGCCTCGGAAAAGAAGTGGGCGTGCCAGAACTCGAATCTGGGACCTCGTCGTTATCAGCGACGCGCTCTAACCAACTGAGCTACACGCCCGTCAATGGCCAATGCCAGGACGGCGAAATATCGCTGGTATCGGCCGTTCTGTCAACCGGGTTCAGTTAAAGAGCAAAAGCCCACTCGATCCGTCGTCATTGGACTCCCAGCGGCGACGGATTTCCCGCAGGCCGTACGTGCACAAGTCGAACCGGTCGCTCAGTCGCTGCAGCACCTCCGGAGGCGGAATTTCTGTCTCCGTCTCGATCTCGGCCGCGATTTGATACGACCGGCGGCCTTGACTACAAAAAACCACAAAAGATTGGGTATCCTCTTGATCGTCTCGCCGCAACGACTCCGGATAAACACCCGCCCAAAATAGGGCAAAGTCGCCAATATGCCGGTGAATTTCCCGCTTGGCGTCGCCCAGACGATGCGCGGCTTCCGCGGCCATTTCCGTCAACGTCAGAACCGGCCTCCCTGTGACGCTACGCACTCGATGCACGACATCGCTGCGGACGAACCGCACCAACAAATCCGAAATGTAATCCACCATCGGCGGATCAATGACCCCCAATTCGGTCAAAAATGTGCTTTCGGTCAAACCCGCAAAATACTGCTCGATCCGAACCCGGGGAGTAAAGTCATTCATGACAAATTCTCCAAATCAGCCAAACCTACGAAAATCTGCGGCCAATTCACTGTCTTCCAATCGACGCAACGTCCAGCGAGCATCTCGTTAGAACAGTGGTTCAGCCACAGGCCCCCCACTTCCTGTCCCCAAAAAATCCTTCTTAGGGCACTTACTCAATTCTAGTCAATGCCATTTCGTTTTCAAATTTTTATTCGTAATTGCATTGAAACTATTTTTGCTGGAGTCGGATAATTCCATCCCAATTGTAGGGAGCTTGTCGGTTGTGTTGGGTGATCATCATGGTCAGCAGATCCTTGGCGCGATCGGCGGCTGGAACGCGATGGAGTTGATCGTACGCCAATTCCCATTGGCCGCTTTGGAAGTGGGCAAGGCCAGCGGCAAACACACGCAAGTCGTCATCCGTCAAAGGACTGGTGGGAAACTCGGGCAGAACTTCGCAGACTTCTATCGGCTGCAACAATCCGGCGGGCAGTACTTTGCCCAAACCGCGAATCCGGAACGGCACGGGCTGGTGATCGATTTCTAGCTCGCGCTGCAAAGCGGTGGCAGTTTCTTGTTCCATCAAGATCGAAGTTCCCAACTGTCGGTTCATCGTTTCCAAGCGGGCTGCTAGGTTCACGACGGGGCCAAAGGCGGTCACCTTGACTTGATCTTGGGTGCCGATTTGACCAGCAACGGCTGTCCCGGAGGCGATCCCTAATCCCAACTGGAAACCATGCAGCGGATTTTCGGGGTCGGCGGACATTTCCCGAAACTCACGGTGGATATCGATCGCAGCCTGGCAGGCTCGGCGAACCCGATCGGCTTGCGGGAGCGGCCAGCCCCAAAAACCCATGGTGGCATCCCCGTGAAAATCGCCGACCACACCGCGTTGCCGCATGATATGGCTGGTGGTAACTCCCAGAGCTTCGCTCACTCGTTGTAACAATTGCATCAAGTCATGAGCCATTCTCTGGCTCGCGGCCGAAAAGCCTCTCAAGTCACAGAACAAGATCGAGACTTCGCATTCCCGCGGGCGAAACAACTCTTCCGGCGTTGTGTCCTGCAACGCGTCCAAAACGACCGGAGAAAAGAAAGACCGCAAACTGGCTTGTCGATGTTGAAGGTGACGCAGGCTCAGCAAGCTCCCCAGAATGTTCGCGACCAGTTCCGCGTATTTGATGTCCTCTTGCAGGCTGCTGGCAACCGTGTCCGGTGAATCCGAATGATGCTGCGACTGCAGGGCCCCGCTGACGTACAGAACAAGAGTTTGATTTCCCACGGGTGGCAAGGGAGTGACGAACGCCCAATCGTGAGCTTGGTCCATTTGTGTCAGGGCGATTTGGTTCCCGCCGCCTTCCCACACATGGAGGACCGTTTGCTGCTTTTGCACCGCCGACATGATAAGACGCTGGCTGGGCTGAAAGTTGGCATCTTGATTCAGACGCCGATCCCAATGCAAGACCCGCACGTCACTGCCGCGATCGGCATTTATTGTCGAGGAACGCGACGCGCCACCGCCGACGACCGCGACCACCGCCGCACTGGCAGCTTGCGAGATTCCACCAAACACCACGTTGAGGACTCGGATGAACAGTTCTTGATCGGTAGCAACATCTTGGATCATCGCCGGCAATTCCGTGACGATCGCCAAGCGACGCTCGGCATCTCGAAATCGGACCTCCGCCAGTTTTTGTCGGCTGAAAAGTTGTTCCCGTGTCGGATCCGGGAGTTGCAAGGTGGCATCGACTTGCGAAACGGTGAGCGTGAAGGTCGTACGTCCGATGACAAAGTGCTGGCCAGCGGTCAACTCGCAGTCTTCCACCGCTTGGCCCTTGTAGAAGATTGCGTTGCGAGCACTGGGCAGTCGCGTCACGCGGAGAATGTCGCCGTTCCAATGGAGTTCGGCGTGTCGGCGTGAAATCTGTGAGTCCCAGGGGACAGACCACTGACATTGTTGGCGTCCCAACAGTACCGAGGTTCCTCGCTGCAAGGGGCGACGCCATCGTCCTCGGCCGTCTTCTGCTTGGGCTACTAGATCGGCCATGGTGTCCTTGAAATTGAGGTGTCGTGAAATTGATCTTGTGAAATTCTGACGCTAGAGCCATGCTGACCAAGAGGCGGTTCGCCTGCTACGTCAATATCCTTCGTCGCACCAGCCAACGGCTGCTGCTAGCCCCCAAAACCCGCGACAAAACACCATGCCACCAGCTGTTTGCATGCCACAGGCCACTCGCATGCCACAGGCCGTTCGCTGTGCACGACCGTTTTGCCGTTTTCTGTGGCAACGTGTCGTGGTTCGCTCCGCGAACCAACTATGGATCGCGGAGCGATCCACCATAACGACCGGTCGAGTCTTTGCAGTTTTGTGGGGGCTTCTGGCATTCTATAGCGTGGGAGGAATGTCGCCAACGGCAACCGGCGCATCCCCATTGTTGGTGGCTTTGCCAGCACTCATGCAAACGAGCGAGCTGAAGCAGGACGAGACAGCGAAAGCACCAGCGACACCGCCCGTCGTGTCACCTCCGGTCGCAAGCTTGGTCAATGGTTCGCCTCGTTTGACCCAAGATGAACTAAAGGCTCAGTTGGATGCCGCATTGGAATCGGGGCTGGATGAAGACAGCAAGAAAAAGGTTCAAGAGTGGTACAAGTCGGCTGCTGAACAATTAACGCGTCTGGATCAACTGCCCGCCCGAGCTGCCGACTTCCAGCAGCAAATCGGTACCGCCGATCAGCGTGCCGAGCAGTGGCGGGAGACGAGCCAGTTGAGTGTAGAGCCCGCGCGCTTCAATCTCGAGACATCCACATTGGTCGAGATGCAAAAGGAAGCGACCGACACTGATTCGCAGATCCGACAGTGGAAGGAACGCATCGCGGTTTTGGACGCCGAACGAGAGGCCTATATCGAACGTCGTCGAGAGCTCACCGCTCGGATCACGGCGATGCCCGAGCGTTTGGCGGAAGAGAAGTTGCAGTTGCAGTCGCCCCCGCCCGAAGGAGAGCCCCCGGCGGTCACCAAAGCCCGACGCACCGCGGCGCAAATTCAAATCTCGTTGTGGGAGGCGGAACTACCAGTTCTCACCCTGGAGCGAGACTATATCGACGGCGAAACAACGCGAGATATATTGCGATTGGAACGCGATTGGTTGATGGCACGCGTGGATCTCGAATCGCGCTGGCTGCAGCAGGTCAACGAAGCGATTCATCTCAAGCGGACCGATGAAGCTCGTGTAGCGTTGGAGCAAGCGGAACAACAACGCGCCAGCGTTCCGGAATCATTGCAAGCATTGGCCGACTCCATCAAAGATCTGGCGGTCGAGCAAGCCGCGCTGTCGGAGATCATGTCGGCTCAACAAAATCAGCGCGATACGATCGCACTTCAGCTGAAGACACTCCGGGAGAAATTTGAATCAACACAAAAGAAAGTCCGCAGCGTCGGTTTGACCTCCACGGTTGGGTATCTTCTTCGTCGTCAGCGAAGCGATATCCCGTCGATTGCAGAGCTCAATCAAATGCAATTGGCTCCTGGTCGAATTGGGGAGGTTCAATTGCAGTTGCTACAAATCGACGAAGATCGCGGCGAACTGATCTTGTTCGATGAAATGGCCCGCACCCTGTTGAACTTGGGCCCGGAGACTCGTGAATGGACGGCTGCCGAGCGACTTTTGTTCCAACGTGCGACGGACATGCTCAAGGCAAAACGCGAGGCCCTGGACAGTTTGTATCGAAACCAGGACGCTTACT
>JAEUIP010000284.1 GCA_016795075.1 Planctomycetaceae bacterium | reverse complement strand
CGTTGCGCGACCACCGTTGATCCCAAGTCATTGGCCCAATTCGTCGCACTCGGTCAATCGCGATCGCATTTACGATTTTTATCAGAAACAAGCCGCGAAATATCGCCAGTCCGTGGTACCGCCCATGTTGTTGGGTTACTTCCATAGTCTTGACGGCCCCAATACCGGCCATTGGGGAAATCAGGACGAAGCTTATTGGGCTAGTGGGCGTTGGAATCACACCGAGTTGGATGGCGTGCAAATGGGGGTCTTTCGCGGCGACGATGTGACCGTCCCGCGCGGGATCTGTCTGCAGTTAGGCGATGAGAAAGAGTTGTCCGTTTGTTTTGATCCAGATTCGCTAACGTATCCATTGCTATGGAAGAATGGGTTCGTTGCACTTTCGTCGGTACGCCACGGGTTCATGGACGGGTTGCGAATGGCCGGGCAAGTCGTCGACAAACACATTGGCACTCCCCCTAGCGAAACACATCGCTACTTGGGCATGTATCGTGCCGGTCGGCGTGTGCTATTTGCTTACCAGATTGGCGAGACGGTCTTTCTGGATGCTCCATGGGTCGAAGGCGGCCAGTTCAGTCGCGTCGTCGCTCCGATGGATCAACATCCACTGAGGGATTTGTTGCAAGGCAGCGAACCGCGTCACCCGGACGTCATGGAAACCAAGATCGAATTTGGTAGTGGCTCACCTTATGCTATCGATACGATCGCTCTGCCAGTCGACAACCCGTGGCGCGCCCTCCTGTTTTGCAGCGGCCATGGCTTCTTAGCAGACGGTTCCGCCTACGTCTGCACGATGCAAGGCGACGTGTGGCATGTGAGTGGGATTTCTGGACCGCCCCAGGCCAACCAAACGGCAAAATGGCGTCGCTTTGCTTCCGGGTTGCACCAACCATTGGGATTGGTCGTCGCGAACGACTTGGTCTACGTCATGTGTCGCGACCAATTGGTGGCTCTGCATGATCGAAACCGCGATGGCGAAGCGGATTTTTACCAGTGTTTTTGCAATTCGTTTGTGACCTCGCAAGGCGGTCACGATTTTATCTGCGGATTGGAACGTGATTCGGCGGGAAACTTTTATACGGCTAGTAGCAATCAGGGACTCCTGAAGATTTTCGCGGATGGCAATGCGGTTCAAGTTTTAGCGACGGGATTTCGCAATCCTGATGGACTTGGTTTGTGGCCCGACGGAACGTTGACGGTTCCGTGTTCCGAGGGTGATTGGACGCCAGCGACCATGATTGCCGCCATCCCTCCCCAACATCTGACGACGGATATTCGGCAAGAATCACTGACGCCGCCTCATTTTGGTTATCCGGGACGCGCGAACGGCATCGTTCCCAATCTGCCATGGTTGTATTTTCCCCGCGGGGTTGATAACTCGGCCGGCGGTCAAGTTTGGGTTGACAGCGATCGCTGGGGACCGCTGCGAGATCAAGTCATCCATCTATCGTTTGGCGCTGGCTCGCACTTTTTGTTGTTGGCCGATCGCATCGAACAACCGAACACGGAACTGCCGGCGTGGGTTCAAGGCGCGGCCGTGCCTTTGGTTGGCGATTTTCGTTCGGGCGTCCACCGCGGACGATTCAATCCTGCGGACGGTCAACTTTACGTCACGGGCATGAGCGGTTGGGGCACTTATACTCCCGACGATGGTTGTTTTCAACGAGTTCGCTATACGGGCGATCCCGTGATATTGCCAATCGGCATCAAGATCTATGCGGATGGAATTTGGCTCAAGTTTCCTCAATCCCTACCGGAGTCCGTCGAGGATGCTTCCGCTCACTTTGCTCAAGCTTGGAACTATCGCTACAGCAGTAGCTACGGCTCGCCCGAGTTCTCTGTCACTCACCCCGACGTCCCAGGGCATGATTGGATGGCCATCACCGACGTTTCCGTGTCGGCCTCACGTGACGAACTGTTCGTGCAAATGCCGGATCTTCGTGCGGTCAATCAATTGCATCTCAATCTCGCGTTGACGGACGCCGCTCGAATCGATCCCGGTCAGACAACCGATTTGTTTGTCACGATCCATCAACTGGCAGAGCCATTCGATCGTTGGGCTGTACCCAACCATGGGGCAAAGTTGCTGACACGGCATCCTATCTTCCGCGATCTCGAACAACAGCAACCGCAAATCCCCAATCCGTGGTCAAATGTGCTGGCTACGACGAGGGAAATTGAAGTTGTGACCGGCGACAATCTGTCCTATCAAACACCACAGATTGAAGTTGCGGCCGGAGAAACGATCAAGCTGACATTGAAGAATATCGATAGCGTGCCACACAACTGGGTTTTGTTGCAACCCGATTCGCTGGCGAGTGTCGGACAGTTAGCGAATCAATTGTTGGCTGATCCAGCGGCCGGACAAAAGCAGTACGTGCCGGAAACTTCGGACGTGATCTGCTACACAGATGTGGTGCCTGCGGGACAGAGCTTTGCGATCTATTTCCAGGCCCCCGACAAACCGGGCCGCTATCCGTTTCTCTGCACCTTCCCCGGGCATTGGATGGTCATGAACGGTGTTTTGACGGTTAAGAAAAAGTAACGCTCGGCTCCCGATCCACAATCGCACGCGCAACGATTTCAACAACGTTTCTGAACATCGAGGGGGTTAACATCAACTGGATTGCAGTGATACAATTTGGACAGACGCAACCAAGGTGAATTGGCTTGGTATACGTCGACGTTTTCCCAAATTCTAGGAACGATAGGAGCTGCAAAGATGATGTGGACGAGACTTCATTTGGTGGTGTTGACGGCGGCTGGCTTGCTGTTGGTCGGTTGTGAGGGCGCCGCGGTAGAGATGGAGAAAAAGGCAAAAAGCGCAGCTGATAAGGCGAAAGTGGAAGCTGAAAAAGCGACAGAAGCCGCCAAAGAAACGGTCGACAAGGCCGTGGAAGCGATGAAAGAACAGGGCAAAGAACTGGCTGCCAAAGGCAGTGAACTTGCGGGCCAATTGGGCGACCTGTTGGGACCTCTGAAGGAGAAATTCGCCGGGTTGGAGAGCTTGGTTGACAAACCAGCGGAACTGAAGACGGCGGTTACCGAATTACTCGGTTCGCTGGATACACAGATGGCGACACTGCCGATTCCAGAAGCCGTGAAGACGCAGCTAACCGCTCTGAAAGAACAACTCACCAAGTTAGTCGAATACTTGGGTGGGAATGTGGAAGCCGCCAAAATTCAAGAGTACTTGAAGACCATCAAGGAAATGGTGGGCGCGAAATAGCGTTCGTCTTTGATGCCTAATCGAGAGATCGACGAAACGCTCCCACTTCCGAGTATCACCGCTCGAAGTGGGAGCGTTTTTTTGTTGTACTCCCAAGAAACGGGCGATTGGGTCAAATCGGAAAGAGAATCACACCGAATTAACTCGGACAGATGTCACAAAAAAAGCTCGGTTTCATCGCAATGAAACCGAGCTTCCTCAAATCTTAAGCGCCTATCGCCCACAACGCAGGCGGTGTTAGCCGACGGAGACTCGTTTGAACTCCACCAACTCGCCGCCGAATTCCTTGATCGCCTTTTCCACAGTCTTGGTTTCATCCAAGACGTAGAATTGGCTGAGTAAGCAGCGTTCTTGGTCCAACAAAGTGTTGTCGGCGATGAAACGCTCCAACTTGCCGGGCAAAATCTTGTCCCAGATTTTTTCTGGCTTGCCTTCCGCGGCCAACTCAGCCTTGATTTCTGCTTCAACCTGAGCCATCACTTCTGGCGTCATCTGCCGACGGCTGGCAAATCGAGGCACATTCTTTAGCGGCTTGCCCAAACGCGCCCGATCTTCGTTTTCCGTAATGATCCGGCTGCGTAATGATTCAGCCTCTGTTTCGACAAATGCGGGGTCAAATTCGTCTGGAGTCATGCCAACCGGATTCATCGCGGCGATGTGCATCGCCATCTTGCGGAAGAAGTCAGCCGCATCGGCTTTGCCGCCATCCTTGTACGAAACGATCACGCCAATTTTTGACCCGGCATGAATGTACGAGGCTAACTTCTCGCCTTTGACCACAAAGTAACCCGACACTTCGACTTTCTCGCCGGTCTTTCCGGTTTGCTCGACCAATTTTTCTGCGACGGTCGCTCCGTCCATTGGCAATGCCAACAAGTCTTCACGCGTCGCTGGTTTTCCGGCCATGGCAACCGCTGCAACTTGGTTGACGAAATCGATGAACAATTCGTTCTTGGCGACGAAGTCGGTTTCGCAGCCAATGCCCAAAATGATGCCTTCGTTGGCACTTGCGTTCAAAACGGCGACGACAACCCCCTCCGTTGTGGCTCGGTCGGCGCGTTTGGCAGCGACCTTTTGTCCCTTCTTGCGAAGAATCTCGATAGCGCCGTCAAAATCACCGCCTGATTCTTGCAAGGCTTCCTTGCAGTCCATCATACCGGCCCCAGTTATTTTGCGGAGATCGCTAACGTGTTTCGCTGAAATCGTTGCTGTCATGAGTTCCTCTTTTCCTAAATAAAAACGGCCAATGGTGTAGACACAAGATTGGCCGTTCGGTTCAGTCGGAACGCACTCGCCCTCCGACCACTCGATAAATCAAATGCTGACCACGCACTACCGCGAGGATTCGGCAACCGCTTTCGATTTCGATGGTGCCGAATCATTGCCTTCATGCTTTTGCGTTAGATCTTTCGAACCCGAAATCACAGCATCGGCCAAATGCGACAGAATCAACTCGATCGAACGAATACCGTCGTCGTTGCCCGGAATTGGAAGATCAACCAACTTCGGATCGCAGTCCGTGTCGATCAACGCCACCGTGGTGATCCCCAACGCCCGCGCTTCCATAAGCGTGTTCTTTTCCTTCTTTGGATCGACGATCACAATGGCACCCGGCAGACGATTGAGCTTTCGCAAACCGTTCAAGTTGCGATACATCTTGCGGTATTCGCGATTCAACGAAGACTGCATCTTCTTCGAATAGTCCTTGAGTTTTTCTCCGCTACGAATGTCTTCCAACTCTTCCAGTCGACCCATCCGCGAAAAAATCGTGCGGAAGTTGGTCAACGTTCCACCCAGCCAACGCTGGTTCACGAAAGGCATACCACAACGGGTTGCTTCTTGATCGATCACGTCCGATGCCTGTCGCTTGGTTCCGACAAACAGCACCAAACTTCCACCCGAAGCGATCTTGGCCAAAAACTTCTTCGCCCGCAACAAGCCGCGAACCGTTTCACGAATATCAATGATGTGAATCTGATTCTTCCGTCCATAAATGAACGGGGCCATTTTGGGGTTCCAGCGACTTGCGCGGTGACCGTAGTGAACGCCACACTCGATCAATTGACTTAAAAGTTCTTTTGCATCCATCGAAAGTCCATTCTTTCTTGTTGTTGATCGACCATGGATCTTGACCAAGAAACCGATGTTTCCCAGCAGCAAGCCCGCGCAACCATTCGGTGCACGGCGATCCTTCCTAGCTGCCATGCCAAATTGACACGACTTCCGAGAATCGCAAGGTTTTCAGCAACTATTTGGGGGTAAAGTCCCGTTTGGGACTAACTCAATCAGCCGACGAATACAGCTCCGCCGACCTGATTTCAAGCCGAAAGAGTAGCAGCTTCACCTCGAACCGTCAACCGGCAAGCTGCTCTGGAATTCCCCCCGCATTTTTGGTATGTCACCGCTCCGCGTGCGATTCGGCACGAATCCCTCCCACTAATTTCGAGTTGAACTTCATGTCTCTGCACGACCCATTCCGTTCCCCAACCCCCATTTCAGGTTCCAATCACGAATCACATGTTTCTCGAAGGAAGTTTCTCGAGTACTCGTTGGCAGTTGGGGCCTCCTGGGGCTGCCTGGGAGCCTGTGGTTGCCGCTCCGTGCCTGAAACCGATCGAAAACAGCTTTTACTCCTGCCTGAATCCCAGGAAGTATCGCTCGGAGCCCAGGCCTTTAGTCAGGTCACAACCGAAGCGCCTGAATCAACCAATACCGCAATGGCCGACGTCGTTCGACGAGTTGGCGAACGGATCGCCAAAGAAGCCAAGCGTTCCGATTACGAGTGGGAATTCAAACTCCTGGCATCAAGCGAGAAAAATGCCTTTTGCCTACCGGGCGGTAAAGTCGCCGTTCACGAGGGAATTCTGCCGATTTGCGAAAACGAGGCTGGTCTGGCCGTCGTAATGAGCCATGAAGTTGCCCACGCTTTGGCCCGCCATGGCGGCGAACGCATGAGCCAAAACATGGCTTCCCAAGGCGTCCAACAAATCGTCAGCCGAGTTGCCAAAAAGCACGTTCCAACTCGGGAAGAACTGCTGATGCAGGCCTATGGGCTCGGAACCGAATACCTTGTCTTGTTGCCCTACAGCCGGAAGCAGGAATCGGAAGCGGATCATATCGGTATCATGCTGATGAGCAAAGCTGGTTACGACCCCACCGAAGCACCAAAGTTTTGGGGTCGGTTTTCCACGCTGAAGGACGGACAGCAAACCATCGAGTTCCTTTCAACCCATCCGTCCGACGAACGACGCCAACGTGATTTGGTGGCGCTTATGGACGAGGCTCGGCAACATTACCAATCAAGCCCCAAAATCGGTCTAGGACAAGATTTGCTTCGCGCCTAAGCCATTTCCACAATTGGCAGCTTCGCAAACCTGCGAGATATGTCGGGCGATAGCCCGAATCGATCCCAGCGTCACAACTAGACTCGAGTCCGACAAAAAGTCCACGCAGAGATCCCAAATCCGAAATTGGAGATCGCTGAGTTGTTAGGTTCGCGTCCTAACAACTCACTTTTGGGGCTGTGAGATTGTCGGCATACGAAAATGGATACCGATTCTTTTACCGACGTTATCACAAAAGTCGGATGCCACTGTAGCTGCATTCCAAGATGTGCACCACACCCGACCTGAACTAGAAAAACTACTCTAGCAAGCTCTTGTGATTTCGCATCAGCAAATAGCTATCAATTTTGCTGATCAAATCGTAGGAAACGCTGACGGCGATCAACAAACCCGTACCGCCATAAAAACTCGCAATCATGTAGTTCACATTCGGGAACAAGTACGTGAGGATCGTAGGTACGACAGCAATCACGCTCAAAAAGGCCGCACCTACAAACGTGACTCGATGCATCACTCGGTCCAAATACTCTTCGGTTCGCTTGCCCGGTCGATGACCAGGAATGAACGCACCGCTCTCCTTCAAGTTGTCCGCAATT
>JAEUIP010000283.1 GCA_016795075.1 Planctomycetaceae bacterium | reverse complement strand
GGGTTCGCGGAGCGAACCACTACAATCGGCGAATTTGTTTGCCAAGAAAATCCCGCCCTACGAGCGAATCATGAAACTGCAAATCATCGAACATCCCGTCGTCCGTCACCACCTAACTCAGTTACGAGATCGCCACACGTCACCGGAACAGTTCCGCTCCATTGTGGGTCGCTTGACCAATTTGCTAGTATTTCGAGCCACGGAATTTCTGGAGCTTCGAGAGCGCCAAGTACAAACGCCGCTAACCGCGTATGACGGCAGCGAACTGAGTCAGTCGATTGGCTTGGTGCCGATCCTGCGCGCGGGCCTGGGGATGATTGATCCCGTACTCAGTCTTTTGCCAACCGCCGAAGTTTGGCATTTGGGACTTTACCGCGACGAAACCACGTCGCGCCCCGTCGAGTATTACAGCAAATTGCCCCCAGGACGACCGGTCGATGTCGCCATGGTCCTGGACCCGATGTTAGCGACGGGCGGCTCTGCAGTGTTGGCCTATCACACCCTGAAGCGCTGGGGCGTTTCCCAAGTCAAATTGCTCTCGATCATTTCCGCCCCGGAAGGAATCGATCGCCTGAAGCAGGAATGCCCGGACCTAGAAGTTTATGTCTGTGCGGTCGATCAATGCCTCAACCAACGAAACTTCATCATGCCTGGCTTGGGCGATGCGGGTGATCGAATTTTCAACACGGCAGGCCACGAGTAAACGAGATGACGGCCACCCTGATTGACCCGCAAGATTTCCTCCATCGTTTTGGCTTGACCCAATTTCGGTCCGGCCAACGTGCGGTGATTGACGCGGTCTTGGCGGGGCGGGACTGCTTGTGCATCATGCCGACGGGCGGAGGTAAAAGTCTTTGTTACCAATTGCCCTCGATTGCGCGGCCCGGAGTAACGTTCGTGGTTTCGCCCTTGATCGCCCTGATGAAGGATCAAGTCGATAGCATGCTCCGCCAGGGCATTTCTGCCACGTTCATCAATAGTAGCTTGACGCCATCGGAGCAATTCGAACGCTTGCGTGAAATTCAGAGCGGTAAATACGACTTGGTTTACGTTGCTCCCGAGCGGCTTCGAAACGAACGCTTCTTGGACGCGGTCGCCTCGATTCAAATTCAAATGCTGGCGATCGACGAAGCCCATTGCATCAGCCAATGGGGCCATGACTTTCGTCCGGATTATCAGCGACTTGGTCGGTTCCGCAAGAAACTGGGAAACCCGCAAACAATCGCACTCACGGCCACGGCGACACAGCTGGTGCGTGAAGACATTGCCAAGTGTCTGGAACTTCGCGACCCGGCAGCGTTTGTTTCGGGATTCTCACGTACGAACCTCAGTCTGTTCGTTGAAACGCCCCATGGGAGCGCCGGCAAAGACCAACGGATGTTGGAGTTTCTTGAGAAGACGCCAGGTTGCGGAATTATTTATGCCGCCACGCGCAAGAACTGTGAAAAGATCGTCGAGTACTTGCAAAAAAACTTCAAGCGACCGACCGGCTTTTATCACGCCGGCTTGGATCAAGCGCAACGTCGACTGATTCAAGAACAATTCATGTCGGGAGAAATCCCGATCATTATCGCCACAAACGCGTTTGGCATGGGCGTGGATAAACCGGATCTGCGTTTTGTCTTGCACTATCAATTGCCCGGTTCGTTGGAAGCCTATTATCAAGAAGTTGGCAGGGCAGGGCGAGATGGAAAAGAGAGCCGCTGCCTATTACTATTTGGACATCAAGATCGCTACATCCAAGAGTTCTTCATTGAAAACAACTATCCCACGCGGGAAGTTGTCCGCACGGTCTACGAATTCCTGCTGCAGCAGCCCAACGATCCGGTCGAACTGACCTTGCAAGAGATCAAAGACGACTTGGGCATCAGCATCGGCACCGAAGGCATCGCCACATGCCAGAAACTGCTGGAACAGGCCGGGGTCCTGGAACGGATGGACACCAAGCAAAACTTGGCCAGCGTGCGAATCGATTCGGATCAACCTCGACTGATCGACGCGGTAAAGCGAGAAGCCAAAAACGCTCGCCAGGTGATGTCGCTCCTGGAGCCGATTGTTGCGGAGCGCCGTCACGAACGAGTATACTTCAGTTTGACTTGGCTCGCCGATCGATCGGGACTCAAGGCCGATGCCATCGCCAAAGCGTTGCGTGATCTTTCGAAACTGTCGTTCTTTGATTTTGTTCCACCATTCCGCGGCCGAGCGATTCATTTTCGCCGGCGTGATTTGAAGTTCAACCAGTTGGAAATCGACTTCACGGATCTGGAACGTCGAAAGAAAGCAGAATACGATCGCTTGGAACGAGTCCTCTCCTATTGCCGCGCCACCGGCTGTCGCCAAATGGACATTTTGCAATACTTCGGGGATCGTGAACAATCTCGCTGCGGTAAATGTGATAACTGCCGTAAGACAAGTTGGGAACACGCTCCCGTTGGCGAATTTGACGCCAACGCATCTGCCAAACAAGCCAACGCGGCCGTTCTAATCGAGACCAGTCCCGCCAAATCGACCTTGCCACCGCCGATCCACGACGCCGAACTTGCCACGATTCAAGTTGCCCTCAGCGGAGCCGCCCGAACTCATGGACGGATTGGGAAGAACTTGTTGTGCCAGATGTTGGTCGGCAGCAACGCCAAGAAACTCGCGGCCCTACGCTTGAACCGAATCAAAACCTTTGCCGCGTTGCAATGGTTGAAAGCAAAAGAAGTCACCGACATTCTGGACGCGCTTCTCGCGACCGGTTTATTGACACAAATGGAACTCAACAAGTTCCGACCAACCGTCGAGATCACGGCGTTGGGCTCCGATGTTATGGTCGGCCGCGTCGCTCCACCGGCTCTTCAACTACCGCCCGGATTAACTAAGAAAATTCAAAAACTAGCGCCCATCCGCGAACCCCAACGCCAACACGCCACCTCCGATTCAAACACGAACACCAGTCCACCGGTCGCGACCTCATCCGATACGGTTTCAAGAGCTTCGGACCCCATCATTGCCGCCCCAACGGACACCGATCCGTTTCTGTCGGACCACCACACCGGTTCATCCCACAGCACTTTTGTCGGGAACAAGCCCTTGGAAGAAAGCACGCTTCCAACTTCGCCGGTCATGGATTCGAAAGTTGCCGCAAACAAAGAATCGATTGAGAGCGATGTCGATGACCGAACGAATTTGTTTCCTGACGACGACCGGGCACCGGAGCTAGAACCGGTTGCTCACGACGAGCATTCGGGTGCCAATCCCCCCGGCACCGAACCATTGCCCGACTATTACTGGACGTGGCGAATGTTTGTCGAAGGGTTTTCCAGCGTGGAGACGGCAGCAATTCGTCGTTTGTCGACTGCCCAAATTCAGTTGCATTTGGATCAGGCGGCGCGTCATGGCCTCCTGGTGAATCCGAATTGGCGCCCGCCCAACCTTCCGACACCGTAAGCTGTGCAACGCACCAACCCCAGCGTTCGTGAACAGCGACCGTGTTTCCCAAACCCAATTCGAACGGTGCTTCGTTCCCGTTAATTTTGGCCGGGTGGCGGGACCAACTCCAATCCAAACTCGCGACCTTTTTCCTTCGCTGGAACACCACTTTCCATCCACTTCGCGGGCGGGGCACCTTGGAGATAGTGGTCAAAGAACTGTTGCATTCGAACCGCAAAGTCGCGGCGATTTTCTTCTTTGACAATCCCGTGCGGCTCGCCATTGTAATTCAACAACCACGCCGGTCTTCCCAACCGACGCAGGGCCATGAACAGCTCGATGCCTTGGTACCAGGGCACCGCGCCGTCGTTGTCGTTGTGCAGGATCAACAAAGGCGTCTTGATTCGGTCGGCAAAGAACAGCGGCGAGTTATCAATGTAGGCTTGCCGATCTTCCCACAGTGTACGACCGATCCGGCTTTGTGTCCGTTCGTATTGGAACATTCGACTGAGGCCACTCTCCCAGCGAATTCCCCCGTAGGCGCTGGTCATGTTCGCCACCGGCGCCCCAGCCTCGGCGGCCGCAAAACGGTCCGTTTGACTGACCAGATAAGCGGTTTGATAGCCACCCCAACTGTGCCCTTGCAAACCCATTCGCTTTTCGTCAACAAACCCTTGGGCAACCACTCGATCAACGCCTGGAATGATACAGTCCATCGCGCTTTGCCCTGGCGAACCAGAAGCGTAGACGATATCGGGTACAAACACGATATATCCGCGGCTGACATAGAAGCTAATGTTGATCACCGAACGTCCGGCAGCGGGAGCATAATATTGATGCAGATTATCCGAGTCCCGTTCGTAGTAGTAGACCAACATCGGATACTTGGACTTTGGATCAAAATTGTCTGGCTTGTACAACAAGCCCGTCAATGGTCGGCCCGTGGTACTGGTCCAGTCGATCAACTCGGCAGAACCCCAGCGGTAATCGTTTTGTTGGGCATTGATTTTCGTGAGTCGTTGGAAGTCCGTGAACTTCAAACTGGTCTTCCAGTGATCAGGGAAGCGTCGAAAATCCTGACGCGTCAACACGACGACGTCGGCGGATTCGGCCTTGAGCAGACTGTCCATTCGCTCGGGCAACAGGATCAACTCGACAAGCTTCGGTTCGTTCCCTTGTTGCAATTCAAAGTACCCGCTGCTCTTCGTGGTTTCGGCAAAGGCGCTGAAATACAACGAACCATCCGAGGGCACAAACTTTTCTTCCGGATCCAGACGCTCGCGGCGCAAACGAATTTGCCGCTGACGTCCGATCCCCTGTGTCAAACACACGGGAGGTTGCTTTTGCGTAGGATCGATCTGCCAAAGATCGTATCGATCGTACAACAGAAAATGCTTGTCCTTTTCGGTCCAACCCGCCGACCCATAGGAACTGGGTAAATTCGGAGTGTCATGGTCTTCGTCGTGCAGCGCTTGCGGCAGACCGGCACTTAGGTTAAAGACCTTCTTTTGCCTTGTTTCCATCGCGCTCCATTGCCGCGTCTGACCGTCCCACCAATAGAGGTATTGTCCGTTGGGCGATAGTTGAACGTTGGCTTGAACTCGCTCCAAGACCTTGCTTCGTTTTCCCGTGCGAACATCGACCAGCCAAACGTCGGCAAAACCCGGGGATTCCCAAGTCCGTTCGACCTGATAAGGCTCCGGAGTCACCATGACACCGACGTTGCCATCGTTTTCCGCAGCAATCACGATCGACGGTGTGGCGGCCTCCGTCAACTGCACAATTTGTTTGGCTTCAACATGATAAACCGCGCGATAGTTTTCTTGCCGCAGTCGATTGATTTGCACTTGTTGGACCGTTTGCAGTAATGGCTCGGACCAATGCCAGATATCCAATTTGGCGACCGGCGCGCCGGGTGCCTTCGCTTCGTCGTTCGAACTTGCATCGTTTTCGTCAGCGGCCTTGGGGGTGGTGTTAAAGAACAAACGATTCCCGGACTTCGAAAACGACAAGGTTGTTTGCGGCTGAATCGTCCATCCGTCGCGAAGCCCCGGACTACCGACGGCGGCAACGATCGCGGGTTCCGCGGCCTCCGCCAGTCGCACCAGGTACACGCTTACCGGAGCGGGTAACTTCTTCTCTTTTTCATCCGCTTCGGCTTGGTGGGTAAAGGCAAGCTTCGCTGCCGTTTCATCGAAGACCAAACCAGTAATTTTACCCGTCTGAGCAAAAACTCGGCGAGGATGAATGGGTTCTTGCAACGGAGTGATCCACACGCCCTCTTGTTCTGCAGCGCCGTCCACAACCCAAGACAAGTGTTTACCAAACTTATCGAAGGCAAACTCGGTCGTATTCGGAAAGCGCCACTGCCGCCCCGAACTCAATTGTTCCAGCACAAGTTCCTGCTTCGCGCTTCCGCTTTCTGGTTTTGTACTATCGTTGCCCGCGTTCCCTCGACCACGACCACGAGCGGATCCACTGGATGAACCGCCTGTAGGTCGCGCAGCATTGCGCTCGGAGACACTGGGTTCGGTTGCCTGCGGACTGGAGGGTTTTGTTTCGGACTTCTCACCGGTTGGTGTCGTTGAACCCGACGTTGGGTTGCCCGGCGGAGCTTCTTTCGGCACGGGAGCAAACAACTTGACCAGAGTCGTGATACCCGCCGTATTTTGGCGTGGAACCAACACCGGATCTAAAGTGCTTCGATTGGCAGACACGTTCGCTGCGGCCGATAGGGGGACCAGATAAGCCACCCAATCCGTTCCCTTCTCGGGCAACTGGAACGAGCGAACGTTAGGTGTGGTTTTGATTTGCCCGGTTTCTAAATTCAGGATGGCCAACTGCGGTTGCGGTCGTTGTTCCTCGGGCAGCTTCTCCGCGACGCTTTTCTTGAGGGCGGCGGGATCAGGGTCAACCACCAACACGGCGAAGCGGCCATCCCGAGTAAATACAGCGCTGCGACCTCGTTCGACCATATACTCCACTTCCGACTTGGTGCTCCGAATGTACAACCGTCGGACTTCCGTTGCATCCCAGCCCTGGGTCGTTTGATAGGAAAACCAATTTCCATCGACGGACAATCCACGAGCCGACACCGATTTCCATTGATCGTAGGCATCGTGATCCAAAGGCTTCCGATCGTCGGCAGTTGTTAGGCCCTCCAGCCCGCTCAGAATCAGGGCATTCAGCAGCACCGCATTCAGGAACATCAAAAACATTCGGCGAGTTTGTCGTTGGTGAAACATGAATACGTGTCCCAAGAGAATAAGTGCAGAGCGAAATCGATTGGTTCATCCAGCCGATCGGCAGGGGTGCAATCGCGGAACAAACCACGCCCCAGTGTAATTCCCGACCACCCGCATTGAAGCCCGTTTTAAGCATTAATCGCACAAACACCAATCCTTCGCCCCAGAAGTGATGTCGGCGGGGTCCCGCAAGTCTCATGTTGCTTCACGAGTGCAGCTCCCGGGGCCGAATATCACCCCGCTACTTATGGTGCATCGAGCGTAGGTTTCCTGGTCCGAAGTTCACCCCGCGCCGTATGGTGCTTCGCGAGTCAGCCCCTGTTCCGAGGTTCACCTTCGCTGTATGGTGCATCGCGATTCAGTCCCTGTTCCCAGGTTCACCTTCGCCGTATGGTGCTTCGCGAGTCAGTCCCTGTTCCCAGGTTCACCTTCGCCGTATGGTGCTTCGCGAGTCAGTCCCTTTTCCGAGGTTCACCTTCACCTTATGGTCTCCCTTCTCCCCCTTGGGGGA